>SHBB01000286.1 GCA_004213565.1 Sandaracinaceae bacterium
CGAGGCGATCCCGGGGACGCTCCGCGAGGCCATCGAGGCCGACGCGCCCGAGGTCATGGCCGCCTACGCCGCGCTCGGCACCGCGCAGCGCCTGTTCAAGGTCGACGTGGTGACGGCGCTCGACATCGACGTCCAGTCCTGCACGCCGGGCGACAACGACTGAGGACATGGGCGGGCTGCGAGCGCGCCTGAACGAGCCCCGCGACGCCGCCTCCGCGGCTGCGTTTCGCGTCATGTTCGGCCTCGTGATCGCGGGCGGCGTGATCCGCTACTTCTGGAGCGGCTGGATCGCGCGCTTCTACGTCGAGCCGACGTTCCACTTCCACTACCTCGGCTTCGAATGGGTGCGGCCGCTGCCCGAGCCGTGGATGAGCGCGGCGTTCGCGCTGCTCGGGCTCGCGGGGCTCTGCGTGGCCCTCGGCCTCTTCTCCCGGATCGCGTCGGCGCTGGTGCTGGTGATCTTCACCTACCTGCACCTGATCGACGTGACCAATTACCTGAACCACTACTGGTTGGTCACGCTCCTCGCGGCGCTCTTCTGCGTGCTGCCGCTGCACGGCACCTGGTCGCTCGACGCGCGCCGTCGGCCGTCGCTCCGCCGCGAGACGATCCCGGCGTGGGTGCTCTACCTGCTCCGCTTCCAGGTGGGGCTCGTCTACGTCTTCGCCGCCGTCGCCAAGATCGGGCCGGACTGGCTCCTTCACGGGCAGCCGCTCGGCATCTGGCTGCACGCGCGCACCGAGACGCCGGTCATCGGGCCGCTCCTGGGCGAGCCGTGGGTGGCCCTCGCGATGAGCTGGGCGGGTTTCCTCTACGACCTGACCATCGTCTTCTGGCTGAGCTGGCGCCGGACGCGGCCGTTCGCGTTCGCCGCCGTCTGCGTCTTCCACGGCCTCACGGCGTACTTCTTCTTCATCGGCATCTTCCCGGTGATCATGACCGCGGCCGCGACGCTCTTCTTCGCGCCGGACTGGCCGCGCAAGCTGCACGCGCGCCTCCGACGGGTGGAGATCGAGCCGGACGATCGATCACGCGTCGGTCGGGCCGGCGTGGTGGCGCTCGGCCTCTGGGCGCTGGTGATGATCGCGGCGCCGCTGCGTGGGCACCTCTACGGCGGAGACGTGCTGTGGCACGAGCAGGGCATGCGGTGGAGCTGGCGCGTGAAGGTGCGGGAGAAGAACGGCGACGTCACCTACCGCGTGCGACTCGACGGCGAGGCGCGTGAGCGCGAGGTGCGCCCGAGCCGCTACCTCGACGGGCGACAGGAGGCGGAGTTCGCCGGGCAACCCGACCTCATCCTGCAGCTCGCCCATCACATCCGCGACGACCTGCGCGCGCGCGGCCACGCGCGGGTGGAGGTCCGGGCCGACGCCTGGGCGTCGCTCAACGGCCGACCCTCGGCGCGGCTGATCGACCCGACCGTCGACCTCGCGGCGGTAGAGGACGGCTTCGCGCCCGCCGACTGGATCCTCCCGCGGCCGGACACCGCGCCCCTCCGCATGCGCCCGCGCGGCGCCGCGATGGTGCGCCGATGAGGAATGGCTTGCGTCCGCCCCCCGCGCGGGCATGTTGCGCCCCCGTGCGCACCCTCGCCCCGATCCTGCTGCTGCTCGCGCTCGCCTCTCCCGCCGCCGCCCAGGACGCCGGCCGCCCTGACGCCGGTCCGCCCGACGCCGGTCCGCCCGCCGCCGGTCCGCCCGCCGCCGGTCCGCCCGCCGCAGGTGGCCCTGACGCTGGCGCGCCCGATGGCGGCCGCGATGCTGGCGGCACCGACGCGCGCGACGCTGGCCCGCCTCCGGCCGACGCGGCTCCGGAGGTAGAAGAGGAGTCGGACGTCGAGCCCGCGCCGGCCCCGGCCCCCGAGCCCGAGCCCGAGGAGGCCGAATACCCCGACGATCTGATCCTCTCCGACGACGACGTGCTCGTGGATCCCGACCTCGACGACGTGGTCGAGTCCGAGGAGGACCTCACCGTCCCGGACGTGGTCGTGACCGCGCCCGCGATCGACGAGACCGAGCAGCGGCCCACGGGCGGCGCGGTGCAGCGCCTCGGAGAGGAGGAGCTGGAGCGCTTCTCCTACGACAACCCGGACGCGGTCGTGCAGCAGGTCCCCGGCGCCTACGTGCGGCAGGAGGACGGCTTCGGGCTGCGACCCAACATCGGCCTCCGGGGCGTGAGCAGCGAGCGCTCGAGTCGCATCACGCTCATGGAGGACGGGATCCTCTTCGGGCCCGCGCCGTACGCCGCCCCCGCCGCCTACTACTTCCCGCTCATGCTCCGCATGACCGGCGTGGACGTCTACATGGGCGCGGCCACCATCCCCTTCGGCCCGACCACGGTCGGCGGCGCGATCGATCTCCACAACCGGGAGATCCCCCGTGAAGCGAGCGGAGGCGTGGACCTCGCGCTCGGCACCTATCTCTACGGACGCGCGCACGCGTGGGCCGGGGCGAGCAACGACTGGGGCGGGTTCGTCGCGGAGGGCGTGTTCCTCCGGAGCGACGGCTTCAAGTCGCTGCAGGGGTTCGAGGCGTCGCCCAACACGGGCTTCGACCGAGGCGAGCTCGTGCTGCGCGGCGAGCTGCGCGGGGCGGTCGGGGACGACGCCTACCAGAGGCTCGAGCTGCGGCTCGGCTTCAGCGCGGAGGGGAGCAACGAGAGTTACCTCGGCCTGACCGACACGGACTTCGCGGCCGACCCCTACCAGCGCTACTTCGCCTCGCAGCTCGACCGCATGGAGTGGTGGCGGACGCAGGTGCAGCTCCGGCACACCCTCGAGGTGGGCGACGGCTTCGTGCTGCGCAGCGCGGCCTACCGTCACGACCTCACGCGGAACTGGTTCAAGGTCAACGCGATGGGCGGGCTGCCGCGCGAGGGCGGCGGCCAGACGCGCACCGAGCTGTTCGACGTGCTCCTCAACCCGAGCGGCGCCAACGCCGTGCTGGGCGCGGTCCTGCGCGGCGAGGAGGACGGGGAGCTCGGCCCCGCGTCCAACGACTACGTGCTCATCGGCAACAACGGCCGCGTCTTCGGCAGCACGGGCGTCCAGACGGAGGGCGTCGGCACCTTCGAGACCGGGCCCCTGTCGCACCGCGTCCGGGTGGGCGCGCGCCTCCACCACGACGACGTGTTCCGCCATCACACCGAGGGCGCGTTCGGGGTCGCGGGGGGGGAGCTCATCGAGGTGACCGAGCAGCGCTACACCCTGCTGCGGACAGAGGCGCAGGCGCTCGCGTTGAGCGCGCACGCCGCGTGGTCGGTGGAGCTCTGGGACGCGGTCACGGTCACGCCCGGCGTGCGCACCGAGCTCATCTGGACCAGCTACGACGACCGCGAGAGCGGCATGACGAACGCCGCGTTCCGCGCCGCCGTCCTCCCGGGGGCGGGCCTGGAGTGGCAGATCATCGACGAGCTCGCCGTCTTCGGCGGCGTCATGCGCGGCTTCGCGCCCGTCGCGCCCGGGCAGGCCGAGGGCGTGCAGCCCGAAGACAGCGTGCTCTACGAGGCGGGCGTGCGGGCGTCGCACGAGGGCAGCGGCCTCGGCGGACAGATCACCGGCTTCGTCAACGACTACACCAACTTCCTCCAGCGCTGCTCCTTCGCCGCGGGCTGCGCCGACATGGAGCTCGACCGCGAAGCGAACGGCGGCCGCCCCATCGTGGCGGGGCTCGACGTGCGGCTCGGGGCGAGCCTGCGCTTCGACGAGGTGCGCGTCCCCCTGCGCGCGACCTACACCTTCACCTACACCGAGCTGCGCGAGGCGGTGGGTGACTCGCCGAGCCCGCTCTACGCGGGTGGGCAGCCCGGCGACCGCCTCCCGTACATCCCCGAGCACCAGATCTCCGCCCAGGCGGGGGTCGAGCACGAGGACATCGGGCTCAACGTGTCCGCGAGCTGGGTGAGCGAGATGTGGGAGCAGGTCGCGGCGCCCGGGGACGACCTGCCTCGGACCGACGCGGTCTTCCTGCTGGACGCGACGTTCTACCTCGGCGTGCTGGAGCACCTCCGGATCTACGTGCGGGGCGAGAACCTCACCTTCAGCCAGGCCGTCGCCTCCCGCCGGCCCTTCGGCGCGCGCCCGGTCCGCCCGTTCCAGATCCAGGGCGGGGTGAAGCTCGAGTTCTGACCCCATGGAGCGCTCGTGACGCTCGCTGCGCTCGGCCTCGCGGTGGCCCTCGGCGGCGCGGCCTGCTGGGCCGGGCTCGACGCCACGCGCAAGGCGCTCGTCAGGGGCGTGCCGCCCGCGCTGGCCGCGATGTGGCTGAGCGTCGGGCAGGTCCCGTTCTTCGCCGTCGCGCTCGCCTTCGACGCCGAGCTCCAGCCGGGCTACTGGCCGCCCGGCCTGAGCGCGCTCGGGCTCCAGGTGGTGGCCAACCTGCTCTTCATGAAGGCCATCCACATCTCGGCCTTGAGCGCGACGATCCCGTTCCTCTCGTTCACGCCCGTCTTCGCCGCGTTCGTCGCCATCCCGCTCCTCGGTGAGCTGCCGTCGCGCTGGCAGTGGGCGGGGATCGCGCTGGTGGTGGTCGGCGCGGTCAGCCTCCACGCGCGCGGGGACGCGCCGCTCTGGCGTCGGCTCGACGCGGGCTCAGCCATGATGGTCGGCGTCTCGGCGTGCTGGGCGCTCAGCACCACCCTCGACAAGCTCGCGCTCGAGCACGCGTCCAAGCCCGTGCACGCGCTCGTGCAGACGGGTGGGGTGGCGGTGGCGCTCCTGGCGTGGCTGCTGCTCCGGCGCGCGCCGCTCTCGGTTCCCAGGCGCGCCTGGCCTGCGCTCGGCGGCTCGGTCGCGTTCGCGGCGGGCGCGCTCGCGCTCCAGCTGTGGGCCATCCAGCTGCTCTTCGTCGGCATCGTCGAGACGATCAAGCGCGCGGTGGGCATGACCTCCTCGGTCGTGGTGGGGCGGATCGCGTTCGAGGAGACGATCCACCCGAGCAAGCTCGTCGCGGTCGGCCTCATGATCGCGGGCACCGTCGCGGTCGTGCTCGGGTGAGCCGCCTCAGCCCGCGGCGCGCTCGACGCGAAGCGACCCGAGGCGCTCGAGGCGCGCGGACCGGGCCGCGTGCCCGAGGATCTCGCACAGCGTCTCGGCGCTCACCGGCTTGACGTGGACCTCGGCGAAGAGCGCCCGGTCGGCCTCGCTCGGGTGCTCGTCCGCCTCGATGAGCAGCACGAGTCGGGGGCACGCGCTCCCGAGCCGTCGCCTCAGCGCGCGCGCCAGCTGCGCCCCGCTCGCGTGCGCCATGCGGCTCGCGAGGACCACCGCGTCCGGGCGGCGCAGCGGGATCTGCTCCAGCGCCTCGAGCGGGTTCGTGTAGAGGTAGACGCGGCTGGCCGACGCCTCGAACACCCGGCCCATCGAGCGCAGCCAGTGGGCGCGGTCGTCGACGAACACCAGTCGGCTCCGAAGCGGCTTCATCGCTCCGATCGCTGTGCAGAATTCGTGCTCATGAGTCGGGACGCCCCGATCGGGGGATCCGCGCGTCAGAAGTGCGTCAGAGGATGGGCGCTGCGTCAGAAAGATCGCGGGCTTCTGGTCTGACCAGTTGACGAGTGGACCTCTTGGGGTCAGCCTCTTCCGATGCGTGTCGCTCTCCTCGCGCTCCTCCTCGCCTGGCCCGCCGCTGCCCGCGCGGACCGCCGCATCGACGCCATCGAGCACATCTTCGGCGCCACGAACGTGAACGCGATCTGCGGGCATGGCCGGATCAGCGTCGGGGTCTCGGCGGACGGCGACGTCACCGTGCTGACCTGGCCGAGCCCGAGCTACTCCGACCAGCTCGGCTACGTGAGCAGCAACGGCTACGACGCGCGCAGCCGGCCGCGGCTCGGCGCCTCCGAGGGCGCGGGGCTGTTCCTCGGGCTGGTCGTGGAGCGGGCGGGCGTCCGCTCGGTGCACTGGCTGCGCGACCTCGAGACGGACCAGAGCTACGGCCCGGGCGACGGCGCGAACGTCTGGTCGGTGCACGCGTCGGAGGCGCTCGGCCTGACGGTGACGGTGATCGACGCGGTGCATCCGGAGCGCGACGTCTTCGTCAGGCAGGTCCAGGTCGCCCGCGCCCCGGACAGCCCGGTCGAGGCGGCGTGGCTGCTCACCTACGCCAACCTCTCGCCGGTCCCTCCGAGCTCGCGCATCCCGGAGCTCCCGGTGGCGGACTGGGCGGTGGACGGCCGCAACGACTTCGCGGCGGCCTGGGATCCGGACGCGTCCGTCGTCGTGCACCTGCACCCGTCCGACCAGGGCATCTACGACGAGCCGACCGACTTGCTCGGGGCGCCGACCGTCGACCACGGCGCCTTCGCCGAGCTGCTCCAGGAGGGCGAGCCTTCGGACGCGGCGCTGCGGGCCCTGCTCGAGGGGCAGCGGGCTCGGCGCGGGGTCGCGTGGGTGCTCGGCACGGACCCGCCGCCGGATCAGCACCAGGTCGGCTACGACGGCACGCCGCTCTGCGACGACGTGGGAGCGCTGGTGGACAACGTGGTCTCCCTCGCCGCGCGCTGGCCCGACTTCGATCTCCCGCTCGACCCCGACCTGCTCGACGCGCTGCGATGCGATCCCACCGCGCGCTCGCCCCGCGACGCGCACGGCTGGGCGCACGAGGCCGAGGACGCGCTCGTGGACGCGGCAGACGGCGCGCTCGGCGGGAGTGACGTCGCGGCGGGCGAGGTGAACGAGGCGCTCCGCACGCCGCTCCGCTTCGACGGGGACACGGCGACGGTGAGCGTGGTGCTCAGCGCGGGCGCGACGCTGGACGAGGCGCGCGCGGCGCGGCGCGAGCTGTCGGGAGAAGAGGTCGTGGCCGCGAGCGAGGCGGCGCTCGAGGCGTTCCTGGGCGGGCTCCGCCTCCCGGAGTCGCAGGCTCCGCGCGTGGTGGCGGTCGCGCGGCGCTCGCTCGTCAACCTGCGGGTCGGCACGGACGCGGCCACCGGCGCCATCGTCGCGTCGATCTCGCGCCAGCCTCCCTACGGCCTGGACTGGCCGCGCGACGGAGCGTTCTTCGACGTCGCGCTCGACGTCTCCGGGCAGACGGCGCTCCGGCGCGAGCGCACCGCGCTCTACGGGTCGTGGCAGCGGGACGCGCCCGTGCGGCCCACCTTGCTCGTCGATCCCGATCCGCCGCCGCCGCCGGGAGGGGGCCGAGCGCGCACCTACCCCGAGGACGCCTGGGAGATGAACTACTACGCAGACGGACTCGTGGGCGGGGTCTTCCGCTTCGAGATCGACAGCACGGCGTTCGTTCTCTGGTCTCTCGTCGCGCACGCCGGCTGGGCCGACGACCCGGTCGCGTATCTCCGGGAGCGCTGGGAGACCATCACGCGGGCCGCGGAGCTGCTGGTCCGCTGGCGAGACCCCGAGACCGGGCTGCACTGGCCCGCGCAGGAGGACGACCACGCCGCCTACACCCAGACGTTGAACGGCGCGGTCCCCGTGTTCGGCGGCCTCGAGATGGCGGCGCGCGCCGCCGCGCTGCTGGGCGAGGACGAGGCCGCGGCCCGCTGGGCGGCGCGGGCGTGGGAGGTGCGCGAGGGCATCGTGACCCACCTCCATGACCCCCTGGCCGACCGCTTCGTACGGGGCGTGGGCGCGCGCGCGTCGCCGGACGAGAGCGGCCCGACGGGGACCACGGCGTGGCTCGTCTGGCCGATGCGCGTCCTGCCGTGGACGGATCCGCGCGTGGCGGCCCAGCTCGACAGCGACCTCTCCTTCGTCGGGCCGCAGATCCGGCTCGAGACCACGGGCGGCCAGTACTTCATGAAGAACACCGTGAGCTTCGGTCTCACGCACGGGCGCGACCCGTCCCGACGCGAGGGGCTGTCGGACCTCGTGGAGCTCATCGCGGAGGGCCACGCCACCGAGACGGCGCACTTCGGCGAGGCGATGGCCACGGTGAGCGAGGCGGGGCGGCCGGTCGCGAGCCAGCGGGTGGCGAACCCGCACCTCTGGGAGGGCGTGCTCTTCTACCTCAGCGCGATGGCGCTCGAGGACCCGGACGCGCTGATGGCCTACGACGCGGTGCTCCCGGAGGTGGAGCTCGCGCCGCCCGCGCCCGCGACGCCACCCGTCTCGGGGGGATGCGCGGTCGGCGGGAGGCGCCTCGCGGCTCCCTGGCTCCTCGCCGTCCTCCTGACGTGGCTCGTCTCCCGGAGGCGTGTGGGGTCTTGACAGCCCCCGGTTCGGGCACTGTTTCCCGCTCATGGCGAAAGACGAGGTCGTGCTCCAGGTGGCGGCGGCCACGAACCAGGACATGGGCAAGGGCGTCGCGCGGCTCAGCAAGAGCGCCATGGAGGCGCTCGAGCTCCGGGGCGGGGAGGTCGTCGAGATCGAGGGCAAGCGCCGGAGCGCCGCGCTCGCGCTGCCGCCCTACGAGGAGGACGCGGGCCTCGACATCATCCGCCTCGACGGGCTCGAGCGGCACAACGCAGGGGTGGGCATCAGCGACCGCGTCGCAGTGCGCAAGGCTGAGGCCAAGCCGGCGCGCAAGGTCGTCCTGGCCCCTGCGCAAGACAACGTACGATTGAGCGGTCCGGGGGAGGCGCTCAAGCCGACCTTGATCGGGCGGCCGCTCGCGCCCGGCAGCGTGATCTCCACGAGCGTCTACCGCCGCGCGCCCGGCATGAACGGCGGCCCCTTCCCGCACGACGTCATGAACGCGCTCTACGCGCAGCGCGCCTACGGGCTGCAGGAGATCCGCCTCGTCGTGGTCTCCGGGAACCCGAGCGGGATCGTGCGGGTGACGCCGGAGACCGAGATCGAGCTCCGCGCGGAGCACACCGAGCCCGAGGAGCGCGTGCTCGACGTCACCTACGACGACGTCGGCGGCATCAGCCACACCCTCGACGAAGTGCGCGAGATGATCGAGCTGCCGCTGAAGCACCCGGAGCTCTTCCAGCGCCTCGGCATCGACCCGCCGAAGGGCGTGCTGCTCTATGGCCCGCCCGGCACGGGCAAGACCCTGCTCGCGCGCGCCGTCGCGAACGAGTCCGACGCGCACTTCATCTCCGTGGCCGGCCCGGAGATCATGGGCAAGCTCGTCGGCGAGTCGGAGGAGCGGCTGCGGCAGATCTTCGAGGAGGCGGAGCAGAACGCGCCGAGCATCGTCTTCTTCGACGAGATCGACTCCATCGCGCCGAAGCGAGACGAGGTGACGGGCGAGGGCGAGAAGCGCCTGGTCGCGCAGCTCTTGACCCTGATGGATGGCCTGAAGCCGCGGCAGAACGTCGTGGTCATCGGCGCCACCAACCGGCCCGACGCCATCGACGAGGCGCTCCGCCGGCCGGGGCGCTTCGACCGCGAGCTCACCATCGGCGTCCCGGACAAGGACGGACGCCGCGAGGTCTTGCAGATCCACACCCGCGGCATGCCGCTCGGAGACGACGTGGAGCTCGATCGGCTCGCGCAGATGACCTACGGCTTCGTCGGCGCGGACCTCGCGGCCCTCTGCCGGGAGGCGGCGCTCGAGTCGCTGCGCCGCGTGCTGCCGTCCATCGATCTCGAGGCGGACGAGATCCCGGAGGAGGCGCTCGAGCAGCTCATCGTGCTCGGCTCGGACTTCGACGCGGCCATCCGGCGGGTGCAGCCGACGGCGCTGCGCGAGATCATGATCCAGACGCCGAACGTCTCATGGGACGACGTGGGCGGGCTCGACGAGGCGAAGGAGTCGCTCCGCGAGGGCATCGAGCTGCCCCTGAAGCGGCCGGACGCGTTCGAGCGCATGGGCATCCGCCCCGCGAAGGGCTTCTTGCTCTACGGCCCGCCCGGCACCGGCAAGACGCTCCTCGCCAAGGCGTGCGCGCGGGAGGCCGAGGCGAACTTCATCTCGATGCGCTCGAGCGATCTCCTGAGCAAATGGTATGGCGAGTCCGAGAAGCAAGTGGCGCGGCTCTTCCAGCGCGCGCGGCAGGTCGCGCCCACGGTGATCTTCCTCGATGAGATCGACTCCCTCGCCCCGCGTCGCGGCGGCGGGCTCGGCGAGCCGGCCGTCACCGAGCGGGTGGTCAACACCATCCTCGCGGAGATGGACGGCCTCGAGGAGCTGAAGGGCGTGGTGCTGGTCGGCGCGACCAACCAGCCGACCTTGATCGACCCGGCGCTGCTGCGCCCCGGTCGCTTCGACGAGCTGATCTACGTGCCGGTGCCCAACGAGAGGGGCCGCCTGAAGATCCTGAAGATCCACACGCAGGGCATGCCGCTCGCGGCCGGGGTCGACCTCGCCTCGCTCGCGAAGCGGACCGAGGGCTACACCGGGGCCGACCTCGAGGACCTCGTGCGCCGCGCCGGCCTGATCGCGCTCCGGCACGACCTCGAGGTGAGCGACGTGCCCATGCCGATCTTCGAGGAGGCGCTGAAGCACACCCGCGCGTCGGTCACCGAGGAGATGGACGCCGCCTATCGCAAGATGGCCGAGGACCTCCAGCGCGAGCGCCCGGCCGAGGCCAAGCGCATCGGCTTCTAGTTGAGCGTCGACGCGGCGCGCTTGCGGGCGCGGAACAGGCGGTCCCAGCCCTTGCGGTAGGAGTCGTTGGCGACCTGGGAGGGTCCCGCCTTGGGCTCGGCCTCTCGAGGGAGGGCGGGCGCCTCGTAGAGCGTCTCGACGTCGAAGAGCATCGGCTCCTCACGCGGCTTCAGGCGCACGAGGTCCCCCTGCAGCGGCTGCCCTTCGACGGCCTTCCGGAGGAGCGCGGCTTCGACCTTCTCGCCGCGCTTGCGGAGCACGCCGAGGGTCTCGCCGTCGGGCGTGGCGCCGCACACGAGGGCGACGTCGTCCGAGCTGGGGGTCGGGGGGGCGCTCTTCTTCGAGGCTGGCTTCGTCACGGCGAGGGGAATCTAAGGCGCCCGGGGCTCATGTCACGCCGGGTGGGAGGCCCGCTCGCCGGGCGGCACGTAGGTGGCCGCGCGTCCGCCGACGAGCGGCTCGGTGCGGTCCTGCGGGAAGAACGTGCCGAGCACGTTGGTGCGGCACATCGCGTAGAGCCCGTAGAGGCCGAGCGGCGGGAAGGCGAGGGTCCAGAGCACGTACGTGAGCGTGCCGACCGCCCAGCCCCACTTGCGCCGCCGAACGAGCCCCACGCCCGCGACGATCGGGAGCGCCGAGAGCACCATGGTGATGCAGAGCATGAGGAACGCGCCCCACGCCTCGGGCCCGTCGAGCTGGCGGAGGAAGCGACCGAGCCCGGCCGGCGTCGGGTCGAAGTGGCCGTGGAAGGTGCCGTAGAAGACGGTCGCGCGGAGCAGGACCCCGTAGAAGAGCCCGAGCAGCCCGGCGATGGGGAGCAGGACCTGGGCGATCGCGAAGTGGGGATCGTCCCGGAGGCGCTGCTCGAGCGAGGCCCCGCGTTTGATCCCGTCCAGCTCACGGCGGAGGTCTTCGGCCTCCGCTTCGGCTTCACGCGCACGGTTGGTCCATTGCGTCAGCTCGGCCGTCAGGGCGTCCACCTGGGCCTGGGCTGCCACGACCTGATCACGGAACCCCATGAAGACAGTGTGACACGGGTGTCCAGTCCGTCTTGGGTGGGGAAAGCCCGACGCGCCTCAGATCACGCCGACCGGGCAGGTGACGCCGGTGCCGCCGAGGCCGCAATACCCGTTCGGGTTCTTGTCGAGGTACTGCTGGTGGTAGTCCTCGGCGAAGTAGAAGGGCGGCGCGTCGAGGACCTCGGTGGTGATGGACCCGAAGCCGGCGTCGCGGAGCTTGGCCGCGAACGCGGTGCGCGCCGCCTCCGCCTCCGCGCGCTGGGCCTCTCCGTAGACGTAGATCCCGGAGCGGTACTGCGTGCCCACGTCGTTGCCCTGGCGCATGCCCTGGGTCGGGTCGTGGCTCTCGAAGAAGATCTTCAGGAGCGCGGCGTAGCTCGTCTTCTCCGGGTCGTAGACCACCCGCACGACCTCGTTGTGCCCGGTGCGCCCGCTGCAGACCTCCTCGTACGTCGGGTTCTTCGTG
>SHBB01000287.1 GCA_004213565.1 Sandaracinaceae bacterium
GCGGCGGCGGGGGATCAGCGAGAGCTCGGCGGCGATCTCCGCCCGCGCTCTGCGCTTTCCGTCCCGGGTGCTCCCCCGCGCCGCCTCTCCCGCCGCCGCGGCGCCGGCGGATCAGCGAGAGCTCGACGGCGATCTCCGCCTCCCTCCCTCGATTCAGCGTCCCTCACACCCTGATCGCGTCGCGGGCGTTCACAGCTAGCGGATTTGTCCGTGACGCAGGCTACGACGGACGCACCGATGCGCGGCTCGAGCCGTCATCGAGCCGCGCGGGGCCTACTTGTCGCCGGGTTCGTCCGGAGGTTTGCTGGGGTCGCGTTCATCGCGAGGCGAAGCCGGGCTGACGTCGCCGTCCTCCTCGTGAGGCTCGGGAGCCGCCTCCCGGCGAGAGGGCTTGTGTTCACCACGTAGCGTTACCAGCCGCGCCGTCGTCTCCTCGCCGCCCGTCTGCACCCGCGGCGACTCCTTGCGGGTGACTGACATCGACTCGCCGGCGAGGATGCGGGCGCCCAACGCGTCGGCCTGCTGCTCGGGGTCCACCGAGGCGGCGTAGCCGCGGAGCTTCTCGCTCAGCGCGCGGAGCGCGTCGGAGGGCAGCCGCGCACTGGGGCTGTCGAAGTCCTCATCCGCAGCAAGCACCGACTCGTTGTCCGAGGAAGCCACGTTCGCGCCGTGCTGCACCTTCATCAGGTAGGTACCCGCGGGGAACTCCACCTCGTGCTCGCCCTTGGCGCGGGCCTTCCGCGCCGCCTCGTGCGCGTCGCGGAAGTGCTCCGTCTCCTTCGCGCAGTGCTCCTCGAGCTCGTCGTCGTCGATCACGCGGAAGCTCGGGATCGGGCCCGGGTTGCGCTTTCGCGGAGACGCGGGCTCCGCCCACGGGTGCTGCTTCATCAGGCGCTCGGCGCCCAGCACCGGCCACTTCCGCTCCTTCGCGTGCGCCCGCTCCGCGCTCCGCCGCGCGCGCTCGAGGTGCTCCACCACGCGGTCCGCGCCGAGCTCACGGCGCAGCAGTGGCGGCATCGAGAAGCGCACCTCCTCGTACGGCTCGCTCGTCCGCGGGTCGAAGTAGAGCGGCGGGCGCGCGATGCGGATCACGGTGCCCTTCATCATCGCCGGGTCGCTCACGAACCCTGGGTACTCGTCGACCGTCCGCGTCAGGCCGTCCTTGACGACTTGCACGTCCGAGTAGTGCAAGTAGACGAGCTGCGCGGCGGAGTTCACGAGGCGCATGTGGTGGCTCCGCCCGTCGCCGAAGACGCGCTCCGGCGTCTCGAAACCACGCTTCTTCAGGAACGCCATCACGAACTTCGAGACCTCCCCGTGGAAGAGGCGCTTGAAGTCCGGCAGGTTCGCCTTCGTCGACGTCACCGTGTCGTGCATGTGGTTCGGCTCGATGGTGATCTGGTGCAGCAGCGTCTCCGTCTTCCGCTGCGCGGCGCCCAGCGCGTAGAGAATCCCCTCGTGAAGCTCCGGCGCGAAGGGCGTCAGGAACAGCTTCCGGAACGCGCACCGCACCGTCAGCCCGTACGTCCCCGCCGCGTGGATCGACGGCGCGGTCACGGCCGAGCTCCTCTTGCGATGGCGGACACGCCGGCGGACTCCGCAAGCCCCGTTCCGGATCACCCAGCATGTGATCTCGCGCACTTACAGCCGCCGATCGGCGGAGGTGGCGGGCCGAGGGGTGGCGGACGCCGGCCGAGAGGGGGCTCCAAGCACCCCCTGGCTTCCTGTCTGCAGCACCCGCGACGTTCGAGCGGGCTGTCCTCGTGCGGCGATCGGCGGCTGGCAGGCTACGCCCCCACGTGGGGGACCGGGCCCCTGACTCTCGCCGAGACGAGCGCCGGACGCTATGCTCCCACCATGGCCGACCCTGCGAAGCCAATCTCCCGCGATGACGAGATCGATCGCCTGTGGAGAGACGAGATTCGTCGCCGAATCGAGGCGCTACGTTCGGGTGAGGCGACTCTCGTTGACGGCGACGAAGCGTTCGCCGCGATTCGTGCGCGCATCGTCGAGCGTCAGAAGCGCTGATGAGACCGTATCGGTTCCTGACCGAGGCCCTGCAAGCAGACGACTTGCACGGTTCAGTCGGCCGCCGCGCGCGGGCAGGCCTCTAGACTCGCGACCCCATCGCCGCCGGGCGCCATGCCCACGTGCAGCCACGCGTCGAGGCGCCGCGGTCGTGTCCCTCGCGGGGCCGCACTCGGGCTCGCCGGGACGCATTCGGCGTTCACGACCGTCTCGGGCCCTCACCACAGGCGCTGAGCCCGCGTTCGGCGCGCTCGGATCAGGCCGCGGCGGGCTCGTTCGCCTGCTGCTCCGAGGCTCGCATCTCGTGCGCGCCGGGCTCGATGGGGCGGAGCCAGCCGCCGAGTCGGCCGAGATAGAGGCCGCCGACGCCGAGGAGCGGGCGAGGGGTGGCGGACCCTGGTCGGGAGGAGGGTCACGCCGTCAGGAGATCGCGAAGCCGACCCTCCACCTCCGTGGTCACCCGCAGGAGCGCTTCGAGCAGCGAGCGGTCCACGTCGACGATACCCTCGTACTCGGCGAGGTTGCGCTTGCGGTGCGCGGTGTCGAGTACGCGCCACATCTCGTTCGGGAGCCCCAGCGTGTGGGGCAGGGTCTGGAAGACGAGGTAGCGGTTATCTGAGCGAAGACCGTGGTGGCGTAACGCGGCCAGAGACAGGGCGTGTGCGGCGTTGTAAGCCAGGTCGAAGCGGCTCTCCATGCTCAGCGATTCGATGCCCGCGTCTCTCAGTCGGACCGAGCCCGAGCGGAGGAGTCCGTCGAGCTCGGCGGCGTCGGCCGGCTCGGCTTTCAGCTTGCCGACGCGGACCAGGTTATCGAGAGCCTTCGACGACATCCTCGCTACCGAGCAATACCATGTGCGGCCCCGCCAGGACCTTCCTCAGGAACGGATGGTCGCTCTGGCGGCGCTTGGTGAACTCCTCGCGCGTGTACACGGTCGGGTCGATGCGGCGACCCAATCGCCGCTCCAGCGGCTCGAGCGCCGCGTGGACTTCCTCCAGCGTCAGGTCGTCGACCACGAGGAGCAGGTCCACGTCGCTGGAGGCTGTCGCGGTGGCCTTCGCCTCCGAGCCGAAGATCACGGCGAGCACGATCCGGTCCGCGATGGGCGCCAGGGCCCCCTCGACCTGGTGCCTGATCCCCATTGTCTTCACGACGAGACCGCGCAGATCCTCGAACACAGGTGACTGCTTGTTTGCTCGGTAGAGGCTTCTTCCACGATCGCGCCGGGCCTCGACGAGTCCCGCAGCCGACAACTTACTGAGCTCTCGCTGCACCGATCCCGAGCCGATGGACGCCAGCGCGATGAGCTCGGAGACGGTGAGCTCCCGCTCGGGCTGACCGTAGAGCAGGGCTAGCACTCGCTGCTGCGTCGCGGTGAACAACGCATCTGCGATCGTACCCGAAGGTGAGGTGGGTGTACCCAATATGGGTATAGTGTTGCCCATATTGGGCACACGAGCAACTTCATCAGCGCGGACAACGCGTCAGACGACTGCGAGGGAGCGGGAGATCTCACTCGCCCCTGCGGGAACAGGGGGCATCCGATCAGGCCGCGGCGGGCTCGTTTGCCTGCTGCTCCGAGGCTCGCGTGTCGTGCGTGCCGGGCTCGATGGGGCGGAGCCAGCCGCCGAGTCGGCCGAGGTAGAGGCCGCCGACGCCGAGGAGCGCGAACACGGCGCCGACCGCGGCGAACGCGCCGTCGCCGTCCGTCATCAGCGCCGTGACGGCGAGCCAGGGTCCGAGCACGGTCAGCCCGCCGGAGAGGACGACCAGGGCTTCGGCCGTCAGCCAACAGAGCCAGGAGACGAGCACGCGCAGGGCGTGGCCGGGCGCGCTGTCGCGAGGCCGCAGTCGGAGCGTCGGCACCCAGCGCTCGGGGTCGGGGTTGCGGAGGCGAGGGAGCTGACGGATCACGACGACGAACGCGGCCACGACGCCGACCGCCATCAAGCCAGCATGCACGGCGAGGAGGCCGCGCGCGGCGTCGGCCACGAGCATGAGCGCGAGCGCGGTGACGACGCCGAAGGCCGACGCGGCGAGCAACGCGAGCGCGGCGAGGAGCCAGAGCGCGACGCCCAGCCAGCGCGCGCCGGTCCGTACGCGGCGCCAGCGGGTCTCGAAGGTCTCGCTCCGCTCGGTCCAGGACTGCTCGAGCCAGTCGCCGAGGAGGCTGCCCGTGTGCCCGAGCAGCCACACCGCGCCGAGGAAGACGGAGGTGAGCTGCGCGAGCAAAGCCGACAGCGGCGCGATGGTCAGCCACCAGCCCGCGCTGTCCCCCGTGACGATCCCGAGCGCCACGCCGATCGACGCGAACCCGGCCAGGGTGAACACGACGACGGCCGCGCTGAAGAGCAGCGGCCGCCCGAGCCAGTGCCCGCGCCGACGCAGGCGGTGTCCGCCGAGCGCGAGCGAGAGCCCGATCGCGTGGGCCAGGGTGCCGACCAGGATGGCGACGGAGGCCGAGGTGAGGGCGGCGGTCAGCGCGCTCCCCGCGAGCGCCGCCAGGGCGGGACCGAAGAGGTAGAGGAGGGCGCCGACCAGCTCGGCCGCCCCGCTGCTGCAGATCGTCGGCAACACGGCCCCCGAAAGTCTCACATCCCCGGCGAGGCGGTGGCGAGTGGCCGGCTACGCGAACACGTCCGCGAGTCGTTCCGCGGTCAGCACCCGCTCGGCCCAGCGATCCAGCTCGACCTCCGAGGCGCTCTGGATACGTCGCTCGGTCTCCAGACCCAGCTCGCCGAACTTCAGGCGCAGGACCTCCGAGAGGAGGTCGGCCCCGCACGCGAGGCGCCCCTCCGCGCGTCCGCGCTCGAGGTGGGGGGTCACGAGAACCCGCTCGAACTTTGCGAGCTCTTCTCGCACTCTAGGGCTGAGGTAATGCATCACCTCTTGCACCAGGGTCTCCTCCACGGGGGAATCCATGCCCTCAGGGTCTCCGGTCGATGGCGCGGAGAGCGGCCCGAGCTCCTCTCCGCCGCGGCCGTCGGTCGCCAGCCCTACAGCCCAGCGCTCGAGCTCGGCTCCCGAGGCGCTCGCAATTCGTCGCTCGATGCCTGCATCCAGCTCCCCGACCTCGAGTCGCAGCCACGTCGTGAGGAGCTCCGCCGCGCGCTCGGCGCGACCCAGCGCTCGTCCCTCCGCCAGCTTCCTGGCCGCGAGCATCTCCTCGATCTCCATGGTCTTCCCCCTGGCCGAGTGGCTCTGTCTCGGAGTCCTCCCGGTCGGCCCACTTCGCCGACGATGGGTCCGGACCCGTGGCGAGTGGCCGGCTACGCGAACACGTCCGCGAGTCGCTCCGCGGTCAGCACCCGCTCGGCCCAGCGATCCAGCTCGACCTCGTCGGCGCCCTGAACGCGGCGCTCGGTCTCGGCATCCAGGGCGCCGAATTTCAGTCGAAGGAGCTTCGTGAGGAGCTCGACTCGCCCCTCTTGGCGCCCCTGAACGCGCCCCTCCTCCTGCCTCTTGCGGCCGAGCATCTCTTCGAGCTCCATGACTTCCTCCCGTACCCGAGGGCTCAGATGTGTCCGGACCTGCGCGAGGAGGTCCTCACCCGGGCGGCTGATGAATCCAATATAGCCAATGAGGCTCGCCAACGCCTGGGCCGCGTCGTCGGCCGCGGCGACCTGGTCGAAGAGCCCCGAGAGGTCCGCCGCGGTCGAGACGAAGCCGCGATCGAAGGCGCTCCTCAACGCCCAGATGGCAAGGGTGGCGAAGGCAGGCAGTCCCCGGGCCTTCAGCTCCGCCACGTCCAGCTGGCTGGCCGTCGACGACTTCGCCGTGGGAGTGCCACAGGCGCACGAGGTACTCGGCGACGCGGTAGGGCATCCGCGGGTCGGGCGTGCTCTGGTGCTCCACGAGCACGTGGAAGAGGACCCATCGGTCGGCCATGCGACCCGAGAAGACGAGGTCGCTCGAGAGCCCGCGCAGCTCGGGGCCGACGCTCTCCGACGGTCGCAGCTCGAGGGTCGACCAGTCGACCGCGCGGGTCAGCGCCTCGGGCAGGAGGGACCGGAGCAGCGCGCCGCCACGCTCGACGTCCCCGAAGACACGCTTGAAGAGCGCGTCGTGCGGGGAAGGGTGCGTGGCCTCCTCGTCCATCGATGACAACCTCGCACGCTTTGTGCGGCGCGTCAACGAGGCTATCTAATATCCGGGAGCTCTTCGTCGTCGTCGAGGCCGGCGAGCACGCGGGCGCGCTGGACCTTCGCGTCCCAGTCGAGGGTGCGCTCGAGCACGATCCGCTGCGCCTGGGGCGAGCCCGCGCCGTGCATGCACTCGATGCGGAAGGGCACCGCGCCCGCGCCGTAGGTCATGTACTCGACGAGCCGGAGCGCCTTGGCCCGCGCCTCGCTCCCGAAGGCGGGCGCGAGCAGCTCGGCGAGCTCCGGGTGGGTGCGGTCGGCGAGCGAGGGGAGGGTGCTGATGGCGCCGCCCGCGAGGTCCTCGGCCAGCCGGCCGATCTCGTACGGCAGGCGCGTGACGTTCTGCTTGCAGACGTTCGCGAGCACGGGGTCGACCTCCCAGATGCCGCTCGCGTGCGCGGTGCTCTTGGCGCTCGCCGCGAGGCCGACGCCGTGCACGGTCTCGGCGAGGTGCGCCATCTCGACGAGCTTGTCCCGGACGTGGCTCGCGCGCCGCACGCCGTGCTCGCGGGCGAGGAGATCGCTGGCCCCGATCAGGACGTCGAAGTTGCCCGGCTTGCAGCCCCCGTAGCTCGCGCGGTGAAAGCCCGCGAAGCTCTCGACGAGCGTCGCGCACGCGGGAAGATCGCCGTCGAGGAAGACGCGCTCCTCCGGCACGAAGACGTCGTCGAAGATCACCACGCACTCCTGGCCGCCGAAGCGCGCGTTGCCGGCGTCGGGGCCGCCCTTGCGCCCGTCCGAGGGCTGGCGGCCGAGCACCATGCGCACGCCCTCGGCGTCGACGGGCATGGCACAGGCGATGGCGAAGTCCTCCTCGCCCTCCCGCAGGGCCTGGCCGGGCATGAGCAAGATCTGATGCGCGTTCGCGGCGCCGGTCTGGTGCACCTTCGCGCCGCGGATCACGACGCCGCCGTCTCTCCGCCCGACGACACGGACGTAGGCGTCGGGCTGCTCTGGCGGGCGCTTGCCGCGGTCGCCCTTCGGGTCGGTCATGGCGCCGTTGAGCATCTCGTCCCGACGCTGCACGCCCTCGAGCCACTTCACGAAGCGCGCGTGCTTCTCCTCGCTCGCCTCCCACGTCGCGATGAAGAGGGCGTTGATGCCGTCCATGCCGACGCAGCGCTGGAAGCACGTGCCGGTCAGCCTCCCGAGGACGCGCTGGATCTCCACCTTCTTGATGAGGTCGTCGGGCGAGGTGAACAGGTGCGTGAAGCGGTTCACGGGCGCGTCGATGAGCTCGGAGTGCGCCGAGGCGAGGGCGGCGTGCGGGCCGTGCGCGACGGCGTAGGTGGCCGCGACGGCGTTGATGGCGGGGCGGACCTTGGGGTGGTCGACGGGGTCGGGGATCCGCTCGCCGTCGACCCAGAGCTCGAGCTTCCGCGCTCGGAGGCTCGCGATGTATTCGGCGGCGGTCTTCATGGGGTCTCCGTACTCAGGATTGGTCGGATCACGGCGAGTACCAAACGGGCGAGGTCCACGCGCGCTCCTGCAGGGTGTGCGGGATCGCGGGGTCGCAGCACGCGGCGTGGGGCGAGTCCGCGGGGAGCGTCGCGCAGTCGAGGCCGAGCGCGTTGCATGCGTAGCGGCTCCAGCGACAGGTCGGGTTCTCCAGCACGCGCGCGTAGTAGAAGGCGGGCTGGGTGGGGTCGAAGTCGGGGTCGGTCCACACGTCGCAGAGGCTGTCGAAGCCGTCGCCGGTCGGGGCGCACGTCGCCTCGTCCACGCTCGCGCCGTTGTCGGGGTCGCCCGCTACCTCGTAGACGCGCTCGCGGGTCTCGCCGCCCTCGAGCCAGCCCTTGATGATCTGCACCCGCTGGAGCGGCGCGCCCATCGCGTCGCGCAGCGCGCTGACGAAGAAGGTGGGCGCGGCGCCGTCGGGCGCGGAGGACAGAGCGCCGCCCATGGGCACGCCCTCGTCGTAGCCGGTCTCGAGGGCGTCGGCGCGGTCGCAGAGATCGGCGGGGTAGCCCCAGCCGGCGAAGAAGCGCACGACCAGGCGCGGGCCGCTCGTGGCGTAGGTCTCGCGGCGGCGCATGGCGTCGAAGAGCGCCTCGCGGCTGTTCTCCTCGGCCCAGATCACGGCGAGGCCGCCGGGGCTCGCGGTCCGGCCCCGCACGAGCGCGCCCTCGGGGACCTGGAGCTGATCGGCGGGCTCGTCCTCGTTCTCGCCCGCGTGGCCAGGCCAGCCGTCTTCACGCACGAGGCCGGCGGTGGAGACGTGGGTGTCGGTGCTGCCGATGAAGCCGAACCGGAACGGGTTGACGCCGACGCGCGCCTCCTCGGCCAGCCCGGTGCGCAGCGCGCCGCGCGCCAGGTCGCCGGGCCCGACGCAGCCGCCGAGGAAGCCGACGCCGCCGCCGTTGCAGACGCCGACGCAGTCGGGCGGGTCGTCCGCGGCGCCGGTGCAGAGGTTCGGGTGGAACATCTCGAAGCCGCACAGCTCGTCTTCGCTCGCGAGCGGGTCGTCGAGACCGGGCACGCACTCGCTGGCGCCCTTGTGCTGGTAGATCTCGACGAGCGGCTCGAGGCGCGCTCGACGCGCGGCGTCCTCGGCGTCGTACGCGGCCCCATCTTCGGTCATGGGCACGAACATCTGGCCGCCACCCAGGTTGCCATTGTGCGGGATGCTCAGGAGATCGCAGGGCGTGCCCGTGTCGAGGCAGGTGGCGTCGAGCCGGGTCCAGAGCTCCCCCGCGGTGGGCGCGTCGAGGTAGCTCACGGGGACGCGCTGCACGCTCCGGCCGCGGAAGAGGATGTTGCGGTGCAGGTTCGTGCCGCCGGCGGAGCCGGTCCACTCGTAGCCGACGAAGGTCGTGAACCCGCAGTCGGCGCTCCGGTCCTGGAACTCCTCCGCCGCGGCCTGCATGTCCTCCCAGATGGCGATGTCCCGCGCCTCGCAGAGGCCCGGGTTGCCGCGGCAGACGCGCGCGGTGCGCCCGGGCATGAAGAGCAGGTTGGTCAGCTCGCCGTAGTCGGGGATGGCGCTGTCGCCGTCGCGGTAGGTGCGGCAGGTGGTGGAGTCGTAGCCGGGCGAGGTCGGGTCGGTGCAGATGTCGATCTCGCCGAAGAACTCGGCGTGGTCGGTCACGGCCGCGAAGTCGAGCGGACGGTCGAGCTGCGCGGTGCGGGACGGCGCTCCCTCCGCGTCGTGCGGGGGCAGCCCGATCGCCTCGCCGCGCGCGAAGCGGTAGGCGTCGCGGGGCCGCGTGCGCGTGCCGTAGGCGTTCGCGTCGAAGCTGACGGCGGTGTGCACGTGCAGGTCTCCGAAGTAGGCGTTGCGCAGCGGGTTTTGCTCTCTGCATGGCTCGCGCTCATCCGAGCGCACGATCACCGCCGGGCCCGCGTCCACGCCGCCGTCCACGCCACTGTCCGGGGCCGCGTCCGCTCCCGCGTCGAGCTCGGTCGCGCCGTCGCATCCGAGGACGAGCAGCGACAGCCAGAGGGCGCGTCTCACGCTTTCTTCTTGCGCGACAGGATGGCGGTGACGGCCGCGACGTTCTCCGGCGAGCCGTAGCGGGTGGCCAGCACGTCGTCCTCGGCGCGGCAGACCTCGTCGAAGCTCGCCATCACGCCCACGTCGAGCAGCCGCTTGGCCTGCGCCACCGCGCCGGGCGGGTTGCCGGCCAGCTCGGTCGCGATCTTCAGCGCCTCCTCGCGCAGGGTCGCGGCGGGGAACAGGCGCGTGACCAGGCCCCAGTCGGCGGCGGTCTGCGCGTCGAGCGGCGTCGCGCGCAGCAGAAGCTCCTTCGCGCGCTGCAGGCCGATGAGCCGGGGCAATGTGTGCGAGCTGCCGTACTCCTGCACGAGCCCGATCTTCACGAACGGCGTGGTGAAGGTGACGTGGTCCGCCGCGTAGACGAGGTCGAAGCTCGGCAGCATGGTCACGCCCATGCCGACGCAGTGCCCCTGCAGGATGGCCACCGTCGGCTTGGTGCACGCGCGCAGCGGCTCGTAGAGCCCCGCGACCTGCTTGACCGAGTCGGGGTCGAGCGAGGCGAAGTCGCGGAAGATCGTGATGTCGGCGCCGCCGGTGAAGTAGTCGCCTTCGGCGGTCACCGCGATGACCCGCACCGCGTCGTCCGCGTCCGCCGCCTCGATCGCCGCCCAGAGCTGCTCCGCCTGGGTCACGTCGAACGCGTTCTTCTTCTCCGGCCGGCTCAGCGTCAGCAGCCGCACACCGCTCAGGTCGTCGGTCTTCACCCGCGTCTCGGTCATCGCGAGGAGCCTAGAGGACTCACGGGCGGCGGTCGATCGTGAGCGTCTGGTCGGCCGGTATCGGACCCGCGAGGCGGGTGACGCCGCCGTCGGGCCAGGTGACCTCGATGCGGTCCGCGTGCGTCCGCGCGCCGAGTCCGAAGTGCAGGACCGGCTCCGACGACGAGAAGAACGAGCCGCCGGCGTCGAGCACGCGGAGCTGCGCTCCGTCGGTGGTCTCGAGGTGGACGCGCGCGCCGATGGCCGCGGCGTTGGGTCCCCGGTCTCGAAGCTGCACACGCAGCCAGTGCCCCGCCGACGGGTGGCGGTTGTAGAAACGACGCACCATCGCGACGGAGCCAGCCCGCGGGCCTCGCTCCCAGATCCAGAAGACGAGATCCTGGCGGCCGTCGCCGTCCAGGTCTGCCGTGGCCAATCCGACCTGCCCCTCCTCGGGGAGATTCGAGGCGATCTCGCCGATCTCGACCAGCGCGCCTCCGACGTTCTCCGCCATCCAGACCTCGCGGGGCTGTGTCCCCGCCACGATCGCGTCGAGGTCACCGTCGTTGTCGTAGTCGATCAGGAGGTTTCCCCACCCGTACCAGCGAGTCGCCTGCGCGTGCCACTCGGCGGCCGCGTCCTCGAAGCCCTCCTCGCGGCCGAGGAACAGCATCTGGCCGCCGTCCAGATACCCGATGGTCGTCACGTGGAGGTCCAGGCGGAGGTCGCCGTCGAGGTCTCCCACCGCCACCCCCATCGCGTTCGCGAGGCGCTCGAGGCCGAGCGCGGCGGTCACGTCGGTGAAGCGTCCAGCGTCGTTGCGAAAGAGCCGAGACGGGATGCCCGTGGTCACGCCCTTGTCGTTGGCGACGAAGAGGTCGGGGTCGCCGTCCTCGTCGTAGTCGAGCCAGTGCGCCTGGAGCGACGCGGCCTCTGGATCGGACACGCCCGCTTCGACGGCCACGTCGACGAAGGTCCCGCCGTCGTTGCGGAGGAGGAGTGACGGCTCGTCCAGGTAGCAGGGCACGAACACGTCGAGGTCGCCGTCCCCGTCGTAGTCCGCCCAGGCGGGACCGCCGGGCGAGGTCACCGAGACACCGCGGAGCGCGCTCGGGTCGCGGAAGTACTCGGCCGCCGCCTCGGTGCGTCGGAGGAGATGCACGCCGCCGTTCGGCGGTTGGGTCGTGGCGAGGATCTCGCGCAGCCCGTCTCCGTCCGCGTCGATGATCGTCACCGCGGCGACGTGCGCCAGCCGTTCGTCGTGCGAGAGTCGCGCGGAGGTCCCGCCGCCTCGGCCCCACGAGACCCACAGCCCATCGGGCGCGCCGCTGACGATGTCCAAACGGCCGTCGTCGTCGAGGTGTCCGATCGCCACGCCGCTCCCCCACTCGTCGGCCGGCGTGTCGCGCGGCCACGCGATCGGGGTGCCCTCCTCGAAGAGCAGGCAGGGAGCCTCCGCGTGACACGTCGGCCAGTCGGCGATGCACTCCAACACGCCACAGCTCGCGCACGCGCGGCCTTCGACGATCCCGCACGCCG
>SHBB01000288.1 GCA_004213565.1 Sandaracinaceae bacterium
CGGATTCGGAATCGGGAGCGGCAGCGGCGGCGGATTCGGCAGCGGCAGCGGCAGCGGATTCGGAATCGGGAGCGGGAGCGGCAGCGGGAGCGGCAGCGGGAGCGGCAGCGGGAGCGGGAGCGGGAGCGGGAGCGGAATCGGGAGCGGCGGCGCAGCGGCAGCGGGCGCGGCAACGGATTCGAACGCGGCAGCGGCAGCGAGAGCGGCTCGGAGCTCGGCGTGGACGGCGCGCGGAGCATCGCGTCGTAGCTCGGCGAGAACGCGAAGGGCGACTCCGACCGAAGCCGGAGCCGCCCCTCGCCTCGCTCACCCGCGATGCATCAGCTTCCACATCGTGGCGCGCGCCTTGTCCGCCCAGTCGGCCGGCCCTTCGACCGCCTCGTCACTCACGTACCCGAGCGCAGCCGCCGAGAGCAGCCACACCCGCGTCTCGCCCGCCGACCCGTAGGCCGTGCCGAAGCGCTCCCGCTCGTGTCCGCCGACCCGCTTCTCGCCTTCGGCCAGGTTCCCCACCACGCTCGCCGCGCTGTCCCGCATCTGCCGAGCGAGGTTCTTGTCGTGCTTCGCGACCTGTTCCCAGATCGGCTTCATCGAGCGCAGCCAAACGATCGACTCTTCGGTGATCCGGAGCATCTCGACCCTCCATCGGAGACAACCCGGATGTCGACCTGACACCCTTCGTCCTCACCCCGCCCGCCGCAGGAGGCGGGTGGGCTAGTCAAGGACGAGGGCCCGTAGGGCCCGAAGCCAGCCGAAGGCTGGGGCCGCAGGCCTCCTTTACTCGCCCGCACGCGTCCGGCACCGTCGATGGCGGAGGACGAGGTGCCATTTACCTTGCGCCGATCTTGGCGCGGAGCCGTATCCCAGCAGGCGAGGGGAGAGCCTGCGACCTGGGGAAGCGACAGCCGAATCCGTAGCGGAGGCGAATGCGGATGCGGAAGCGGCAGCGGCAGCGGCAGCGGCAGCGGCAGCGGCAGCGGCAGCGGCAGCGGCAGCGGCAGCGGCAGCGGCAGCGGCAGCGGCAGCGGCAGCGGATGCGGCAGCGGCAGCGGATGCGGATGCGGATGCGGGTGCGGATGCGGCAGCGGATGCGGGTGCGGGTGCGGATGCGGATGCGGCAGCGGCAGCGGATGCGGATGCGGATGCGGATGCGGCAGCGGATGCGGCAGCGGATGCGGAAGCGACAGCGGATGCGGCAGCGGATGCGGCAGCGGATGCGGAAGCGGCAGCGGGTGCGGAGGCGGAGGTGAGTGGGATCGTCCCCGAGGGCGGGACTACGCGGGGGCGACCCATCCGCCTCGGAGTTCGGAAGTGGGCTGGCTCGTCCCCGAGGGCAGGGTCGACCGGGCTCCCGGGAGTTTGACGAATGAATAGGATCGTCCCCGAGGGCGGGACTACGCGGGAGCGCGATCGAGCGTCAGCTCGAAGGAGAAGGTCGAGCCGCGGTCCGGTCGGGTGGTGACCTTCAGGTGGCTGCCGTGAAGCCCCAGGAGCTTCTTGCAGATCCCCAGGCCCAACCCGCTCCCGCCGTAGCGGGCGCAGATCTGCTCGCTCCCCTGCGTGAAGTCGTCGAAGATGTGGTCGAGCTCGTCCTCGGCGATCCCGATGCCCGTGTCGCGGATGACGAAGAGGAGCGTCGCGCTCTCCTCCGTCGCCTGGACCCGTGAGACCGACACCCGGACGCTCCCCTGCTCGGTGAACTTGATCGCGTTGCCGATGAGGTTGGTCAGCACGCGGCCGAGCTTGATCGGGTCCCCCATGAGGCGGGAGGGCACGTCCTCGGCGATCTCCACGTCGAGCTTCAGCCCCTTGTCCTCGGCGCGGAGCCGCAGCTCCTCGGCCAGCCCCTCCACCAGCGAGCAGAGCTCGAACGGTTTGCGCTCGAGCCGCGTGTGCCCTGCCTCGAGCTTGCCGAGGCTGAGCACCTCGTCGACGAGCTCCAGGATGCTGTTCGCGGAGCGCTGGACGACCCGGACATACCGCTCCTGCTCGGGGGAGAGCTCGGTCTCCTCGAGCAGCTCGCCCGCGGAGACGAGGGCGGACAGCGGGCTGCGAATGTCGTGGCTGACCATGGAGAACAGCGTCCCCTTGATGCGAGCCGCCTCCTCGGCCTCGTCGCGCGCCGCGAGCAGCTCGCGCTCGTATCGTCGCCGCTCCGTCACGTCGAGCAGGCTCGAGCGCATCCCGAGGGGCTCGCCCGCCTCGTCGCGCAGGAGCACGGCGTTGAGCAGGACGGGCACGCGACGCTCCGCGCCCTCGAGCTCCAGCGCGATCTCCTCCACGTGTCCCTGCATGCGCAGGAGCGGCGCGACGTGCGTCTCCCAGTAGATCCGACCGCCGATCGTGAGCAGCTCCTGCAGTCGGACGCCGCCGAGCAGCTCCTCCCGAGGGCGCGCCAGCACGCGGGTCACCCAGCGGTTGACCCTGACGATCGTGCCGTCCGGGAGCGTGGAGACGTAGCCACAGGGCGCCTCCTCGTGAAGCTGATCCGACGTCTCCTCCAGCAGCTCGCGCGCGCGATCGAGGGCGGAGCCGTCGGGCTTCACACGAAGGCTCGGATCACGTCGATGGTCTCTGTCGGCGCGCTCAGGTTGGGACAATGGCCCGTGGCCTTCATGAGCACGAGCTCGCTGTCGGGGATGGCCTCGTGTACGTACCGACCGACCGCCTCGGGGGCGATGATGTCGTCGGCGCACTGCATCACGAGCGCTCGCGCCGAGAGCTTCCCGAGGTCTTCGCGGTTGTCCGAGAGGAACGTGACCTCCGCGAAGCGCTTGGCGATGCCGGGGTCCATCCGGCAGAAGCTGTTGGCCAGCTCCTCACCCAGCTCCGGACGTTCCGCGTTGCCCATGATCGCGGGGGCCATCTGGCGGGACCAGCCGAGGTAGTTGCTCTCGAGCGAGTCGAGCAGCCCGTCGATGTCATCGCGCGAGAAGCCGCCCACGTAGGCGTCGTCGTTCAGGTAGCGCGGCGAGGGGCCGACGAGCACGAGCTGGGAGAAGCGCTCCGGGGCGCGGTTCGCCGCCAGCACGCCGATCATGGCGCTGACGGAGTGGCCGACGAACACCCCGTCGACGATCCCGAGCTCCTCGGCGATCTCGACCACGTCGGTCGCGTACCCGTCGAGCGAGTCGTACTTCTTCGGGTCCCAGCCGCGCGGATCGGAGCTGCCCGCGCCCACGTGGTCGAAGAGCACGACCCGGAAGCGGTCCTCGAAGGCGGGCGCGACATGTCGCCACATGTTGCGGTCGCAGCCGAACCCGTGCGCGAACACCATGAAGCGCTCGCCCTTCCCGGACACACGGACGTCGTGCCGTTTGATCGCGTTCCCCACGATGACCTCATAGCGTAGGCCCGCTCCGAAAAACAGACAACGATGGGGTACCCTCGCCCGCCATGGCGGACCCGCAGATCCTGATCGTGCCCACCCACCCCGGCGTGCAGTATCACTTCTGCCGCTCCGGGCTGCCCATCCACTTCCTCGGGCACTGGGACCAGTTCCACTACTGGCGGCCCCAGCCCGCCAACGTGGTCAACGTGCTGCCGAAGTTCGAGGACGCGCACCTCGCGTTCGAGCCCGAGGACTACGCGCGCCTCCTCGACGCCCCGGCGACCGGCTGGCCAGACCGCTACGACACCGCGTGGTTGATGTTCAACTGGCAGGTGAAGCTCTTCTGGGACCGGCCCGGCAAGAAGCTCTTCCGCGTCGCGAAGGTGCGGGAGCTGCCCGAAGCGCACTGGGCGGAGCTGCTCGAGCGCGACGACTTCACCGTGGCCAGCTTCTACCCGAACACCGTCGCGTGGCTGAAGGAGCGGTTCGGGGTGGACGTGCCCTACGTGCCGCTCGGGCTCGACCCGGACGAGTACCTCCCGGCCACGGGCGAGGACGGCAACATCCTCTCGATCATCCACAGCTACGCCGACCGCGGCTGGCACCATCACCTGTGGAAGGAGGCGGTCGAGGGCCTCCCGCTGCTGCACGTGGACCACCTGAACCCCGAGCAGGAGGTCTACGAGTACGCCGACCTCATGCGCGCCCTGCGACGCGCGCGGCTCTACCTCCACGACGGCGAGCAGGAGTACACGATCACCCTGATCGAGGCGATGATGACCGGCCTGCCGCTGGTCTCCTTCCGCATCCCCGGGATCGAGCGCTACGTGGAGCACGGCGTCAACGGCTTCGTCGGCGAGACCGCGGCGGAGATCCGCGAGCACTGCCAGCTCCTGCTGAGCGACGACGCGCTCGCCGCGAAGATGGGCGCCGCCAGCCGCGAGAAGGCGACCCGCGAGTTCCACGAGAGGCGCTGGCGCGACCAGTGGCAGACGATCCTCCGCGAGTGGTGCCGGACCTGACCGACCGGACCGCGGGGTTGTAGACGCGGCTGGCTCGGTGTACCTGGAGAACATGCAAGGCCGGTTTCAGTGGTTCGGTCACTACCTGAGAGTCGGCTGGCTCGGGTCGATCGAGATCCGCGTCCACTGGGCCGCGATGCTGGTCACGGTCGGGCTCGTCGCGTTCGGCCACCCGGGGCTCTGGCTGGGGCTCGCCTCGCTCGTCCTGGTGCACGAGCTGGGTCACGCCTTCTTCGTGCGCCGCGCGAGCCTCGCCGTCTCTCACATCGCGCTCCACGGGCTGGGGGGTCGATGCGTCTACCTGGGCGACTGGGGGACGCCGTGGAACCACGCCGTGATCGCGTGGGGCGGTGTGCTCTTCCAGGCCGCGCTCCTGATCCCCGCCATCGCCGCGGCCACGCTCCTGCCCGCGCAGGAGAGCTGGCTCGGCCTGCAGCTCGAGTCGCTCCTGGCGGTGTGGGTGAGACTCAACCTCGCCCTGATCGTGTTGAATCTGATCCCCGTCGCGCCCCTGGACGGGGCCACCGCGTGGCGCCTGGTGCCGATGTTGCCCGCGCGACTGCGCGCGGCGCGCCGGGCCTCCAGCCAGCGGCGCGAGGATTCGGAGCGCGCCGCCTCGACGCGGAGGCGGGTCGCCCACAACCGCGCGAAGGCGCGAGGCTTGAGAGCCGTCGACCGGGACTGACCGCCGCGGTCAGGGGCCGGCGTCGGGAGGCGGCCCGCAGTCGCAGTGATCGAAGGTGCCCGCGGGGCAGCTCCATCGCGCGAGCTCGGCGTCACACTCGCCGGTGGTGGGGCTGGGACCTTCGTCGCAGCAGCCCGGCCAGGCGCCGAAGCAGGCGAGCTGAGGAGGCTCGCCGGCGCAACCTTCCGCGATGGTTCCGTCGATCCGTGCGTCCAGAGAGGCGTCGAGCGCGCCGCCGTCGCCCGGGGGCGCAGGGGTTACGCAAGCCGACAGGAACGCGACCGCGACGCATGAGACCAGGCGAGGCAAGGGGCCGAGATCCGCCATGCCGAAGTCCTATCACCCGGAGCGTGGAATTGCCTCGGCGGCCATCTGGAGCGAGGCTCGACGAGATGATCACGCTCTACCAGCTGCCCCCCGCCTTCGATCTCCCGGTGAGCGTGAGCCCGTACTGCACGAAGGTGGAGGCGTATCTGCGTCTGACGGGGCGCGCGTACGAGACCGCGAAGGGAGACGTGCGCACGTCGCCGAACCGGCGGGTGCCATACGTGGCCGGCGTCGAGGGGGAGGCGCTGCTCGCCGACTCGGGCGCCATCCTCGCGCACCTCGAGGCCGAGGGGCCGGCGCTCGACGCCGGGCTGAGCGAGGCGGAGGTCCAGAAGACCGAGGAGCTGCAGGCCCTCATCCAGCGGGACATCTACTTCGCCTGCCTCTACGCCCGCTTCGTCGATCCGGCGGGATGGGTGCACCAGAAGCCGACGGTCAAGGCGCTCGTGCCGTGGATCCTCGCGCCGATCCTGGTGCCGATCATTCGCCGCTCGCAGGTGACGGCCTGCGCCGAGCATGGCTTCACGAACGCCGCCGACTACACGCGCGCGGTGACCGCCATCGAGCGGGTCTCGAACGAGCTCGGCGACCAGCGCTTCCTCCTCGGAGACGCGCCGCACGTCGTCGATTGCACCGCGTGGGCGAACCTGATGCACACGGCGCAGACCCTCGCCTCCAACCCCGCGCGCGAGGCGGTCCGGGCCGACCACCGGCTGATGGCGTACCTCGACCGCGTGACCACGCGGCTCGAGCTGACGCTGCCGCCGCTGCGCTGAAGGTCAGGCGCTGAGGGACTTGTGGCGAGCCCCCGAGTCGGGCGAAGGTGCGCGCATGGCCGAATTCGAGGTGAAGGTTCGAAACCTGAAAACCGGCGAGACGCTCGTCGCGAGCATGGCGGACGCGGAGCAGTGCATCGCCTGGCTCGAAGAGCGCCCGCCCTTCATCGAGATCCTCACGGTGCTGAGCGACGTCTCGCCCGCCGAGTCGAAACGCATGAAGGAGGCGATGCGGCCGTACGACTCCGTCGAGCGCGAGCTCAAGGCGAAGTACGACGCGGAGCTCGAGGCGGCGCTGCAGCAGCGCTACCAGGAGGAGATGGCCCTCATCGAGAAGGGCGAGCTGGGCGCGGACGACGCCGACGCCGACCCGAACCGGCCGCTCGCGGTGAAGTACGAGATCGACGAGGGCTTCACGGTCGTCGACGACTCCCGCCCCCTGACTGACGCCGCGCGCGCCGCCTGCGTCGCGTGGGTGAAGGAGCGCAACGCCTGGGTGGAGGGCAAGGGCCAGATGGTCGGCGAGGCGCACCTCGAGGTGTGGCCGAACGACGTCCCCGAGGGTGACGAGGACAAGCGCGTGCTGGAGGGCGGGCGCTTCTTTCCGCGCCTCAAGACGGAGGCGTGATGCGCGCGGCGTGGGCGCTCGCCCTGCTGCTCGCCGGCTGCGCCGACTGCCCGACGTGCGCCGAGCCCGAGACCGCGCAGGCCTGCGTCGAATCGAGCGCGGGCGGTGAGAGCGCGGGTCGAGAGAGCCCCGCGGCCGAGATCCGCGCTCTCGAAGACGCGCCGCGCCGGATGGCGCCGCCCGGGACCGCGACCGTCGCCCTGCTCGCGCAGGGGAACAACGCCTTCGTGGCGCGCCTGGAGATGGACGCGGGCGCCGCGGTGCCCGAGCACGCCGACGCGGACGAGGAGTACATCGTGGTGCTCGAGGGCCGCGGGGTGATCACCATCGACGGCGTGCAGACCGAGATCGGGCCCGGCAGCACCGTGTTCATGCCGGCCGGCGCGACGGTGAGCTACCAGAACGGCGACGCGCCGATGATCGCGCTCCAGATCTTCGCCGGCCCCGCGTCCGCCGCGAAGTACGAACGCTGGACCCCGATCGAGGAGTAGCGGCGGGCATGAGCGACGACGACACGAGGCGCTTCTTCGCGTCCTTCGCCAACACCGTCCTCGAGCGCTCACTCCCCCAGATTCGCGCGTGGCTGAAGAGCCGACTCGGGCCGCGCGCCTCGCTCGGCGGGCTCGAGCTCGAGGGCGAGAAGGTTCGCTTGAAGGACGCGCACCTGCCCTTCGGCGGGCACCTCGTGTTGCATGTCGACACCGCTCTCTTGCGCGCAGATCCGAGCGCGCTCGTGGCGGCGGCGGGCGATCTGGCCAGCGCGCTGCGCTCGGTCCGCATCGAGCGCATGCAAGGCACGCTGCACGCCTATCGGGACGGCGAGCCAGCGCTCTCGGCCCCGCTCCAGCTCGTCGCGCGGACGACCCCCGAGTGGCTGGACGCGGACGTCACGGTGGAGGGCGGGGAGTGGCGGGTGGTCCGCGGGGTCGGGGACGCAGCGCCGCTCGCGGGGCGCGCGCGCATCCGCGTGAACGGGCCCAGCTGGTCCATCACCGAGGTCGCGCTCGAGAGCGGCGCGTCGACCGTCGAGGGCGGCGTGCACGGCGCGGCGCGAGAGGTGACCCGCGCGGACGTGCAAGTGAAGAAGGGGCGCCTCGGCCACCTCGCCGACGCCTTCGAGGCGCTGACCGCGCGCCGCGCGCCGCCGGTACCGCTGCCCTGGGAGGCGCTGGCGGACGCGCGCTTCGTGCGGGAGGGCGCGACCACGCGGCTCTCGATCCACGCCGCCTCCGAGGCGGGAGAGGCCAGCCGGCTGAGCCTCGAGCTCGCCCTGGACGGCGAGCGGATCGCGAAGGCCGAGGTCGAGGCGCGGCTCTCGTGGCGCGACGTCGAGCCGGCGCGGGGACACGTCGAAGACGACTCGGACGACGTGGTGATCGAGGGGCGGCTCGAGGGGACACGTGACGCGCCGCGGGGCACGGTCACCGCGACCTGCGCGGAGCTGCGCTCGCCCCACCTCGCGCACACCTCGGCGCTGCTCGCGCGGCTGGACTTCGAGGGCAGCCCCTACCCGCAGGTACGATTGCAATTGCCCGGCGCGCTGACCGCCGCGCTCCGGCCGACGCTCGACCGCGCCGCGGGGGACACGCTGGGCGGCGACGGCGAAGCCGAGCTGGTGCCGGGCGCCTTCCGGGTGCGGGGCGCGGCGATCGAGGGCCCCGCGTTCCCCTTGCGGATCATGCTGCGCGGGACGCGCTCGAGCCCGGGCTTCGGCGCGCGCTTCGAGACCCCTGCGCTCACTGTGAGCCCGCCGCACGGGCGGCTCCATCTGCGCCGCGTCACCGGAAGCGTGGGCTACGCGGGCGCGCTGACGTTCGCGCTCGACGCGCGGGTCGGCACGGGCTCCGTGTCTCTCGATCAGGAGCGCGCCGCGATCGAGCGGCTGGACACGCCCGACCTCGAGGCCGCGCTCTGTCTGATCGCCCCGGGGCTGCTCGAGCGCTACGCGGTGCCGCCGGGCACGCAGCTCTGGGCGGATCTGCGGCGGCGCGGCGATGGGGTCGAGGGCCACGTGCACGCCGAGGCGCCGCGCTCGCGCGTCTCGCTCGCGCCGCTGCGGCTCTCGCGCGAGCGCGGCTGGGAGGGCACCCGCGTGCAGAGCCTCTTCGAGTTCGAGGACGCACGCGAGGCCGGCCTCTGGCGCCTCGCCCACACGCCGACGGGCAAGGTCCAGCTCGACGCGCGGGTCGAAGACGGCGCGCTGCGGCTGGTGGCGACGAGCCGCGCGCTCGGCATCGACACGCCCGGCGTGCCGGCCGAGGCGACCCTCGAGTCGGCCCGGGTGGAGGCGTGGCTGTCGAGGGGCCGTTTGGAGCTGCGCTCGCTCGAAGGCCGGCTCCTCGAGGGCGCGCTCTCGGCGAAGGGTCGCTGGACCCAGGAAGAAGGGTTGCTGCTCGAGCGGGCTCGCCTCGAAGGCGCGAGGCCGTGGGGAGAGGTTCGCCTCGACGCCTCGGTGCGCGGCACGCTCGACCGGCTGCACGGGACGGCCGAGGCGAAGACGGACCGGAGCGCGCTCACCCTCGCGCTCGGGACCAGGGACGGCCGCTTCGAGGAGACCCGGCTCGAGGGCTGGCTGGATCCCGTGGATCTGCCGACGCCGAGAGGGCTGACGTTCACGGAGGGTGAGCGCTGGGCGATCCAGGCGCGGGCGGAGGGCGCGCTCGCCGACCCGACGGTCGAGCTCCGCGCCCACGCGCCGCGGCAATCGGTGGCGTTCGGCCCGCGCGCCATCACGCTCGAGGACACGTACTTCACGCTCTCTGGCACGCGCCGCGCGATCGACGTCTCCGAGCTCCGCGCGAAGCTGCTGGACGGGCAGCTGCGAGGTCAGGTCCACGTCGGGCTGAGCGGCTTCCGAGGGGTCCTCGGTGAGCTGAGCCTCGAGGGCGTGGAGCTCGCCCCGCTCTCGCTCCCCGTGGAGGGCGCGGCGAGCGCGCGGCTCGCGTTCCACCGGCGCGCCGTGGGCCCGCCGCACGCCCTGCTCCGGCTCCGCGTCGCCGCTCCGCGCTATCCGGGGCTGTCGCGCCTCGCGCCCACCCTGGAGCGGCTGGGCCTGGACGCGCTGCCGATCGAGGGGAACGAGCCCCTGCTCGCGAGCCTGCGCCTCGAGGGAGACGCGCTCGAGCTCTTCGACCTCGGGGCGGGCGTGGCGGGCGCGCGCGTGAGCGGGGCGCTGACGAAAGACCCGCTCTGGTCGGGCGCGCTCCTCGTGCACGCCGCCGCCAGCTGGCTGAAGTCGCACCGCGTGCTCGGCGCGGCGGGGGACCTCACCGTCCCGCTGCGCGTCGGCGGCGACGGCCCGATGCCACGTGTCCGGCCGGACGTGCTCGCCGCGATCGACGCGTGGATCGGCAAGAGCAAGGTCGGCGCGTCCGTGCAGCGGCTGCTCGATCAGATCGCGCCCAAGGCGCCGCCGCCGGACGCGCGGCCCCACGCGCCGGACGCGCTCGCGGGCACCGACGCGCTGCTCGACCGCGTGCTGGAGGGAGACCGAGCGGAGCGCGCGCTCGAGGCGCTGCTCGACCGGGGCCTGTCGCCGCGAGAGGTCGCCGACGCGCTCGAGCGGCGCCTCTCCTGAGGGCGCGCTCAGCCTCTCAGTCGAGCACGTGCTCGTGGTCGCGCAGGTGGTCCATGCAGTAGGCCCGCCGCCCGCTGCACTTGGAGCAGTAGCGGAACTGCATGTCCGGATCGCTCTTGTCGGTCTTGCCGCAGACCGTGCACTCGTGATGGACCGCGGTCTGCACCCGCTCACGCTCCTTCTCGACGCGGTTCCGCCGCGTCTGTCCGCGGGCGCGGCGGATCATGTCGGGCGTGAAGAAGAGGAAGAAGTTCAACAGCCCCGCGGCGATGAGCAGCCGGTCGGCCGTGCCCCCCATCACGAACGCGTAGAGGAAGTACACCGCGGTCAGGAGCGCGATCCACTTGATCTTCACCGGCAGGATGAAGAAGAGGAGCAGCTCGAAGTCGGGGTAGAGGTAGGCGAACGCGAAGGTGATCGACGCGAGCAAGTAGATGTTCGTCGCCACCGTCCCGGGGACAGCGAACGCTGCGCCGACGGACGCGATCCAACCCACGAAGATGAACAGGTTGAAGCGGAAGGCGCCCCACAGATCGTCGAGCGCGCGTCCGTAGAGGTAGAGCAGCCACAGCGCGAAGATGATGAAGAAGATGCTGTAGCTCGCCGGCATGAACAGGAAGCTGACGAGGCGCCAGACCTCGCCCTGCAGCACGCGGCTCGGGACCAAGGCGAGCGCCCCGGCCATCTCGGGCTTCGCCATGATCAGGACGAAGGCGGCCGCCTGCCCACCGACGAGCAGCGTGATCAGGTTGGGGATCGCGAAGCGGCCCAGCTTGCGTTCGAGCTTCTGGAGCATGCCAGCCAGGGTCTACCGCAGGGCGTCCGTGCGCGCACCTGCAGGCGGGGGATTCAGAACGTCCCCTGGAGACGCAGCCCGGCGCCGTGGCTCGAGAAGTCGGGGGTCACCCAGGCGTCCACGCCCGTGTCGCCTTCCGAATGGGGAGTCGGCGCGAGCGGGTTGCGCTCGCCGAAGCCGTAGAACGTCATCCAGGGCAGCACGTAGCCCGCGAGCACGCCGATGCCCGCGGAGGTGAGCACGTCGGTGAAGGCGTACTCGTCCGTGAAGGCCCACATCGTCCCCGCGAGCGCCGCGGCGGCGACCCCGGCTACGCACGGCGCGGGCCCCTCGTCGTTCATCTGGCCGTGCAGACACATCAGGCTGGCGCTCGTGAACGTCATCGTGGCGCGCGCGCCCGGGTGGAAGGGGTCGACCTGGCAGTCGTCGCCCTGACAGCCGCGCGCGAGGTCCTCCTCGCTGGGGTCCTCGAGGCGATCGAGGCCGAAGCTGATCCCCTGCGCCACGGCGTGGGCCAGCCCATCGATGAGCAGCACCCGCCACCACGCGTCTTCGTGCGAGGCGCGCCGGAAGGGCAGCGTCGCGTCGAGGATGAGCTGGGTCGACAGCACGCCGAAGGCGAGCGCGTCCGCGAGGCCCTCCGCCCAGAGGCCGCGACGGATCTCCTGCCCCCCGAGGAAGGAGCGCACGAGCGAGTCACCCAGGTCGCGATCGCCCTCGGTGCTCAGCCGGATGCGAAACGACTGCCGCAG
>SHBB01000289.1 GCA_004213565.1 Sandaracinaceae bacterium
TCGCGGCGTCGGTGTACTCCGCGAGGGTGGTGTCGGCGTCCGTCCACACCGCGCCGTCGGCGCGCGCCATGTGGAGGATGGCCTGGGTCAAGTTGCAGCCGGTGAAGTCGGCGTGCTCGACGTTCGCGTGATCGAGGAGCGCGAAGCGCAGGCTCGTCTCGGCGAAGGAGGCGCCGCGCAGGTCCGCCTCGCTGAAGAGCGCGCGGTCCGCGCGGGCGAGACCGAAGCGCGCCTCGGGCGCGGTCGCGCCGAGGAAATGCGCGCCGAAGAGGTCGGCGCCCCGGAGATCGGCGCGGCGCATGGCCGCTCCGCTGAAGTCGGCCGTGCGGAGGCGCGACTTCATGAAGCTCGCCTCGCCGAGCTGCGCCCCGACGAGCTTCATCATCTCGCCGTCACACTCGCTCAGCACCGCGCCCGTGAGGACGGCGCCGCTGAGATCCACCTCGCGCAGGTTCACGCCGCGCAGCCGCGCGCCGCTGAGATCGCAGCCGACCATGCTCGCGCGCTCGAACACCGCCCCCGCGAGCGAGGCGGCCGACAGCGCGCAGCCATCCAGATCCGCGCCTGACAGGTCGGCGCGATCGAGCGCGGTCCCTCCGAAGCTCGCGTGTCCGAGATCGGCGCCAGACAAGTCGGCGCGGGCCAGGTCGGCGCCGTCCAGGATCGCGCTGCGCAGCACGGCCCCGGCCAGGTTGGCTTCGGGGAGCTGCGCGCGCTCGAGCCGCGCCGCGGTGGCGTCCACCGCCGCGAGGTCGGCCCCGCGCGCGTCGACCTCCGTCACGTCGGCCGCGAACAGCAGCGCGCGCTTCAGGCTCGCGCGCTGGAGCACGCAACCGGAGAGGCTCGCCTCCGTGAGGACGGCGTCGTCGAGCCGGGCCTCGGTGAGATCCGCCCGGAAGAGCTTCGCGCGGGAGAGGTCGGCCCCACGCGCGTCCACCGCACGCAGCTCCGCCTCTTCCCAGCTCGAGTCCGGCGCGACCAGGTCGACCAGCGTCGCCCCGCCGAGCTTCGCGCGGGCGAGCCGGGCCTCGGTCAGGTCGGCGCCCGTCAGGTCCGCCCCGCGCAGGTCCGCGCCCTCGAAGGACGCGGCGCTCAGCGTGGCCCCGGCGAGCTGCGCCTTCGACAAGCGCGCGCCGGAGAGATCCGCGCGGCGAAGATCCGCGCCCGTGAGGTCGATCGCCTCGAGCGCGAGGCCGGAGAGGCTCACGCCGACGAGCCGGGTCCGGGACAGATCGGCCGGGAAGCCCACCAGGCCATCGAGCCGGACGCCCTCGAGGTCCGCGTCCGCGAGGCTGACGCCGAGCAGGCTCGCGCCGTCGAGTCGCGCGCCGCGGAGGCGCGCACGCGCCAGGGTCGACCCGTCGAAGACCCCGCCCCGCAGGTCCGCGCCCTCCAGGATGGCGTCGGAGAGCTCGGCCGAGGGCGCGCGCACGCGCTCGAGCGAGGCCCCGGTGAGGTCCACGCCGCCCATGGTCGCGCCCGACAGATCGGCGCCGCTCAGGTCGCTCGCCCGCACGGAGGCGCCCTCGAAGACGACGCCCTTCAGCTTGGCGCCGCGGAAGATCGCGCCATCGAAGCGCGCGTCGCGGAAGCTCGCCGCCTGCAGGTTGCAGTCCTCGTCGAAGCGGAGCACGTCGCCCGCCCGCGCGCCGTCGAAGCGCGCGCCCGGCAGCACGCAGCGCTCGAAGACCACCTCCTCGAGGAGGCTGCGCGAGAGGTCGGCGCCCGGGAGCTGGCAGCGCGTGAAGGCGACGTGCCGCAGCCGGAGCCCGGAGAGGTCCGCCTCGACGAGCTCAAGGCCCACGACCCGAACGAGAGAGAGCTCGCCGCCCCGTCGCCGCGCATCTCCGAGCGCCGCGCGCAGCGCCTCCAGGGTGTCGATCGTCTTCACGCGATCCGGGTCCCCGTGATGTCGGCCAGGTCGAGGCGCGCTCCCTCCAGCTCCGCGAGGTGGAGCTCGGCCTGGTAGAGGTTGCAGCCGCGCAGGTCGGCGTACTTCAGGTTGGCCCCCTCGAGGCGCGCCTGGAAGAGATCGCTCTTCATCAAGGAGGCCTGCACCAGCACCGCGCCGTCGAAGCTCGCGTTCCGGAGGCTCGCGCCCATGATCCGCGCCTGCGCGAGCATCGCCCCGCTGAAGTCGGCCCGCGCGAGGCTCGCCAGCGAGAAGTCGGCCGCGCGGAGCTTGGACGTCGAGAAGCGCGCTCCGTCGAGGCGCGACTGCTTGAAGGACGCGCCCTCGAACGACGCCTCCTCCGACGCCCGCAGGAGCGTGCAGTCGCACCGGTCGAAGACCGCGCGGTCGGCGCGCACGCCCTCGAGCCACGCGTCGATCAAGGTGCAGCCGATGAGCTTCGCCTGCTCGAGGGTGCCCGCCGTGACGTCCACCTCGTCGAGGTTGCACTTCTCGAAGGTCGACTCGCCGAGATCCGACCCCGCCAGGTCGGTCCCGACCAGGGAAGACTCCGCGAACCGCGCCGAGCGGAAGAAGCTCTCGACCGCGCTCGCGCCGTCCAGCTTGCAGCGCTCGAAGCGGACGCGCTGTGCGCGACAGGGCGAGAAGTCGGCGCCGATGAAGGTGCACCCCTCGAAGACGGCGTCCGACAGCTCGCACTCGGTGAGGCTGGCGCCGTCGAAGGTGCAGCCGCGGAAGAACGCGCCGCTGAAGTTCGCGCCCGCGAAGATCGCCTCGGTGAGGTCGAGCCCCTCCAGGCTCGCGCCCGCCAGGTTCGCGCCGACCAGGTCCCACCCCGCGCAGCTCGCGCCCTCACGGACGGCCTCACGGAGACGCGCGAGAGCCTCGTTCACCTCCTCCGTCAGGACATCGCCGAGCGCCTGCTCCATCTCGAGCGCGAGCGCCTCCTCGGGAGACAGCGTCTCGGCCGGCTCGTCCGTGGGCTCGAGCTGGAGCGCGTCCTCGAACACCGGCCGGAAGGCCTTGGCCTTCTCCTCGGCCCGCCGCTTCTCGAGCTCCGCCGCCACCGCGGCCGAGAGCGCCGTGTCGTCTCCGCGCACCGTCATCGCCTGGTCGAGGTGCGCCCACTTCGCGCCGGGGGCGTCGGCGTCGACGAAGGGCTGCTCGGCCTCGGGGGCGGCAGCGGGCGCCGTCACCGCGGACGGCGGCTCCTCGTCCACCTCCTCCGGGTCGGGCGCGCTCTCGGCCGCGAGCGCCTCCTGATACCAGGCCCCGTACTCGGCCAGCCCGTGACGGTCGCCCGCCTCCTGGTGCACCACGAAGAGGTGGTCGACCGCGTCCAGCCCCGCGCTCGGCAGATCCGTCAGCCCGCGCCAAATCGCCACCGCTTGTCCGGCGTCGGCGTCGATCGCGATCGTGTCCAGGCGAAGCCCGACGTCGGTCAGCGCGCCGCCTCGGACCAGGAAGGCCTGCGCCCGCAAGCCCGGGAGCTTGGCGTCGACGTTGGGGTGCGCGGGGTGCAGGTGGCGCAGGCGGATCGTCTCGTCCCCGCGCCAGAAGCCCTCGATCTGCTGATCTTCCGGGGCGGCGAGGAAGTACCGATAGTCGAGATCCTCCGCGAAGCCGGGGTAGCGCTCGGCCAACCAGCGCGCGTCGTAGGTGCCGGCCCAGCGCGCCCGCGCCTTCCACGTGCGCGGCAGGGGGCCGCAGCCCGCCGGGACCGGGCGCTGCCCGGAGCTCTGCACGAGCGCCTCGGGATCCTCGACGTTGGGCACCAGCGCGCCCGCGAGCCCTCGCCCGACCGGGTTGGCCGCGAGCCCGGGCCCGCCGAACGCGCGCTCCCAGCTGAGCGGCATGGTGGTGATCTCGGACGGCTCGGACGGGCCGGTCGCGCGCCACACGCGATCGCCGGCCACGGCCAGCCGCTTGCCCACCGGCCCGATCTGGAAGGCGACCATCGAGGTCGTGACCGGGAGCCCGTGCGGGGCGTGGAAGCCTCCGACGACCCAGCACTCGCCTCGCGGCTTCAGCGGCGCCAGATCCGACGCCCAGCGCAGGCTGCGCTCGACGTCGTCCTCGTGGTGCTCGTCCCCCGTCACGAAGCGCTGCGCCTCGGCGAGCGTCGCCTCGCCCGACTCCGCGAGATCGAAGGTCGCCTTGACGGCCACCGTGAGCGCCGTGCGCCCCGGGTTGGGAGACCACGTCAGCCAGCCGACCTCGAGCGGCGTGTCCTTCAACAGCTCCATGGATCAGACCACGTCGTCGTCGAACGTGATCCTGATACCGGTCTGCGTGCGGATCTTGCTCTGCGTGGCGTTGTTGCTCGTCACCGGGGTGATGGTCTTGGTGTTGGGCGGAGAGGCGACGATGACCGGCCGGTCCGGATCTCCGTCCAGGTGGGAGACGACGACCTCGACGCCGATGTGCAGCGGGAAGTGGATGCCGAAGCCCGCGCCGCTCGCCGGCTGCGCCAGCCGAACCCAGCGAGACGCCTTGCCCCCTGGCTGCCCGACGAGATCGAAGGGGAGCAGGATCTTGTAGCGGCCCAGCTCGTCGATGGGCGCCGCGGTCCCGGGGACCTCGCCGTCGACGTGGCCGTGCATGAGCCCGAGGATTCGCGGCCTCTCGGTCACCCGCGCGGGCCGGAAGGCCACGCGGTGCGGGATGGCCTCGACCTCCTGCCACTCGGCGCCGTCCTCGCGCCCCTCTTCGTTCTGCCCCGTGGAGCGGCGGACGCGCGTCACCACGTACTCCTGGTCCATCTCCCCGAGGGGGTGGCTCGCCAGCTCGAGGCGGTGACCCGGGGCGAGCTGCGGGATCGAGGTGCGCAGCTCGTAGCGCTCCTGATCGACGAGGAGCTCCTCCGCCCTCACCTGCGCCAACGCCGAGCCCTCGCCCGCCGTCTTGAAGTGGTCGCCGTAGGCGTTGACGAAGCCGACGCCGGTCACCTGATCGACGGGCGCGTCCACCTGCAGCTGCACGTCGGGCGTGCGCCAGTTGTAGTCACGGAGCACGACCCCCGCCGGCCGCGGCTGCACGACGCGCTCGAGCCGGTGGACGCCGGCGGCCATGCCGGGCGGCGCGCCGTCGCGCGCGTACTCGATCGGCTCGTCCGCGATCTTGTCGAAGGCGCGGTTCGCGTCTCCGATGACCATCAGCTCGCCGTCCGGGTTCTGACGGAAGAAGTAGAAGATCCCGTGGTGCTCCATCAGCCGGCTGATGAAGTCGAAGTCGGACTCCTGGTACTGGACGGTGTACTCGCTGACCGGGTAGCTCGCGTCGAGCCGCATCTCGAACCCCGCGCCCTCCTCGAGCCCGTGCTCGGTCAGCACGGCCCGCAGGATGCCGGGGACGTCCAGGTCCTGGAAGACGCGGCTCCGGCGCGTCAGCGTGGCGCGCCACAGCCTCGGCACGAGCTCCGCGCTGAAGCGGATGTCCCGCGCGACGCTCACGCTGTGCATGCGAAGGTTGGCGAGCACCCCGAACACCTCGTGCTCGTCGTCGGTGGTCCCGAAGCGGACGCGACAGGGATTTCGCAAGATGTCTTGCTGCGCCTCCGGGCTGAGACCCATCTCACCGATGGTCACGAAGCGGAGCGAGTAGCGGTAGAGCCCGCTGAGCGTCTCGACGCCGTCGACGCCGGTCAGCTCGACTTCGTCCGGGCTCAGCTCCGACGACTGAGACTCCAATTGCATCACGCGTTCGGCCATCGCCCCTCCGAGGCTGGCGAAGATACCACCGGAGGTCGCCCGATCAGAGCCCCCTCTCGGATTCCTCGCGTTCCTGGAGGCGCAAACGCTGGCGCCCCCGAACGGCCATCGCTCCAGCCCGGATCGCGTTCCACGAGGATCGCCCCTCCTCGGCGTCGCCCAGCGCATCGATCGCGTCGATCGCCGCCTCGCAGCCGTTCGGACACAGTCGATCGATCGCCTCCAACACGGCCAAGCGCACCGTGACGTCCGGATGCGGCAGCTGGGCGAGGAGCGCCTGCATCGCTGGCGCCTCACGCACGCCGAGCTGCGCGAGCATCTGGGCCGCCTTGCGCGCGACGCGAGGGTCATCCGCGTCGAGGAGGGCGCGCCAGCACGCGTGGTCGCGATCGCAGCGCACGGTCGCCTCGAGCGCCGCGCGCTGCTCGGCGAGCGGCTCGCGCAGCTCGGTCTCGCGCTCCATGACCCGCAGCAAGCGCTCGGCGTCCGCGCCGGTCGCGAGCGCGGTGGCCGCCGCGAGCGCGGACGACCGCAGCGCCAGGTCGGCGTCGGGGTCCAACGCGATGGCGCTCGAGAACGACACGTATCGAGGGTCGTGCGTGCGCTCGACGGCGCCGAGGACCGAGTGTCGGAGGCGCGGGTCGGAGATCTGCCCGTGGACGCGCTCGATCGTGCGCCGGACGCGCTCACGGTCGGCTTCGCCGAGACCCGACAGGCCGAGAACGAGCACGAGATCGAGAAGCGACGCATGGGCATCCTACCCAGCGGTCTCGCGCGCGGGCCAGAGATGGACGAGCCCGTGGTTCTTCCTCCAGGCTGTCGGTGGGAGGGAAGCGCATGGCTAGCTTTCGGTACGGGGTCTTCTTGATGGCGCTCGCCGCGATCGGCTGCGGGGAGTCGAACGACGTGGGCGACGCGGGCGCGCGCGGCGACGGCGGCGGGATGGACGCCACCGTCGGCCGTGACGCGGGGTCGGGCGACGACGCGGGATCGGGCGACGACGCGGGATCGGGCCACGACGCGGGATCAGGCGACGACGCAGGGTCCAGCGACGCAGGGTCCAGCGACGCAGGGCTCGTCGACGCAGGGCCCACCGACGCAGGACCGCCCGCCGACGCAGGGCCGCTCTGCGAGGGCATGACGCGCGGACGCTGCGACGGCGCGGGCACGATGTGCCTCTGCTGCCCGGCCGGCGGGCCGCTCGAGCGCTGCCTCTGCACCACGGAGTGCAGCACGGACGCCGACTGCACCGACGCGGGCCGTCCCCTGTGCAACCGGCCGATGGGCGGCCCCGGGACCGGGCGGATGGGGATCTGCACGCCGCGCGACTTCGCCTGCGCGTGGGGCGCGATCTGCGCGTCGCCGGACACGCCGATCGACACGCCGAAGGGCGAGCGGCCGATCGCGGCCCTCGCGGAGGGCGACCTCGTGCTGTCGCTGCACGAGGGCCGGCTCCAGCCGCGCCCCATCCGCGTCGCGCGCCGCACGCGCGTCCAGGATCACGCGGTGGTGCAGGTGACCCTCGCGACCGGGCGCGTGCTCGAGATCAGCGGCGGTCACCCCACGGCCGACGGGCGGCGCTTCGACGCGCTCGCGCCGGGGGACGCGATCGACGGGGTGGACATCGTCGAGATCGCCCACGTCCCGTATCGCCACGCGCACACCTACGACATCCTGCCCGACTCGGACACGGGGACGTACGTGGCGGGCGGCGTGCTGATCGGCTCCACCCTCCTCGGAGTCGAGTGAGAGTCCGCGCAGCCCGGGCGGTGGACAGGCCGGGCTGCGCGTTCAATATTGGGCCCCGGCCGCGCGGCCGATTTTCCTGGGTGAGAGGCTCGAGATGCTGCGTCACACCGCCGACCTACGCTCGATCGCGTTCGTCCTGACCTACTTCGTGCTCATCGGTGTCGTCTACACCGTGGACATGCCCTGGTACGCCTGGGTGGGCTTCGCGGGCGTCCTCAGCCTGCTGTCGTTCTTCTGCGCCGTGATCACCCACAACACGGTGCACTGCCCGGTCTTCAAGAGCCGCGGGCTCAACAGCGTCTTCCAGGTCGCGCTGAGCCTGACCTACGGCCACCCGGTCAGCATGTTCGTGCCCGGGCACAACCTCAGCCACCACAAGTACACGCAGCAGACCAAGGACCGGATGCGCACCGACAAGATGCGCTTCCGCTGGAACCTGCTGAACCAGCTCCTCTTCATGTTCGTGGTGGGCCCACCGATCTTCAAGGACAACGCCCGCTTCGTGAAGGCCATGAAGACCAAGAACCCGAAGTGGTATCGGCAGTTCCTGGTCGAGCTGGTGGTCTACGTGGCGTTCCTCGTGGTCCTGCTCGTGCTCGACCCGATCAAGTTCGTGGTCTTCGTGCTCATCCCGCATCAGTACGCGGCGTGGGGCATCATGGGCATCAACTTCGTCCAGCACGACGGCTGCGACGGGAGCCACGAGTTCAACCACAGCCGCAACTTCAAGGGCGCGCTGATCAACTGGTTCACCTTCAACAACGGCTTCCACGGGATGCACCACATGCGCCCCGGCCTGCACTGGAGCCTGCTCCCCGAGGCGCACGCGAAGGAGCTGGCGCCCCACATCCACCCCAACCTCGATCGCACGAGCCTGCTGAAGTACGCGTTCGAGGCGTACGTCTGGCCGGGCAAGCGCCTCGACTACGAGGGCAACCCGCTCGTGCTCTCCGCGCCGCGCGAGGACGACGACTGGATGCCGGCCACGCTCAAGAAAGAGCTCGACATCTACGACGCGGACTACGTGCCGAGCTCCACCGCGCAGGCGTAGCCAGCAGGCTGCTGAGAGCGGCCTGCTCCCGTGCCCTTGCCCGTGCCCGTGCCCGTGCCCGCGGGGATCAACTCTCTAACTGAAGTAGCGGCGGACCGAGCTGGAGAAGAGCACGCGGAGCGAGTGCACGTTCATCGCCGTGGCCGCGCCGGTGACGACGATCGGGACGAGCAGACCGAGCGACCAGGTCGCGAAGAAGGCCAGCCCGAGCTTGGCGATGCCGAATACGCCGGCCACGGCGGAGATGGCGGCCAGGGCCGACACGACCATTCGGACGAAGCCGTTGCGGCCCACCAGGGCGCGCCCGATGAGCACGGTGACGCCGACGCCCACCGCGGCGCCGATGAGCGTCACGACGAGGTTGATCAGCCCGAACCCGCCCGTGAAGAACGTCAGCGCGGAGCCGCCGAGGCAGTAGAGGACCCAGAGCAGCGTCAGGTTTTCGATCTTCTCGCGAGCGGTCATGTCATTCCCTCCTTGGTGAGCGCAGGCTTGGCAAGACGCAGGCCAGCGAGAGGAGGGGCGCGCCGATCCGGCTCGGTCGTCATCGACCGACACCGCGTGTCCGCCGCGCGCACGAGATGTCCAGCCATCAAGCGAGCGAGAAGACGACCAGGCCCACGACGAGCACGGCCAGGCCGAGCAGCTCCCGCAGGCCCACGCGCTCCTCGAGCCAGAGGGCGCTGAGCCCGATCGTCAGCGGATAGGTGAGCGTGATCCAGACGCTCAGCTCGCGAAGGGTCATGTCGTGCAGGGCGAGCTGGGTCAGGAGCGTCATCCCGAAGAGGAACGTGTAGCCGAGCACCAGCCGCCAGCTGGTGAAGATGCGCAGGCCGGTCTCGGCCCGGGTGCTCGCCTGCTTGACCAGGACCTGACCCACGCCGGTCATCGCGACCGCGCCGAGCACGTAGACGTGGGCGAGCCCGAGCGCGCTCATCGCTCTCTCCCGGCGAGGATCCAGACGCCCACCGCCACCAGCGCCATGCCGAGCACGTGGAGGCCGCCCACCGGCTCGCCGAGCACGAACGCCGCCGCGACGAGGTTGAGCGGAGGGATGAACGCGGTGAAGGGGTAGGCGCGGCTGAGCGGGATGCGCCGCAGCACGAAGGGCCAGACGAGGCCGTTCACCGCGAGGAAGGCGACGCTGCCGAAGAAGTAGGGGTCGCCCCACGTGCTGACCGCGGAGCCGGTCGCGGTTCGGAGCCCCGCGATCCGCTGAAAGAGGAACGCGCCGACCTGCACCGTGATGCTGAGCACGAGCAGGGTGATGGCGAGCGCGCCGAAGCCGCGCGCGGGTTGGGCTGTCCGCTCCACGACGTCTCAGGTAGGCGCCGATCGGAGCCTCACCCTACTGACGAATCGTCATTGACGAATCGTCAGCAACGATCCAGGCTCTCGGCATGAGACGCCGACTCAGCCCCGAAGAGCGCCGCGAGGAGCTGCTCGCCTTCGGCCAGGGCTTCTTCGCGGAGCACCCCGCAGACGCGTTCACCATGGACCAGATCGCGGCGCGGGCCGGGGTCTCGAAGGGGCTGCTCTACAACTACTTCGGCGGCCGGCGCGGCTTCTACGTCGCGACGGTGGAGGCGATCGCGGGGCAGGTCTCGATCCTCACCGAGCCCGAGAGCGACATGGCGTTCGTCGACGCGCTCCAGCGCGCGCTCGAGCGCTACCTGCGCTGGGTGGCGGACCACGGCGACGTCTACCGCGTGCTCGTCCAGGGCGGGCTCGGCGTCGATCCGCAGGTCGCGGAGATCGTGGAGCGCCTGCGCCGGACCACCGTGAGCCGCGTGACGAGCCGCATGCGGGCGAAGCCCACGCCGACGCTGGCGCTCGCGATCTACGGCTGGGTGTGCTTCGCGGAGCACGCCTGCCTCGAGTGGCTGTCGCAGCCCGGGGTCGACGCGGACGCGATGCTCGCGCTCCTGACCGGCGCGCTCGCCGGCGCGGTCGGAGGGGCCGGCCTCTCCTGGGACGAGGTGATGCATGCGTGACGACGCGATCTGGCGAGCCCACGTCGGCGCGTTCGCGTGGCCGACGCTGCTGCTCTTGCTGGCCGTGATCGCGCTCGTGGCCGGCGCGTGGGGCGGCGTGCTGCTTGGCGTGATGCCGCTCTGGCTGGGGAGCGCGGCCGCGACGCTGGCCGCGTACCTCGCGTTCACCGTGATGCACGAGGCCAGCCACGGGAACGTGCACGGGAGCCGGCGAGAGCTGAAGTGGGCCGGAGAGCTCAGCGGCTGGATCGCGAGCGTGACCCTCTTCGCGCCCTACCCCGCGTTCCGCGTGCTGCACCTCCGGCACCACAGCTACACGAACCACCCGGAGAAGGACCCGGACTACTTCGTGGCCGGCCCGGCGTGGGCGGCGCCGCTCCGCTGCCTGCTGACCCTCCCTCGCTACTACGAGGCGTTCCTCGTGGGCTCGGCTTCGCGTTCGAGGGCGGCGCGGCGCGAGCGGGCGTCCATGCTCATCGGGCTCGCGGCGTTCGCGCTGCTGGCGGGCGGGCTCTCGTTCTCGGGGCTCTGGCTCGAGGTGCTCGCGCTCTGGGTCGGCCCGGCGATCGTGGCCGCGGCGGTGCTCGCCTTCTTCTTCGACTGGCTGCCACACCACCCGCATCAGCGCCGCGAGCGCTTCCACGACACGCGCGCCGTCGACGTCCGCTTGCTCGACGCGCCGCTTCTGGGTCAGAACCTGCACCTGGTGCATCACCTCTTCCCGCGGGTGCCCTTCTATCGCTACCGGGCCGTGTTCGAGGCGGCGCGCGAGCGCCTCGCGCGTGAGGGGGCGCCCGTGGTCCACCCGTTCGGCGCAGCCCGACCCATCCCGGAGGAAACATGAGCGAGCTCTTCTGGTCGGAGCCCTACAACGAACGCTACGTCGACGCGCTGAACCGAGACGACCGGTTCCAGAAGGCGGCCAAGAAGCTGGACGACGCCGTGGTGTTCCGCTGCTTCGACACGCCGGAGGGCAAGGACGTCTCGGTCACCTACCGCATCGAGAAGGGCGCCGTCTCGATGGAGCGACGCGAGGGCCCGTCGCCCTCGCCAGCCATCCGCGAGGAGCCGCTCGAGGGCGCCTTCGCCCGCAGCAGCGCCCCGTACGATCTCTGGGTCAAGCTCGACAAGGGCGAGGTCAGCGTGGCCCGCGCGATCGCCTCCCCAGACTATCGCGTCGAGGGATCGAAGCTGAAGATCATGCGCCACATGGCCGTGTTCCAGGCCATGGCCGCCGTCGGCGCCGACACCCCGAAGCGCTACGACTGAGCAGGGAGGCAAGCCCGCCCCGGGCGAAGTTCGAGCTCAGGCGGAGCGGAGGCGGAAGGCGAGCGGAGGCGGGAGCGGAGGCGGAAGCGGAAGCGGAGGCGGGAGCGGACGCGGGAGCGGGAGCGGACGCGGCGGCGGAAGCGGCAGCGGACGCGGCGGAGGAAGCGGCAGCGGACGCGGC
>SHBB01000029.1 GCA_004213565.1 Sandaracinaceae bacterium
CCCGGACGGTGGGGACGCCGGGGACGGAGGCGACGGCGGCCCGTCTTGCGATCCCGAAGTGATGCCCACGCCCAACGAGGGGCTCGTGGAGGAGCCGGGCGCGCCGGGTTGCCCGGCCGGCATGACCCGCGTGGCGGACTTCTGCGTCGACCGCTTCGAGGCGAGCCTCGTGCTCGTCGACGACCGCGGGCCGATCGGCTCCTGGTCTCCGTTCCACAACCCGGGCGCCCGGCGCGTGCGCGCGCTGTCGATGCGCGAGGCGATCCCGCAGGGCTACATCACGGGGGTGCAGGCCGAGGCGGCGTGCCTCGAAGCGGGGAAGCGACTTTGCACCGACGCGGAGTGGCTGCGCGCGTGCCGCGGCGCGGAGGGACGCACCTACCCGTACGGAGACGCGCGCATGAGCGGCGAGTGCAACGACGCGCGGGCGCGCCACCCCGCGGTGGAGCGGTTCGGCACGAGCGACGACTGGATCTGGTCCCGCCTGGACGACGCGTGCATCAACCAGCTCCCCGACTCACTCGCCCCCACGGGCAGCCACCCGGGCTGCGTCACGCCCGAAGGCGTGATGGACATGATGGGCAACCTGCACGAGTGGACGGCCGACCCGGCGGGCACCTTCCGCGGCGGCTTCTACGTCGACACGGTGCGCAACGGCGATGGCTGCCTCTATCGAACGACCGCCCACGACCGCGGCCACTGGGACTACTCGACCGGGTTCCGCTGCTGCGCCGACCCCGGCTGACGCTCGAACGCCTGCCAGGTCCCGTCGATGAGGCGCTCGTGCGGGCGGAAGCGCGCCTTGTAGCTCATGTGCGCGTTCTCGGCGATGTAGAGGCCGAGGTAGAGGTAGGTGTAGCCCCACTCCCGCGCGATGCGCAGCTGCTCGAGGATCGACCACGTGCCGAGGCTGAGCGAGGCGTACGAGGGATCCCAGAAGCAGTAGACGGCCGACAACGCGTCGTGACCACGATCGGTGATGGCCACGCCGACGAGCTCGTCTCCGTCGAAGTAGCGCATCTCGAAGCTCGGCGCGCAGCGCTCCACGAGGAACCCCTCGTAGCCCTTGAGATCGAGCGGCTCGCTCGACGCGCCGAGGAGCGAGCGCTCGCGCTTGTGTCGCTCGTAGAGCTCGAGCCGCCGCATGTCGGCGACCGGCGGCCCGATCTGGACACGCAGGCGACGGCGCGCCTTGTTGACGACGCGACGATGGTTCTTGCTGAACGCGAAGCGCTGGACCGGGATGCGGATCGCCTCGCAGGCGGCGCAGGTGGGGCAGCTCGGCCGGTAGAGGAAGGCGCCGTGGCGGCGGTCCCCCGCGGCGAGCCGTCCGTCGAGCTCCTCCGGACGCAGCGCGCGGGACGGCATGCGCATCGGCAGACGCGCGTCCCGCCCCGCGAGATAGGGGCAGGGGTGCGGCGAGTCGTAGACGACGAGCTCCGGCGGGAGCCCGGGTGACCAGCGCGGCTGCACCCCCACAGCATGCAGGCAAATCGCGCGGTGTCTACTCCGCGATCGACAGCTCGGTGCTGGAGATCTCGACGCCCTCTTCGGTGCGCACGACGACGCGGTAACGACCCGGCGCCTGGCGCGCTACGAACCTTGCTACCGTCCGGTACCGCGGGCGGGCCGGGATGTCGAGCAATACGCCGGAGCGCGCCGGGCCGTCGACGCGCTCGAGCGACACGCGCACGCGGGTCTCCGCGCGGGTCGGGTTCTGCACCTGCACGACGGCGTAGATCCGGCCATCGGCGTGGGTGAAGCTGGTCGTCGGCGTCTGCACGCGGCCGCGCTCGAGCGCGCTGCCCAGCTGGACCTCGGACACGCTCAGCTCCGTCGACGCCTCCTCCTGCGCGGCCGCCAGCGGCGGCGAGGCTCCGAACGACACCGCTCCGAACGACACCGCGCAGAGCGGCAGCGCGAGGATGGTGGCGGTGGTCAGCGCGTGGCGAATCTTCGAAGCGAACATGGGCCCTCCCTTTCGATGGCGAGGGACATGGAGTCACGACGCGTGCCAACCCCGGCTCACGCTGCGCGCGCCCGCTCCCGCCCCCCGGCGTGTGCAGCCTCCCACGATATCGCGTCCGCGAGGTGACGGAGTCGCAGCAGAAGATGGATTCCAACCGCCCTTGTCGAATATGCTGTGACACGAATGGGATCCCCCTTCGACGAGGAAGAGGAAGAGGGCACCGCGATCATCGACGCGAAGGCGTTTCGCGAGGCGGTGTCTCCGAGTCGGCTCCATCCGGTCATCGTGCTCGTCGCCGGGGCCGACGCGGGCCGTCTGGTCCGGCTCGACGGCGAGGTGAACGTCGGCCGGAGCGCCCGGTGCGAGCTGCGGGTCAACGGCGACGGCGTCTCGCGCAAGCACGCCCGGATCTTCATGCGCGGGGGCCAGACCTTCGTGGAGGACCTCGGCTCGACCAACGGCACCCTGCTCAACGGGCAGAAGGTCGAAGGGCAGGCGCCTCTGTCCGACGGCGACAAGATCCAGGTGGGGGCGGAGATCCTGCTGAAGTTCAGCCTCCAGGACGAGGTCGACCAGGAGCTCCAGCAGCACCTCTACCAGGCCGCGGTCCGCGACCCGCTCACCTCCGCCTACAACCGCCGCGCGCTGATGGACCGGCTCGAGTCGGACCTCGCCCACGCGAAGCGACACGGCACCGACGTCGTCCTGATGCTGCTCGACCTCGACCACTTCAAGCAGGTCAACGACACGCACGGCCACCCCATCGGGGACGAGGTCCTGCGCCGCACGGCGGACGCGGTGCGCGCGGTGATCCGCAAGGAGGACTTCTTCGCTCGCTACGGCGGCGAGGAGTTCGCGCTCCTCTGCCGGAGCACGGCGATGTACCAGGGCCTGCAGCTGGCCGAGCGCGTGCGCGAGACCATCGCCGCCATCGAGGTCCCCCTCGAGGAGGGCGGCACGCTCAAGGTCACCACCAGCGTCGGCATCGCGCAGTTCGAGCCCGATCACGATCCCGACGCGCTGATCCGCGCCGCCGACGACGCCCTCTACAAGGCGAAAGAGGGCGGCCGCAACCAGGTCGTCGCGGCCGACTGAATCTGCTCAGCGCAGGATGCAGGCGTTTCGGGGCGGGCCACCGCCGCCGACCCGCGCGCAGCGCTCCGCCGCCGGACAGTCCGCGTCCGAGCTGCACGAGATCTCGCAGTGCCGCGCCGCCGTGAACGAGGCCGGGTAGAGCTGACTCCCCTCGGTGCGCGTCGTACGTCGCCGCACCGCGCAGCTCGGGTAGTCGATCTCGGCCACGCTGACCCAGTCGTCGGTCTCCCACAGCGTCACCCCGGTGTACGTGGCCACGAGCGCGCCGTCACAGAAGATGCGGACCGTTCCGTCGGTGGCGCCGCTGCCAGGAGCGCCGCCCATGCCGAGCGAACGATCGCAGAAGTAGTGGGCTCCGACCGTGTACGTGCCAGGGGCCGGGTTCCGGTCGACCGTGATGTTCTCGGGGCCGTATCCGTCGGTGTCGTCGATGTCCAGGGTCGGGTTGCCGTCCACGCCGACCGGGCCCCAGTCCGGGGCGCGGTTCGCGAAGTAGCAGTCGTCCGCGGTCCACCAGCCGTTCGGGTGGGAGCGCGTCACGTTCAGGAGGTGCGCGTCGACGTCACCGTAGGCCGTGCTCCAGCTGATCTCGACGTGGATGGCGCCGGGTGGGTTCGACGTGACGTTCACGCTGCAGCACGCGCGCTCCCCCTCGTCGTCGGTGACGCACAGCTGCACGACGTACGCGCCGGAGGCGTCCAGGTAGAAGTTGGTCGAGGCGCTGCTCGGCGAGGACGGCGTCGAGATCGAGCCCGGCGGCCGCGACGTCACGGTCCACGCGTAGCTGACCGGGCCGCCATCGGGGTCCGAGCCGCTCCCCGCCAGCGCGATCGTGTCCAGCACGTCCGCGCTCATGTCCCCCGGACACGTCACCACCGGGGGCGCCGTCGGGCACACCCCCATCTCGTCGGTGGCGCCGTCGCAGTCGTCGTCCCGCATGTTGCAGACCTCGGGGCTGGGCCCGGTGGCCCCCGCGCAGCCGCCCCAGCTGCCGCTCGCGTCGCAGGTCTGGCTGCCGGCCACACACTCCCCCACGTCGGTCCCGCACGGGCGGGTTGTGCCGGTGGTGCATCCACACATCTCGTCGACGGTGCCGTCGCAGTCCTCGTCGAGCGCTCCGTCGCAGACCTCGCTCCCGGGCGCGACGCCCCCGGTGCACGCCCCGAAGCTGCCGCTCGCGCAGGACTGCGTCCCCGGACGGCACACACCCGTGCTGCTCCCGCAGGCGCGCGTCACCCCCTCGTCGACGCGGCCGTCGCAGTCGTCGTCGACCCCGTCGCAGGCCTCGAGCGCGGGGACCGTCTCGCCGCCGCACGAGGTCCAGCTGCCCGCGTCGCAGCGCTGCGTCCCGGGCATGCAGGCCCCCACGGAGGAGCCGCACGCCCGCGTCAGGGCCTCGTCGGTCGAGCCGTCGCAGTCGTCGTCGAGCCCGTTGCAGAGCTCGGCCACGGGGCCGCGGCCGCCCGCGCATCCCTCGAAGGCGCCGCCCACGCAGGCCTCGGACCCCCGACTGCACTCGCCGACATCCGTCCCACAGACCCGGACGATGCCCTCGTCGGTGACGCCATCACAGTCGTCGTCCGCGCCGTTGCAGGCCTCCGCGACGGGCCCCGACGCGCCGACGCAGGCGCCGAGTCGACCGGCCACGCACTCCTGCGTCCCGGGACGACAGGCGCCGACCGCGCTCCCGCACGCGGCGGGGGGCGCGGCCGGATCGCAGTCACAGCCTTCGTTGGCCGCGCCGTCACAGCTCTCGTCCTCTCCCTCGGCGTCGCAGAGCTCGTCGGCCGGGAGCACGTCGCCCACGCAGGGTCCCCAGAGGCCGAACTCGAGGCCGTCCATGCACTCCATCGTGCCGGGGCTGCACGCGCCCACCCCTCGCGCGGAGGCCGGCCCGCGGAAGCAGCTCGCGGTCTCTCCGGGGATGCACGGACACTCCTCGTCGACGACGTCGTCGCAGTCGTTGTCCAGCCCGTCGTCGCAGAGCTCCACCGTCACGCACCCTCCGCCCGCGTCGGCCGGCAGCCCCGCGTCCGGGTGGGACGCGTCGGGCGTGACGGATCGAGCGTCCACGGTCCCATCGAGCGGGATCGTGTCGGCGTCGGGGGCGACGGTCTGGGTGCTGCAGGCCGTGAGCGAGACGAGCAGAAGGCAAGGAAGTCGAAGACGCATTGCGACCGCGCCTACGAGCGCGGGAGGCGAAGCGATACACCCCCACACGGGGACGGCTCAGCGGAAGCGCGGTCTCATCGCCCGAAGAGGAAGCGCGCGAGCGCGTCGGCGTCGTCGCTCATCACGTCGGGTCGGCTCCGCTCGAGCTCCTCGCGCCGCCCCGCGCCCCAGGTCACCGCGACGGTGCGCACCCCCGCCGCCTTGCCCGCCTCGACGTCGTGCACTGCGTCCCCGACGAAGACGGTCTTCGCGGGATCGGTGCCGAGGAACCGCAGCGCTCGCTGCACGGGCTCGGGGTGTGGCTTGGGGCGCTCGACGTCGTCGGCGCAGACCAGGATCTCGAACGCGTCATGGAGCCCCAGCGCGCGGAGCCCCATCTCGGTCCCCCGCCGCCGCTTGCTGGTGACGACCGCGACCGGCGTCCCCGAGAGGCGCCGCACGAGCTCCGTCACCCCCGGGTAGGGCTTCACGAAGCGGTCGTGCACGTCGAGGTTGTGCGCGATGTAGGTGTCGACGAGCGCCTGCACCGTCTCGGCGTGCTCGGCCTCCTCGCCCACCCAGCGGCGGAACTGCGCCTCGAGCGGCGTCCCGAGCCCGCTCAGCACGTCCTCGTCGCTGCGGGCGGGGAGCCCGTGCGCCGCGAGGGTGTGCCGGTAGCTCTCGAGGATCAGCGCGATCGAGTCGAGGAGCGTCCCGTCCAGGTCGAACAGGACGGCGTCGAAGCGCGACATCGCCGTCAGTCCGTCAGGTTCAGGCTGCCGATGAAGTCGCGCTTGCCGAGCGACACCCCGGCGTGGCGCAGGATCGCGTAGGCCATCGTGACGTGGAAGGTGTGGTTGGGCAGGGCGAACTCGGTCACGTAGTCGCGGCCGAGGATCTTCTTGTCCCCGAGGAACGGCATCGCGATCTTCTTCTCCGAGGTGCCCTCGAGGTCGTCCGCCGTGAAGCCCTCGAGGTAGCCGATGACGTCGGCGATGCGAGCGCGCAGCTCGTCCAGCGACTGCGGCCCGTCCTCGTGCTTGGGCGCGTCGCGGCCGGTCAGGCGAGCCGGCATGAACTTCGCCGAGTCGCAGGCGGACTGCACCTGCCGGCGGAAGGTGAACATGTCCGGGGCCAGCCGGAGCTCGAGGTAGTTGGCCGGGTCGAACTCCTTGGCGGTGGCGTGCTCGACGGCCTTGGCGATCCAGGCGTCGAGGCTCCTCAGCTGCTTGGTGACCTGAACGATCGTGGCGTGGAGAGCGGCGTCGTGAGACATGCCTCGCTTCTTGGGGCAAGGCGGCCGAGAGCGCCAGTGACCTTCTCGATCAGCGGCCGACCATGCTCAACGCAGCCGCGCCGAAGAAGACGACAGCCGTGAAGCATGCGCAGAAGACGAGCACGCCGAGGATGTAGATGACGCCCTTGACCATGAAGTAGCCCTGCAGGGCACGCAGCGACTCCACGAGGTGCAGCTGGTCCGCGTCGTCGGTGTTCACCACCAGGTCCACCGCCTTGGCGACCCGGAACAGGAAGAACCCGAGGAGCCCGGCGACGAGCACGCCGACGGCCCCGGTACAGAGCGGCCCGCCGAGGTTGGCGGCGGGGGCGGGGCTCAGCAGCGCGCCTACGCTCTGCGTGATCATCTGCAGGACGCCCGTCGCGATGGCCGCGACGGCGGCGAAACGGGCGAAGCGGGCCATGCCCTTCAGGTTCGCGTCGTCCTCCGCCGTGAACGGGATGTGGGCCAAGGGGCCGCTCCCCCCCGAGTCAGGCGACTGTCCGAATCCACCTCCGCCCTCTCCACCGCCCGAGCCGGGAGGCTGACCGAAACCGCCGCCGCCCGAGCCAGGGGGAGAACCGAAACCACCGCCACCACCACCGCCAGGGGGCTGACCGAAGCCGCCGCCGCCCGGAGGCTGACCGAAACCGCCACCGCCTTGACCGAAGCTCACGGTGCACCTCCGAACTGGCCGGGATCGAAGCCAGGCGTCGTCGTCGTGAGCTCCGGCGCGACGAGCGTGGCGATCAGCGAGAAGACGGCGCCGACGGCCGAGACCGCGAACCAGCCGAGCTCGAGCATGAAGAAGAGCTTCAGCTTCGCGAACGCGGTGGAGAGGTGCTGCTGGTCCGCGCCGTCGCTCGCGATCATCGCGTCGAGCGCGCCACGCGCCTGCAACGCGAAGACCCCTTCGACGAGCATCAGCGCGCCCAGGATGGGGAGCGTGAACATCTGCAACGTGTAGGCGACGCCGCCGAGCGGGCTGGCCGCGATGGCGCCGATGGCGGGGATCAGCGCGGTGCACCCACAGAGCAAGAAGAACGCGGCGCCGATGAAGTGCACGACCGCGAGGAAGAGCATCCACCCGTTCAGGGTGGAGATCATCGACTCCTCTTCGGTCGTGAAGGGGATCCTCGCGACTGACATGACGCTCCCTCCGGCTGGGATCGGGACCGCGCCCTCCGCGCGCCCCCGGGGGGACCGTATCAGCCCGGGCGCAGGCTGTCTCGACGCGGGGCGTGCCGCAGCTCGAGCGCCGCGATCGTCGCGTCGAGTGACTCGACCATCTCGATCTGGAAGCCGGCCAGGCCCATCGCCATCGTCGCGACGCTGACGCCCATGCGCACGACCTTCGCCTGGGTCCGGAGCGCGATGACGATGCGTTCCGTGTCGCGGCCGACCCGCAGGCCCCAGTCGGTCATGATCTTCCGTGAGGCGGGCGAGTAGCCGTCGAGCCGTCGCCAGTCGTGGAGATAGGTGAAGCGCTCGGACCCGACCCGTCGACGGTCCAGCTCGGCCTGGCCCTCTCCGGAGAGGAATCGGGCGACGTCCTCGCCCACCCGCGCCTGGTGTCCGACCTGCGTGATCAGCCCCAGCGGCTGGACGAACCAGATCCGGAAGCCGCTACCGGCGTGCACCAGATCGGGCGGCGCTCCATCGAAGCGCCCCTCGGCCAACCCCTCCATCGAGGGGAGGGTACGGCGCGATGGCGTCGCGCCACATTCCCCGTATGGGGACTGCGTGGCGGCGCGCTACTGCACGACCTTGCCGTGCGGGGTGCCCTCGCCGTAGCCGCTGAGGGTCTGCACGCCGACGACCGCGCGCTCGTGGAAGGACGGGAGATCCGGGGCGCCGATGTAGGTGAGCGCAGACTGGAGGCCCGTGATCATCTCGACCAAGATCGCGCCCACGCTCTCTCGTCCCGGCTGGATGTAGATGCGCGAGGTGCTGATGCCCTCTCGGAAGAAGCCCTTCTTCGCGCGCTCGAAGGAGTCGAGCCCGCCCGTGCGCTCGGCCACCGCGCGCGCGCTGGCCATGCCGTAGTTGCGCTTGTAGATGCGGCCCTCCGCGTCGGTCTTGACGTCGCCGGGGCTCTCGAAGGTGCCCGCGAGCATGGTGCCGATCATCACGCGCGACGCGCCCGCGGCGCAGTAGAGCGCGACGTCGCGCGGGTGTCGCACGCCGCCGTCGGCCCAGACGTGCTTGCCGTGCTTGGCCGCCTCCGCTGCGCAGGCCCGGACCGAGCTGAAGGTCGGCCGGCCGACCCCGGTCTGCATGCGCGTGGTGCACATCGCGCCCGGGCCGACGTTGACCTTCACGACGTCGGCGCCCGCCTCGATGAGATCGCGCGTGCCCTCCGCGGTGCAGACGTTGCCCGCCACGATCGGGACGCGGCCCGCGGCGCCGCGCGCCTTCACCACCCCCGCCACCTCCGCGACCACGTCGAGCATGCGGCGCTGGTGGCCGTGCGCGGTGTCGAGCACGAGCACGTCGACGCCCATGTCGAGCAGGAGGGCGGCACGGTCCGGCGCGTCGCTCGAGATGCCCACCGCGGCCGCGACCATGAGGTGGCCGGCCGCGTTGACGCTCGCCTGGAACAGCTCGAGCCGGACCGCGTCGTCCTTGGTGAGCACGCCCGCGAGCACGCCGTCTCCGTCGATCACGGGCACGGCTTTGACCCGCTCGCGCTCCATCACCAGGAACGCCTCGCGGTTGGTGGCGCCGAGCCCGATCGTCACGATCTCGCGCTGCATGAGCTGGCTGACCGCGGTGTACTGGTCCCGATCGCGGAGATCGGACGGGGTCACGATGCCGACCGGGCGTCGGTCCGGGTCGACCACCACGACCATCGAGTGGGCGCGCTTGCGCATGATGCCCTCGACGTCTCGCAGGGTGGCCTCGGGCGCGACGTAGAGCGCGGTGTCGTAGCGCGGGTCGGCCCCCTTGATGTGGCCGACGATGCGCTCGACGGTCTCGAGGCTCATGTCCTGCGGGAGCACGCCCAGCCCCCCGAAGCGGGCCACCGTCTCCGCCATGCGCTTGCCGGTGACGGCGTTCATGTTGGCGGTCACCACGGGGTGGGAGCCGCCGACGAAGTCTCCGGGCGTCAGATCGGTGTCGAGGCGGGAGCCGCCCTCGAAGCGGCCGGGCAGGAGGAAGACGTCCTCGAGCGCGAGCTCGAGCTGCTCGTCCCGTTCGGGGTGGATGAAGCGCATCCCGCTGTGTACCGCGGTCGGGCGGCGCGCGGTATCGAGGAAGCGGTATCGATCAGCGCCGGCGGTCGGCTTCCTGCATCTGCATCCAGACCCCCGCCACGGCCCCGGCCTGGCCTCCGGCCGCGCCGACCATCTGGCCCGAGCGCCCGGGCGGAGTGCAGACGCACGCCGTGGAGTACTGACCCATGAAGACATAGGCGCTCATCTCCCCGCCGATCTCCTGGCAGTTGGCGTTGCAGTCGGCGGGGCTGATGTGAGCGCTACCCCGGAAGCTGGTGGCGCAGCCGCTGCCGGCGGCGAGGAGCGCGAGGAGGGAACACGTCATGACGTATTTCATGCCGCCGAGCATCGCACGGGTCGTTCACGACGTGACACCATTTTCGCCCGCGGGCCGCGTGTGGTAGGACCGACCGCCCATGGCTGGCGGTGACGAAGCGTATCGGATGAAGGTCGTGTCGGTCGCGCGCGTGTTCAAGCGCTCGTGGGTGGACATGGCGGAGTCGCTGGTGGAGGTGCGCAAGCGGCGCCTCTTCGAGCGCTGGGGCTACGAGACCCTGCACGGCTTCGCCCTCGAGGAGCTGAACATCAAGCGCTCCACGGTGGAGAAGCTGACCGGCAGCTACGCCGCGCTCGAGACCCACGTGCCGCACGTCCTGCAGTGGGACGGCGTGGCGCAGCAGGTGCCGGACATGGAGGCGGTCGACTACTTCGCGAAGGCGGTCGACCCGAGGCCGAAGCGAGAAGGCGAGGACGCCCCGCCTCCGCCCGAGCCAGACGTGGTCGCCGAGCTGAAGCAGGCGATCTTCGAGGACCAGGTCAGCACCCCGTCGCTGCGTCGGAGGTTCAACCCGGTGCTGAACCCGAAGGACGAGGGCCAGCAGCGCATCGACCTGCTCAACCGCGTGCGGGCCAACTCGCGCCGGCTCGAGGCGCTGGTGAGCGAGGTCGAGGAGCTGACCGAGGAGCGCGTCGAGCAGGTCACGCAGTGCATGGAAGAGCTGCGCACCGACATCGACCTGCTCGAGGGCTGACGGTCAGAGCAGCTTCCGGATGTCCTTCTCGATCTTCTCCGGCTTCGTGCTCGGCGCGTAGCGCTCGACCACCTTGCCCTGGCGGTCGACGAGGAACTTCGTGAAGTTCCACTTGATGCGGCTCGAGCCGAGCAGCCCCTTCTTGTCGCCCTTGAGCTTCACGAACAGCGGGTGCGCCTTCGGCCCGTTGACGTCGACCTTGGCGTGCATCGGGAAGCTCACCCCGAAGTTCTTCTGACAGAACCCCGCGATCTGCCCCGCGTCGCCCGGCTCCTGCTCGCCGAACTGATTGCAGGGGAAGCCGAGCACCCGCAGCCCCTTCTCGCCGAGTTGGTCGTGCAGCTTCTGCAGCCCGGCGTACTGCGGCGTGAACCCGCACTGGCTCGCCGTGTTGACCACCAGGAGCACCTCGCCCTCGTAGTCGCGCAGGGTCCGGGTCTCGCCCTCGAGGGTCTCGACCTCGATGTCATAAATGGAGTCGGCCATCGGCCGAACCGTTGGGCGTCGCGCCGGCGCGCGCAAGGCCTCAATCGTTCGCCGCCCCGCGACAGATCCAGCTCTGGATGAGCGCCAGCTCCGCGTCCGGGAGCGACTCCCCGCGCTTGGGCATTTGGGTGCCCGAGCAGATGCCGACCCCGGTGAGCTTGCTCCACAGGTAGCTGCCCTCGACGTCCCCCGGGACGACCAGGGTGCGCCCCCCGCAGCTCGCGGGCGTCCCGATCAGCTCGTCGTACGCGCGTCCCGTGGAGAGCGCGAGGCTCGCCGCGGGGCGGGCCCCCGAGTGGCAACCCGAGCCGGTGCAGCTTCGGTCGAGGATGGGCGCGACGTCTCCCGCGAACGACGCCTCGGGACCGCAACCGACGCAGCCTCCGTCGACGCATCCCTCGCCGGAGGCGCACGCCGCGCCGCAGCCGCCGCAGCTGGTCGGATCGCTCTGCAGGTCCGTGCAGCGGCCCGAGCAGTCGGTGAGCCCCGCCGGGCAACCGCAGACCCCACCTGCGCAGATCGCGCCGTCGCCGCACGGCTGCTCGCACCCGCCGCAGTGCGACGCGCTGATCTGGAGGTCGACGCAGGCGTCGGCGCAGCGGTCGAAGCCCGCCGCGCAGCTGCACACGCTCGCCTCGCACGCCTCCCCCGCGCCGCACGCGTTGCCGCACCCGCCGCAGTTGGCGAGGTTTCGGTCGAGTCGCACGCACGAGCCGCCGCAGTCGGTGGTGTCCGCGGGGCAGGCGTCGGCGCACGTTCCGTCCGCGCAGAAGCGGTCCCCGCATTCGCTCGCGCAGGCGCCGCAGTGGGCGACGTCCGTCTGGAGATCGACGCACTCGACGCCGCAGGCGGCCAGCCCGTTGGTGCAGCGGCAGGCTCCTTCGACGCATTCCTGCCCCGCCCCACAGGAGACCCCGCAGGCGCCGCACTGCGCGGGGTTCGACAGGACGTCCACGCAAGCACCATCGCAAGCCGCCTGACCTTCGGGGCACACCGCGATCCGGGGCGCGATGTCGCCGACGCCGCTGGACGCGCCCTCGGTCGCCTCGATCACGTGCGCCCCGCACGCGAGCCAGTTCCGCAGCATCTCGAGCCCCTCCGCGCTGCGCGCGGGCGGAAGTCGCCGCTCCTCGGCCGTCCCGGGGTGCGCCCGATAGCGGGCCGACGCGGACGCCGCCGTGTCCCCGGCCGCGCCCGAGGGCGGCATCGCCCCCGCAGCGACCTGCTCGTAGATCGCGTGGCGCATGTTCCACGCCGCGCGCCGCGCGTGGGCGAGGCGCTCGAGCTCCGAGGGCTCCACCGCGACCCCGACGTCGAGATCCAGACTGCGCGGCGCGCCGAAGCGGTCCTCGGGCGGGATCCCGCTCGCGTGGCAGAACGTGCCGGCGCCGCACGAGACCTCGACCAGCGCCTGCCCGGGATAAGCGGGGAACCCGCCCTCGTCGTAGTAGATGGGGGACGTGGCCGCGGCCTCGTCGCAGGGCCCGAGATCTCCCGCGCACCCACAGGCGAAGGCTGCCAGCGCGAGTATCCCCTTCGGTCCGACCATCGTATGGACCATACGAATGAGGCCCTCGTTCGGAGACACTCTCGGGCTGCTCGCGATCCTCTGGCTCAGTGCGTGTGGATGGGAGGATCCGCCGCCCCCCCTCGGGCGCGGCGGCGTGGACGCGGGCTGCGTCACGTGCGGCGACGGTTGCGTCGACCTCGCGTCGGATCCGGCGCATTGCGGGGCGTGCGACCGCGCGTGTCCGAGCGGCCAGCCGTGCGCGGACGGCGAGTGCGTGGCCGAGTGTGGCCCCGGGACGGTCGACTGCGCCGGGCGGTGCGTGGATCTCGACGCCGACCCGGCGCACTGCGGCGCGTGCGGTGCGGCGTGCGAGGCCGGCCAGGTGTGCGCAGATGGCGCGTGCGGCTGCGCGCCCCCGAGAGCGACCTGCGGCGCGGCGTGCGTCGACCTCACGAGCGACGGCGCGCACTGCGGCGCCTGCGACTCACCGTGCGCGGAAGGCGAGTCCTGCGTCAGCGGCGCATGCGCGTGTGCGGCGCCCTCCGAGTCCTGCGGCGGCGCCTGCGTCGATCCGCAGCGCGACCCGGCCCACTGCGGAGGCTGCGACCGCCCATGCGACGCGGGAGAGGTGTGCACGGCGGGAGCCTGTCAGGCCGACTGTGGTGCCCTCACCGCGTGCGACGGCGCGTGTGTCGACACCATGCAGGACCCCGCGCACTGCGGCGCGTGCGCGGCGCCTTGCGGGAGCGGGGAAGTCTGCATGCGGGGCGCCTGCGCCACCTGCGGCGCCACCCTCGAGGCTTGCGCGGGCGCCTGCACGAACGTCCTCAGCGACCCCCGCCACTGCGGCGCGTGCGGCAACGCGTGCCCCCCCGGCCGCAGCTGCCGTGGCGGCGCCTGCCGCTGACCACAGACGAAGACCCCTATACGAAGACCAGGGGACCGAAGACCAGGGGACGGTGTTTACTTGTTGACTTCTGGTCCGCAAAGTTTGCGGTGTGCAGACCTCGAACGTATCAAGTCAACAAGTAAACACCGTCCCTGCCCTCTGCTGCCACGCGGCGACCGGCGAGGTGATCGGAGAGCTTCACGCCGCCCAGGGCGGTCGCCAGGGTGCTCTGGCCCGGAAAGACCGTGTCGCCGATGAGGTAGAGGTCCTCGGCCACGGGCGCGGGCCACATGTGGCGGTAGTTGTGCCATCCGTGGCGGCGCGGGATGCCGCCGACGAAGCCGCGGTGACGGCCCGTGAAGCGCTCGAAGGTGCGCGGGCTCGCCGTCATCTCCATGCGCACCGCCGCGGCCAGGCGCGGCGCGAGCCGACCCAGCGTCTCCCGCATCCGCTCCTGCACGCCCGCGACGTATCGGCCCGGCTCTCCCGTCTCCAGCGCCCGCATCGGGACGTGGGTCGAGACGGTCACCACGCGCGCGCCGTCGGGAGCGCGATCCTCGTGCGCGGCGGAGATGGAGCAGAAGAGGTGGTTGCCCTCGAGGAACGGAGCGTCAGGGTCCGCGACGAGCTCCAGGTGATGGGCGCCCTCCCCGTCGACCGCGTCCGGGTCGATCACGAGGTAGAGCATCACCGCGCCCCAGCCCTCCTCGACCGCGCCGGCGAGCTCGAGGAGGCGCGGCTCGACGTCGGCATCGTCCGGCAACAGCGCTTGCACGTTCTGCGGCAGGAGGTTCGCGACCACGGTCTCGGCCCGCAGGGTCCCGCGCCGGCTCTCGATCTCCCAGGCGCCGCCCCGCCGCCTCAGGGACTTCACCCGGTCGGTCATGCGGACGCGCCCACCGAGCCCCTCGATCGCGCCGGCCAGCCCCCAGGCGAGCTCGCCGATGCCCCCGCGCACGTGGCCGGTGCCCCGGAAGTAGTAGTCCATGGTCGCCATCGCGAACGGCGCCTCGGCCTCGGCCGCGCTGGTCTGCACGGTGATCTGACTGACCGCGTCCAGGAAGAGCGACAGCTCGCGGAGGTCCCCCAGCCCGTGCGCGTCCACCAGCGCGCGCAGCGGCTTGCCCACCCAGGGCAGCAGCGGGAGATACCGCGGCGCGCGCGCGAGGTGGCGCCAGAGCCCCCCGAGCCCGAAGGGCGGGAGGAGCCCGGGGTCCGAGAAGAGCGACCAGAGCGCGTCCGCGCAGCGCCCCTGGGTCTCGAAGAAGGCGCGCACGGCGTCCCCGCGCTCTCCCGCGCGCGACGCGAGCGTCTCGACCCACGCCCCGCGGTCGGCGGGCACGGCGAGCTCCAGCCCCGGCGCGCGCAGGGTCACCACGGGGTCGAGGAAGTCCACCCGGACGTCGAGCCCGTGGCGCGCGATCCAGTCCGCGAACAGCTGCCCCTCACCGAAGCCGCTGAAGAGCGTCGCGCCGGACTCGAAGCGGCAGCCGCGCCGCCGGTAGGTGCTCGCGCAGCCTCCCGGGTAGGAGAGGGTCTCGAGCAGGGCGACGTCGGCGCCGCGCTCGGCCAGCGACAGGGCCGCGCCGAGGCCCCCGAACCCAGCCCCGATCACGGCGACGTCGACGCGCTCCACGACTGAAGATTGGGGCCAGGCCGCCGTGCGAGCCACGATCAGGGCGTCGCGGTGAGCACCCCGAGGATGTGGGTCTCCGCGACGGCCGGCGCGAAGTGCGCCTCTCGGATGGCCCGGTACGCCTCGTCTCCGAAGAAGCGATCCAGCGCCGCCTCGTCGGGGAACTCGAGCGTGAAGAGCCGGTTGATGCGCTTGCCCGACGGGCGCAGCACCTCCGACACGCGCACGTCCACGCCGAAGGATCCGCCCTCGCGCTCGAGCAGCGGGGCCATGAGCCGGCGGTACTCCGCGTAGCTGGATTCATCGGTGACGTGAAGACCCACCAGACGCACGATCGTCATGCGCCGCATCTAGAGCCCAGCCTCACGAAGTCGAGCCCTCACACGCGCACTTGCCCCACCACGCCGACGGTCGGCTATCCTCCGCGCCATGCTCTGCGCCCAGTGCGGTCACGCGAATCCTCCCCACGCTCAGGCTTGCGAGCGGTGCGGAACCTCTCTCGCCCGTGAGACGGCGCCGGGGCACGGCACCCCGAGCCAGTTCCCTGCCACCGCGGCGCACCCGCAGGGTCTGGGATCGCAGCCGCCCCCCGCGATGGGCGCGCCCCCCTCGCAGCCGCCCCCGAGCTTCAGCCACCCCGGGAGCCAGCCGGGCGGGCAGGGGCAGTTCTCGTCGCCTCCGTCCCAGCCGCCGCCCGGCGGGGGCTTCCAGCAGCCGGCGCAGCCGCCTCAACCCGCGCAGACCCCGCCTCCGAAGAAGAAGAAGGGCGGCCTGGGGCTGATCCTCCTCGTCCTCGTGTTCTTCCTCTTCGCGGGGGCCGGTGGCGCCGCGGCCGCCTACTTCTTCTGGTGGGTTCCGTCGCAGCAGAGCGACGCGGTGGCCGACGCGCAGGACGCCATCGACGACGCGCAGGCGGCGGCCGATCAGGCGGTGGCCGACGCCCAGGAGCAGGCCGCGCAGGTCACGCCCGAGGAGGTCAGCCCCCCGGCGACCGAGGAGGCGTCGGCGGAGCAGGCGGTGGAAGAAGCCCCCGCTGAGGAAGCGGTCGAGGAGACCCCGGCCGAGGAAGCGCCGGCCGAGGAGGCGGTGGAAGAGGCCCCCGTCGAGGAGGCCCCCGTCGAGGAGGCCCCCGTCGAGGAGGCTCCCGCCGAGGAAGCCCCCGTCGAGCAGGCCGCCGCGGCGGAGACGACCCGACGCGGTCGGCAGCGTCCGCGTCAGACCTACGAGGCCCAGGTCCGCTCCGCGGTGCGCGCGGCGGCCCAGCAGTGCTTCCAGCAGAGCGGCGCGCACGGCGCGGTGAGCGTCCAGATCTCGGTCGCGCACGACGGGCGGATCACGACCTCGCGCGTCGTGAACAACACCACCGGCAACACCGCGGTCGCCCGCTGCATCTCGGGCGCGCTCATCTCCCGCCGCGTCGGCAGCTCCGGCCCGGCCGGCGGCGGCACGGTCACCGTCTCGTTCTCCGGCTGAGCACTCTGCGCGATACTTCGGGGTCGTCGAGCGCCGCTGATACCGTGGCCGGCGAATGCGTCCGTCCGTCGGCTACCTGCTCTTCGCGCTCGTCGCGCTCTCGTCCGGGTGTCGAGAGACCGAGCCGCCGTCGCGCGTCGACGCGGGTCAACGCGCGGTGGACGCCGGCGTGGCCGAGGACGCGGGGCCGCCGCCGGACGCGGGGTGGGTGCCGGACGCGGGACCGCCGCCGCCCCGCGATCCCGCCGAGACCCTCGGGGCCGAGATCCGCGGGCTCCAGGCGCTCCTCGCGGGGCAGCTGCCGGCCGATCTGGATCCGCAGACGCTGTTCGAAGTCGACCTGCTCGACGACGCGGCGCGCCTGAGCCGCGTGGAGGCGCTGCGAGCCTCCATCACCGCGCGCGAGGCGCCTGCACCGGTCCCGGACGCGGGCCTCGCGCCCCCGGACGCGGCCCCTCCGGACGGCGCGCTCGCGGACGCGGCCGTCGCGGCGGGCGACGAAACGAACGTCGTGCCGGCCGCGGACGCCGGCGACGCAGGAATCGGCGACGCCGGCCCCACGCCCGACGCCGGCCTCGCGACGACGGAGCCGGAGGATGTCGCCGAAGGAGAGGCGCTGACCGCGCTTCGCCTGCAGCGGGATCGTCTGCGCCTCCAGTTCCTCACCCTGCCCTCCGAGGAGCGCGCGGCGGTCTTCGACGCGGTCCGCACGCGCCGGCGGATCTCGGCCGAGCAGGAGGCCTCGCGGGCCGAAGAGCAGCGCGCCGACGAGGAGGCGCTGCGTGCGTCGGCGGCGCGGCGGGAGGCGCTGGATCGGGCGGCCGTCACGGTCTCGGCGATCGAGCGGGATCTGCTGGCCGAGCGGGCGCGCGTGGAGACCGCGCGCGAGGAGCTCGCGCAGTGGCAGGCCCGGCTCGCCCGCGAGCGTCAGGCGGTGGCTCTCCGGAGCGCAGAGCGACTCCAGCACGTGCACACGCTGGACCGCGCGCTCTCGAGAGGCCGCCTCGACGAAGACGACGCGGACGACCGCTACCACGAGCTGGTGCTCCTGCTGCGCCGCGACCGTTGGCGGCTCGACCAGGCGCTCGACGCGATCGGGACCCCGTCCGCGGCGCCGACCTACGAGCCGGCCATCGACCTCGGCGAGCCGATCTACCACGGGTTCGAGGCCCGCGAGCGTCTCCGCGACGCCATCGACGCGCTCGAGGCGCACGCGCTCGAGGCGGCGGAGACCGAGCGCAGGGTCCGCTGGGAGCGGGCGAGCCGGATCGCCGAGGACGTGCGGCAGCTGGACGAGCTGCGCATCCGGCTCCTGCCGCGCATGTCGCGGCGCACGCGGGAGACCATGCTCGGGCTCGGCCCGGAGGGCCGCGCGCAGCTCGGTCGCGAGCTCAACCAGATCCGGCTGATGGGTCGCTTCTGGGGCCTGCGCACCTGGCACGATCTCCCGCAGATCCCGGCCCAGATCGGCGCCATGCTCGCGCTCTCGAGCACCCGGACGGAGCTGCTCCTGCTCTTCGCGATCGGCGCGCTGATCGTCGTGACCTGGCGGCGCAAGGAGGCGCTGACGGAGCGCCTGCGCAAGGCGCTGCACGCGCGCACTCAGCAACGTCAGTGGACGGCGCTCGTCCGACCCTTCTGGGTCGTGATCGGCCCGCTCATCGCCCCGCTGATCGTGGTGGTGCTGCTCCACGTCGTCTTCGGCGTGCTCGACGGCCTGACCGACTCGATGTTCGTCGACGGGCTGCGTGTCGTCGTGCTCGGCTTCGCGTGGCTCATCGTGGCCATCACCGCGACGGCGCGGCTCTTCGTCTCGCGCCTCCGCCACGGCGCCGGGCGGGCCGTGCTCTCGCGCCGCATCTTCACCTCGGTCCGCATGGTGCTCGGCTTCGCCTTCGTGGCGGTGACGATCCTCCGGCTGAGCGAGCTGCTGGTCGGACGCGGCTACCTCTACACGATCGTCGTCGACCTCGCGTGGCTCGGCGTGATCCCGCTGTTCGCGATCCTCGTGCACCGCTGGGCCGACGACGTGGTGAACGCGCACGCGGACCGCTACCCGGAGGGCTTCGTCGCCACCCGGCTGACCGACCCGCCCTCGCGGCTGCGGCGCTACATCCTGACGCCGCCCGCCGCAGCGCAGCTCGCCTACGTGGGGGCGACGACGGCGTTCAAGGAGCTGGCGCTGCGCTTCGAGCAGTCGCGCCGCGCGTTCGCGTTCCTCTTCCGTCGGCGTCTCGAGAAGCAGGGCGAAGGAGCGCGGCCCGAGAAGGAGATCAGCGATCTGCCCGAGGACATCCGCGAGGCCTTCGAGGAGGTCCCCGGCGAGTCCGAGCTCGAGATCGGCCACTTCCCCGAGCTCGACCAGATCGCGGGTCAGATCGCCGCGTGGAGCGACGGCGCGCCGGGCTTCGCGGTCGCGCTGATCGGCGAGCGCGGGATCGGCAAGACCACGTGGATGCGTCAGCTCGCGGCCAGGACCGAGATCGCGGCCGAGATCATCGACGTCCCCGACGGCCTCACCGAGCCAGAGCAGGTCACGCGGTGGGCGAGCGAGGTGCTCGGCGTCGACACCTGCGCGACGGTGGACGAGCTGGACACCAAGGTGAAGGAGGCGACGGCGAAGCGCCTCGTGCTCCTGGACCACTGTCAAAATTTCGTGCTCCGTGCGATCGGAGGGATGCGCGCGCTCGAGACGATGGTGGAGATCACCGCGCGCACGTCGGCCAACATCGTCTGGGTCTGCGCCTTCTCCCGCTACACCTGGCTCTACCTGGAGCGCGCGCGCCAAGCGCAGGATCTCTTCAGCGCGCGGGTCGAGCTCGGCGCGTGGCCGGAGGAGAAGATCGCCGCGCTGATCCGCAAGCGCATGGAGACGCTGAACCGTCAGGCGTCCTTCCGCGACCTCGTCGTCGACCGGCTCGCGGGGAGCGCGCTCGAGGACGCGGTGCTCCGCACGGAGAGCGAGTACCTGCGGCTCCTCTGGGACTACTCGGTCGGCAACCCGCGCGTCGCCATGCACTACTGGAAGCACTCGCTCTCGGTGGACGACGAGAAGCTCCGCGTGCAGCTCTTCCGCGCGCCCGAGGTGGAGGCCCTCGAGGAGCTGCACGAGCAGAGCCGCTTCCTGCTCGCCGCCGTCGCGCTCCACGAGAACGTGACGGAGGAAGAGGCGGCGCTGACCACCGGCATCGATCGCCGTCAGTGCGCGGCCATCCTCGCCTTCCTCGCGGGCCGCCGCTACGTCGAGTGCGACGCCAACGGGGCCTGGCGCATCACCACCCACTGGTACCGCGCGATCATCCGCTACCTGCGCCGCAAGCGGCTGCTCTTCGACTGAGGGAGCCCATGGAAGATCCCAGCATTCTCCAGTTCTTTCGGCCCCAGGGGCTCTTCCCCGCCGTGGTCGTGCTCGGCGTCGCGTGGTTCCTGGCGCGCCTGACCGAGGGCGCGTTCGAGCGGGCGGGCACGCGCTTCACCGAGTACCGCCTCACCCTGAACCAGACCAAGGCCATCATCCGCCTGGTGCTCTGGCTCGGGGGCATGGCGGCGGCCATCTCGCTCGTCTTCCAGCTCTCGGACGAAGCGCTCCTCGCCCTCGGCGGCACCCTCGCGGTGGCCATCGGCATCGCGCTCCGCGATCTGGTCGCGTCGATCATCGCCGGCGTCACCATCCTCATCGACAAGCCCTTTCAGGTCGGCGATCGCATCAGCTACGGCGGCGTCTACGGCGAGGTCGTGGAGATCGGCCTGCGCGCGGTGCGGCTCGTCACCCTGGACGACAACCTGGTCACGATCCCGAACAACAAGTTCCTCACCGACATCGTCGCGAGCGGCAACGCGGGCGAGCTCGACATGCTGGTGCAGATGGACTTCTTCATCGGCATCGAGCAGTCGATCCCGCTCGCGAAAGCCATCGTGGCCGAGGCGCTCGCGTCGAGCCGCTTCACGTACCTGAAGAAGCCGTGGAACATCGTCATCAGCGAGGTGCAGCAGAACGACTTCGTGGCGGTGCGTCTGCGCGCGAAGGTCTACGTGCTCGACATCCGCTACGAGAAGGCCCTCGAGACCGACGTGACCGAGCGCGTGCTGACCGCCTTCCGCGAGCAAGGCGTCGGCGCGCCGGCCATCCTGCACCGCGCCGTGGCCTGAGCCGTGACGTACGCGAAGAGCGCCTGGCTCTTCGGCCGCGGGCTGGGGCTCGTCTTCCTGGTCGCGTTCGTCTCGTGGCACGCGCAGCAGGCCGGGTTGATCGGGGAGCGCGGGATCACGCCCGCGACCGAGCTGATGGGCGCCCTCGAAGCGCGGGGGATGGGCTACCTGGACGTGCCCACCTTCGCGTGGCTCTTCGGCGCGAGCGACGGCGCTCTCCACGCCATCTGCGTCCTCGGGGAGCTGACCTCGGTCGCGCTGCTCGTCGGCGCGCTGCCCGGGCCGATGGCGCTGCTCGCGACCCTGCTCTACCTCTCGCTCCGCGTCATCGGCGGGCCGTTCATGGCGTTCCAGTGGGACATCCTGCTGGTCGAGACGGGCTGGGTCGCGGCGCTCTTCCTGCCGTGGCGAGCGTTCGACGGGCCGAAGGCGCTGACCGAGCCGCCGCCCCTCGCGCGCTGGGCGCTCTACGCGCTCGCCTTCCGACTGATGTTCCTGAGCGGCGCGGTGAAGCTGATGAGCGGCGACCCCGCGTGGAGTGACCTGCGCGCGCTCGACTACCACTACTGGACCCAGCCGCTCCCGGGGCCGCTCTCGTGGTTCGTCCACCAGCTCCCGAGCCGGGTGCACGAGGCGAGCGTGCTGACGACCTTCCTGGTGGAGCTAGTCTTGCCATGGCTTATCGTCGCCGCGGGGCTCGAGCGCGTCATCGATCGGCTCGTGAAGCGGCGTGTCTCGGAGATGCGCCGGCGTGTTCAGACCTGGCTGCTCCGCGCGCCCGGCCTGGGCTTCATCGGGCTGATGATCCTCATCGCGCTGACCGGCCACTACGGCTTCTTCAACCTGCTGACGATCGTCATCGCCCTGCCGCTGCTCGACGACGCCCTGCTCGAGCGCCTCCCGGTCTCCGGAGACGCGCGGCGTGCGCGCCTCGAGCGCTGGATCCCCGACGCGCTCGCGACGATCCCGCTCACGCTCGGCGCGCTCGCGCTCCTCGTGGGCCTCGGCGCGCCGCTGCCCGAGTGGTCCCACGGTGCCCTCGCGAAGGCGCGCCGCTTTCACCTCACGAGCACCTACGGGCTCTTCGCCGTCATGACGACCACGCGCCGGGAGATCGAGCTCGAGGGCAGCCTCGACGGTGAGACCTGGCGCGCCTACCGCTTCGCCCACAAGCCCGGCGACCCGCGCGCCCTCCCGGGCTGGAGCGCCCCGCACATGCCGCGACTCGACTGGCAGATGTGGTTCGCCGCGCTGGGCGAGCACCGCGACAGCCCGTGGCTACGGCGCCTGATGAATCGCCTGCTCGAGGCCGAGCCGACCGTGCTCGCCCTCTTCGCCGAGGATCCCTTCGACGGCCAGGCGCCGCGCTACGTGCGCGCTCGCGTCTCCGCGTACCGCTTCGGCGACTGGGACCTTCTGATGGAGACTGGCCAGTGGTGGGAGGTCGAGCCCCTCGGCCCCTACGCCCCTACGCTCACGCGCCCCCGATGAGAGCGTCAGCGCTTCTCGACGCGCGGATCGTCCTCGAGCATCTCGACGAGCGCCTCGCGGACGAACGCGCGCTCGAAGCGGTCGCTCTGCACGACGAGCATGCGTTCGACGTCGAGGATATCCTCGGGTCTGAAGAACAACATCTCCAGCTCGCGCCGCAGCGTCTCGACGACCGCGGGGACGCTGTCGTCGGTCATCGCCCCATCAGCCGTTGCCAGAGCGCGAGTGACTCCGCCGACCGCGGCGTAGCGCTCCGGATCGCCTCCGCGTCCGGTCGGTGGCGCGCGATCGAGTCGGTGAGCGCGCAGAGCTCCATGAAGAGCGCCAGCCGCTCGCTCGGCGCCATCGCGCGATAGCGCTCCGTGTCGTCCTCCTCCGAGAGGGCCAGCCGCCTGGGATCGAGCACGGGGAATCATAGCGCCGAACGGTGCACGGCGACGGCCCGAGCGCGGCTCGGAGGGGTCGAAAAAAATGTCGTCGCGGCGCGAAGGATCCGGCGCGCGCGGACATGCATCGACGGTGCAAGAGCCCTCGGAGTACCCATGACGCACACCTGGATCCGGTCGATGTCCGCCTCGGCGGCCCTCGCGCTCGCGCTGAGCGCCTCCCCCGCCGTCGCGCAGTACGAGCGAACGTTCGAGGCAGGGAGCCTCATCATCCCCATGGACGTGTCCTACCAGGACACGGGCATGCTGCAGGCCTACGGGCTCGTGTTTCAGCTGCTCGCCCACGACATCACCGTCTACTGGGTGATCGACGACGAGAAGGTCTGGCACGACGCCCCCTGCGACACGCCCGGCGACGAGTGCGCGTGGGACTGCGCCGAGGAGGGCTCGGGCGACAAGTGCCCCTTCCCCACCGCCAGCCCCGACTTCTACGTCGGCGCGACGGTCCTCTGGGACGGAGACGGCGCGATGCGCCCGGGCGACACGATCATGCGTCACGGCTACCGCGGCGGCCCGTTCGTCGTCGCGGCGGCCCAGGCGGAGGCGGCCCGCGCCATCGTCGACGCGTGGAACGACCAGGCGGCGTGGGAGGCGAACCCCTGGGCCCGCCGCACCGTGTTCGAGGTGGTGAGCGTGCACGAGGCGAGCGCCGCGTTCGGCGGCTTCGTGCGCCGCGAGATGATCGAGGCGCCGACCATCGCCGTCTTCTCGGACGGCAACGAGAACATCGCCACCGGCTACCTCCGCGCCGCGGGCATCCCGCAGTCGAACGGCCTCGAGTTCCCGGACGGGCGATGCGGCGACGGCGACTGCGGACCCGGTACCGACAACCCCGACATGCTCACCGTGCAGTCGGTCATGGGCGACATGGGCACCTGCGAGAGCCCCAACTTCGACCACCGCAACGGCGCCCTCTTCCGCGAGGACGGCACGCCGGCCTACTGCCAGATCATGAGCATGCACTGGGGCGTGAACGACCGGGAGCGCGTCGAGTGCGACGGCGGCGGCTGCCCGGCCACGCAGGAAGAGTGCGCGGGCGAGACCTTCACCTTCCATGGCCATGAGGTCGTGGCCGAGGTGCGCGAGTTCCTGTCGTTCCCGACCCACTTCTTCGCCGAGTGTCAGGCCGTCAACGCCTACGAGAACACGGTGCCCAACCCGGACTGGCCGTACCTCGACGACGAGGGCCGCAACGGACACTTCCTGACGACGACCGGGACGCCGCCGGACTGCCCCTGCGACGCCACCGACGGGCACAGCTACGAGTGCGTGGAGGGGGGCTGTGACGGCCGCGACTGCTGCCTGCCCTCGAACGACAAGGAGCGGGGCGCGGGCTTCATGATCGCCGACGCACCCAACTCGGATCGCCTCCAGCTCCTCAACCCGCAGGTCGCCTACAACCAGCTCGACGGCGCGTTCCGGACCGTCGGCGGCAGCGAGCCCGCGTTCAACCTCAGCTCGTTCCTCGGCACCCGTTACCACAACGACCACTCCGTCACCTTCATCACCGGCCCCGACGGCCCGGGCGACCAGGACGTGTGGATGACGGGCTTCCTCGACGGCGACTGCGACATCATCGGCTACGACGAGTTCGCCGAGCCGGGCGAGTGCGCGCTCGGCAAGGTCAGCTACCTGGGCGGGCACAGCTACTCGACCGGCACGCCGATCAGCGGCAGCTGGAGCACGCAAGGCACGCGGCTCTTCCTCAACTCGCTCTTCGAGGCGGACTGCGTGACCGGCGGCCTCGCCATGGGCCCGAGGGACCGCGATGGCGACGGCGCGCACGACGGCGTCGACGCCTTCCCGGACGACCCCACTCGCTGCGGCGACTCCGACATGGACGGCTGCGACGACTGCGCCCGCGGCCGCTTCGATCCCGCCAACGACTGCGAACCGATCGACACCGGCGCGGGCAGCCTCGACGCGGGCTCGGCGGCGGCGGACGGCGGGACGCGTGACCCCGGAAGCGAGACCGGCGGCTGCGGCTGTCGCGCGTCCGGCGCCTCGAGCCGCGCCCCGCTCGCCGCGCTCCTCCTCGGTCTCGGCCTGTTCTACCGACGGCGCCGAACGAGCACACCGTCCGCGTAGAGGGAGTAGGGGACGGTGTTCGGTTGTTAAGTTGTGCTATGCAACTCTTGCGTATTCACATGTGCGGGTACGCAAAGTTTCCGGTCACAAGTTAACAACCGAACACCGTCCCCATAGCTCAGTCCCCATAGCTCAGTTCGGGGACTCGGCGTTCGCGCGCTGGAAGGCCCGGGTGGCGCGGGCGGAGAGCTCGGCGTCGGCCTCCTGCTCGCCGATCTGACGAAGGACCCGCACGGCCGAGTCGTGAGCCCAGTACTCCAGCTGGTCGATCAACGCGGCTCTCTCGTCCCTCTCGCGATCGCGAACGCGCGCCCACACGTCCTCGGGGCCCGCGACGCGAACGAGCGCCTCGAGCGCGGAGTGACGGACGCTCTCGCAGGGGTCGTCGAGCAGCTCCAGCAACGGCGCCAGCACCTGCTCCCGCCTGAAGTAGCCGAAGAGCCAGCAGACGCAGCCGCGCACTCGGTCATCCGAGTGGCGCGCGAAGGACAGGAGCTTCTTCGCTTCGAGGCGGTGAGCGATGCGCTCGAGAGGCAGGTCCAACGACCGCAGCGCCTCCAGCACGGAGGCCGCGTCGCTCGGGCCCGAGTGGGCTCGCTGGACTCCGAGGTTGAACGCCGCCCTGCACCGACGGAAGACGTCGGGGCTGCCCGGCGGGAGGCACAGCTGGCAGACGCACTGGTACTTGTGATCGGAGTCCGGGGTCTCGACCCAGCCGACGTCCTGCCGGATGTCGCGGACCGCGACGATCTCCCGCGCAGCCACCCGGCGGCAGACGACGATCTCCTGCCCCCAGGGGGCGCCGCGAACCGTCGAGACCGCCTCCCCTGCGCGCCGACGCTCCTTCTTCGGTCCGTAGCGCCCGACCAGGACCACTTCGTCGTCGGGGACGCGGAAGTGAACCGCGACCAATCGGCCCCTTTGCCCGCGGCGCAGCTCACGGACCCACTGATGCGTCGCCGCGAAGTCCTCGAGCACCGGCATCGCGAAGATGACCTCGGGCTCGTCGATGTCACCCGCGCCGCTCACGTCGAAGGACCGAGGGTGTCCCCGAAGACCGGAGCGCTCGATGCGTCGCCGCAGGGACTCGGGCGCGAGATGTAGCAAGCGAACCATCGCGGCAGAGTAGCAGCTGGCTTGCCGGAGTAGAGGCAGTCACACTCTCCCTCTACATGAGGCACGGCACCGCATGACCAGGGCACGCCCCCTTCCTTTCGCGATCGAGATCGGGACCGCCCACGCAAACTGGCTGCCGGTCGAGGTGCGGCTCGGGACGCACCGCGAGCGGATCTCCGCTTCGGGCGTCACCGTTACCGAACCGGTGAGCGCCCTGCTGCAGCTCGGCTCCCTGGCGCTCCTCGGACGAGACGACACCGCAGCCGTGCAGCTCTGGTGTGAGCCGTCGGGCTTCTGGCTCGTCGCAGAGATGCAGCACCATCGGGTCGACCTGGAGCTGACCTTCACAGAGTCGATGTTCCCCGGCCGCCCTCACGCTTCGCGCGACGCGACCGAGCGCACCATCGCGTCCTGCACCCTGGGCCGGGTCCCGTTCGCGCTCGTCATCTGGCGCTCGGTTCGCCGCGCGGAGCGTCTCCTCCGGGAGGCGTGGCAGGCCGGTCGGTGGCGCCACGAGCTCCCAGCTGGGGAGCTCGAAGCGCTCGGATGCGCGCTGAGCGAGCGCGGCGCGCTGCGACGAACGTGATGACGTTCGCGGACCCGGGACGGTGCTCTGTCGTCAGACCACGAGTGGACAACCGAACACCTGCCCTGAGACCCGCTCCGACCGAACACCGTCCGTGAGACCGGCTCCGCCAACGGAATGGCGCGGCGCTCGGAGTCTGGGACACTGCCGCCCGTGAACGGCTTCGCCACGCTCCCTTTCGACGAGCAGCTGGCCCTGGTCGCCCGCGCGGCGCGGGAGCCGGGGGCGGCGGAGGCGTTGTTGCGCGAGGCGGGGGCGCTGCCGGACTCGGAGCCGCTGGCGCGCCTGGTGGACGCGCTCGCGGAGGCGGGGCGCCTGGACGAGGCGCTGCGGGCGACGCTGGCCGAGGTGCTCGAGCGGCTGCCGGATCCGGCGCTGCAGCAGCTGCTCGAGGAGCCCGGCGCCGCGGCCGCGCCGCTGCTCGAGGGGCTCGCGTTCGACGCGCTCCGGACGTGGCCGATCACCCGCCCGAGCGCGCTCGCGTTCCTGGTCCGGTGGCTGCGCCGACGCGACCCGGCGGCGCACGCGCGGCTGATGGAGGAGGCGCACGCGGCGACCGACGGGCCCCCGACGGATGGGCGCTGGCTGCTCTTCGTGTCGGGCGCGCGGCTGGCCGCGCTGAAGGAGGACCCCCGCTGGGGGCCCCGCGTGGTCGAGACGGTGCGCCTCGCGGTGGACGCGCTCGCGCGCGCGCCGAAGTCGATCTCACAGGCCAACGCCGAGACGCTGCTCGCGCGGCGCGTGTACGCGGACCCGGGGCACTTCCTCTTCGAGCTGCTCCAGAACGCCGACGACGCAGGCGCCACCGAGTGGTCGGCGCGGGTCGAGGCGGACCGGGCCGTCATCGCCAACGACGGCGCGCCGTTCTCGTTCCTCGATCTGGTCGGCGTGCTCTCGATCGGGCTGACGACGAAGGCGGCGCAGCAGATCGGCTTCTTCGGCGTCGGCTTCAAGAGCGTCTACGAGGTGTGCGAGCGCCCGCGCATCCACTCCGGGGCGTTCGACGTGGAGATCGCGCACGTCTCGATCCCGCGCGTGCTCGCCACGCGGCCGCCCGACATGGATGCGGGGAGCACGGCCCTCGTCCTGCCCTTCAGCGACGCGGTCGACGCGGACGCCCTCTTCCGGCGCGCGCTCGCCATCCCGCCGGAGACCCTGCTGACCTTGCCGCACCTGGAGCGGATCGAGCTGACCGGCCTGGACGGCGCGCGCGTGCGGTGGCGCCAGCGCGTGGAGCGAGGCTCGACTGTCCTGTCCGACCAGGCGCTCACCGAAGGAGCGCCTCGACGGTTCCGCATCACCGAACGGCGCGTGTCTTTCGAGGGCGAACGCGAGGAGGGCCGCGCCCGCGAGAGCCGCGTGCTCGTCGCGGTGTCGGTCCAGGACGACGGCGCGCCGCGGCCGCTCTCGGGGCCGACGCTCTTCGCGTTCCTGCCCACGGCCGAGCGCACGGGCCTGCGGGTGCTCGTGCACGCGCGCTTCGACGTGACCGTGGACCGCGAGCGCGTCGAGCGAGGCTCGGCGTGGAACGACGCGCTCCTCGACGCGGCGGGGCACGCGATCGCCGACGCCGCGCTCGAGCTGGTGTCGGACGGCCACGATCCGCTCGCGATCCTCTCCGCGCCGGATGACGCGGCGCCCGCGGTGGCCACGCTGATGGCCGCGACCCGGTCCCGTCTCCACGACGCGCCCTGCCTGCCTGCGGCGGACGGAAGCTGGATCTCCCCGACACGCGCTCGGATCGTGGCGCCCTCGCTCGCGCGCGCGCTCGCCTCCCTGGATCTCGGCGACGACCCCGGCTCGCCCGCGCGCGCGCTCGCGCCGCTCGATCCCCGCGAGCTCGACGTGGCTCGCTGGCTCGGCGCGCAGCCCCTCTCGGACGCGGCGCTGGTGGAGCGCCTCGGCGCGCACCTCGAGACCGACGCGCCGCCGCCCGCCTGGCTCGCGGGGCCCGGTCGCGCGGCGATCTTCGACGCTCTAGCCGACGCGGCGGTGGACGACGCGGCGCTCCGCGCGCTGCCGCTCGTGCTCACCGCGGACGGGAACCTGGTCCGCGCGGCCGACGCGCGGGTGGCCTCGACGGAGCTCGCCGCGCTCTACGCCGGGCTGGACGCGAACCGCCCGGTCGTGGCGCACGGCTCGGTGGACGCCTTGCCCGAGCGCCTGCGCGCGCGCCTCGCCATCGCCGCCTTCGATCCGGCGCGGCTCGTCGACGACCTGCAAGGAGACATGCGTTCGCAGCTGCTCGAGCGCGAGGCGCCGCTGCTCTCGGCGCTCGGCGCGCTGGCGACGACGGCGCTGGACAGGCTGCGCGACGTGCCGATCCTGCGCGACTCCACCGGCGCTCGACGTGCGTTGAAGGAAGGGCTGGTCGATCTTGCGCCGTGGCTCGAGGCGCTCGCGCCGAGTCTCGCGCAGCTCGTGCCCGTGCTGGACCCGGAGCTGCGCCGAACACACCCGGCGCTCGCTGCCCGATGGGTCCCCGCGTTCGGGCTCGACGAGCTGGCCGACGCGCTCGACGCGGGGCTGCGCCTGGCCCCGGAGCCGGCGCGCCAGCTCGCCTCCCTGCTCGACGCGCGCGCGACGGAGCTGAGCCGCGGGCTCGCGCGCCGCCTCGCCGCGCACCCGCTCTTCGACGACACGCACGGCGCGCTCCGCCCGCTACGGGGAGAGGGGTGCGCGCTCTCTGCCGGCGACGCCTCGCTGCGAGAGGCCGTGCCCGCGTGGCCCTGGCTCGCCGATCCGGCGCGACCCTTCGTCGCGGCCGTGG
>SHBB01000290.1 GCA_004213565.1 Sandaracinaceae bacterium
CGCGGTGGAGGGCTGCGTGCGGGAGACGCTCGGGGTGCTCGTGCTCGCCGAGCAAGCTCGCGCGGCCGCGGACGCGGGGGTGCGCGCGGCGCTGGCGCAGATCGCGGTGGACGAGGCGAGTCACGCGTTGCTCTCGTGGGAGATCGATCGCTGGGCGCACGGGTGCCTCGGCGCCGGGCAGCGTTCGATCGTCGAGGCGGACCGGCGCGCGGCCATCGAGGAGCTCCGTGGCGACGCGGGGCGCGCGATGTCCGGTGGCGTGGCGCTCGAGGCGTGGCTCGGGATGCCGTCGCCGGAGCGCAGGCTCCAGCTGATCGAGGGGCTTCGCGGCGCGGTGGGCAACGCATGAGGTCGGTCACGTGGCTGTGCCTCGTGCTCTGCGCCTTCATGCCCACTCCGTCACGGGCGCAGGCGAGCGAGGATCTCGAGCGCGCGCGCCGTTCGCTGGTGACGGTGGAGTGCAGCGGCACCTTCAGCCCCACCTCACTCGGCTTCGCGTTCGGTGACCGACGGACGGTCATCGCGCCCGCGGGCGTGACGGGGTGCCGCCGGGGCGCGCGGGTGAAGGGGCTCGGTTCCTCGAGCTGGTCGACGGTGTCGCGCGCGTTCGGGGGCGCTCGAGGCTTCGTGCGGCTGGAGCTCACCGAGCCCCTCGAGCCGGACGTGATCCCGCTGCAGCCGCGCCGCGCCATCCCGCCGCACGAAGGGGAGCGGCTGGTTGTCTTCCGCGCGCCTCCCGATGGCGAGCTCGAGGCGGCCCGCGCGCACCTGATCAGCGAGGACCCCTTCGAGGTGCGCCTCGACAGCGGCTACGCCCCCGCGGGCACGCCGATCGTCGACGAGCAGGGCCAGCTGGTGGGCGTGTTCCCATCGATGTGGGTGGTGCGCGATGAGGAGGGCAACGCGGTCGGCCTGGATCCGCTCATGGAGATCGTCACCGACCCACCGCCCGAGGTCGCGGTCCGACGCGCGCTGACCGGCGGGGGGAGCCTCACGGGAGCGGGCTTCGTGGAGCCGGGGAGGATCGGGGGCATCGGGTTCGAGCTCGACCTCGAGCTGGCGTTCGACGACGAATGGTCGCTCGCCACCTCGGTCGCCGCGTTCGGTCTCGGACCCGAACAGAACTCCTTCAGCGGCTATCGCTTCCAGCACGAGGTGCGCGGCGGCTACCGCCTCTTCACGCCGACGATCCCCGGGGCCGGCTTCGTGGTGGACCTGAGCGTGGGGGCCGCCGTCGGCTACGACCGCCTCCCGGAGCTGACCCCTGGCGAAGACGGGCAGCGCTGGTGGGTGCGGCCGACGGCCCGGCTCTCGCTGCGCTGGGCCCTGCTCAACGTGGGCTACGCCTTCTATCTCGACCCCGAGGATCCGGCGGCCTCCGCGCATCAGGTCCAGATCGGGTTCGTGATGGAGCCATGACGGCCGCGGCCAGGGGGCGACCTGGGATTCCAGAATGATCGAGCGCGCGTTGACGCTCGAATGTCCTCGCTGGTAACCCCGCGCGATGAACAGCTCCAAGAGCCTCGCGCTGAGCGCACTTCTCTTGCTCGGCGTCGGCTGCAGCAACTCGGTCGCGGTCGACGGGCTCGGCGACGTGCCGGCCGAGTCGGCGGTGTACTCGTTCTCCCTCCGCGATACGATGACGACGTCGGACGGTTCCGTCACGCTCACGACGACGACCGTCTTGCTGACAGACCGTGAGGACTTCTGCACGGCGGTCTCGGCGGCGGGCGGCATCGACAACCTGAGCGACGTCTTCGCGGTGCAGGTCATCGCGGCGACCACCGACGAGGGGGACGACGTGACCTCGCGATCGACCCTCGCCGAGACCTTGCTGGAGCCGGCCCCCGGGCAGCAGCTGGTCGGCGCCCGGGTGTTCCACCGACAAGGCGGCGCGACGCTGCTGGACGCGGCGAGCGGCAACCTGGCCCGCGCCGACGTCGTGACGCCAGGCTCGTTCGGCGTCAGCAGCCGCTCCTGCAGCAGCGGGACGTGCTCGTTCACGGGTGACTTCCAGGCCGACATCACCGTCGAGCGCACCGGCGGCGAGACGGTCGCGATCTCGGGCAGCGTCAGCGGCTCGTTCTCCGACACGACCAACTGCGCCGCGCTCGCCGTCCGCTGAATCGAGCACGTCTCGCGATCCGCCGCGAGTGAAGCGGCGGCATGTGCGTTGCGTACTGCATCCTGTCATGCGTACACGGCACACTTCGACTCATCTCCTCGCCTTCTTCGTTCTGACCGCCTGCTCGCAGGAGGTCCCCCAGCGTCCCGTGGACGGGGGGCCGCCCGTCGACGCGGCCGAGCCCACGGTCTGCACCCTCGACTCGCGCTGCCCCGGCGCGTCGGCGTTCGAGTGCGTGGGGACGACGTGCAGCGAGGAGTGGACCTGTCAGCTCCGCTCGGAGGGGTGCGGAGGGGCGCTGACGATGCACTGCGGCTGCGACGGCCGCCTGTACGAAGCCGGCACCTGCGCGGACCGGCCCTCGCAAGAGATGTCGGGCTGTCCGTCCGTCGAGTGCGACGCGTCCACGGTGGTCTGTGACGCGCTGCCCCCCGAGTGCGAGGGGCAGCTCTCGGTCCCGTCGGTCGAGGGCGGCTGCTGGGGGCCCTGCGTGCACCCCGCCCAGTGCCAGTGAGCCTGATGACCCTAGCAGTCCGTTGAAGAACCTCGCTCCTCGTCTCTCGGGCGGGACGACCCGTCTCTCGGCCCGTGTCTCCTCGGAAATGCTGAAGCATTTCCTCGTCGCCCCGAACCGAGAACCGGGCCGTCGCGCTCCGAGATCCTTCGGGCTCGGTACTTCAACGGCCTGCTAGCCCCGAATCAAGCGCTTCGCGCTTGCTCCGAGCCTAGCGATTCTAGTCAGGGGCTTTTCGCAAAAGCCCCTCGCTGCGGCGGCAAAGCCGCCTTCGCTTCACCCGAAAACGACGCGCCTGCGGCGCTCCTAGCCCCAAATACAGGCGCATCGTGGAACGAGGCGCTGGATTTGGGCCTAGCTCAGTCCCGGAACTTGATGCTGCAGCCGATCGAGCGGGTCTCGGCGTTCGCGATGGCGCGGCCGCCGAGCATGGCCTCGAGCGCGTCTCGCAGGTGGCGGCGCTGCACCTGGTCGGGCTGGTGCGCGTTGTCGTCCACGGCGCCGTGGTAGACGAGGCGTCCGCGCGCGTCGAAGAGGAACACCTCCGGCGTGCGCGTGGCGCCGAAGCGTCGCGCGACGTTGGAGGTCTCGTCCACCACGTAGGGGAAGCGCATGCCGGCGGCGCGGTGGCGTCGCTGCATCTCCTCGAAGCCGTCCTCCGGGTACTCCTCGGGGTCGTTCGGGTTGATGGCGATCACGCCCACGCCGCGCTCGAGGTAGGTGTTGCCGATCTCCGTCACGCGCGCCTCCCACGCCTGCGCCCACGGGCAGTGGTTGCAGGTGAAGACGACAAGCGTGCCGCGCTCGCCGACGGCGCTCTGGATGGACACGCGGCGGTCGTCGACGTTGCGCATGCGGTGGGTGCGCATGGGGGCTTGCGCGCCGAGCGCGAGCACGCTCGATCCAGCGCTCTGCGCCACCGCAACGGGGGCGGTGCAGGGCGACATGAGGAGCGCGGAGAACGCGAAGAGAGTCGCGAGCTTGGTCTTCATCCTTCTTCTCCCAGGAGCGTTTCGATCGGTTCACGGAGCGACGCCTCGTCGACGGGGCCCGGCCAGAAGTGCACGACGCGGCGCGCTCGATCCAGGAGCAGCGTCGCGGGCAGCGCGCCCGACCACTCCGCGTGCAGCGCCTCGATGAAGGCGTCGTCGGAGCCCGTCTTGAAGTAGCTCGGCATCGGCGCGCCGCGCTCGTCGAGGAACGCGTGGGCGGCGTCCCGCTGGCTCGGCGCGTCCGCGCTGATCAACACGAGCCCGAGCCCGCGCGCCTCGTAGCGCCGCCCGGTGGCGACGACGGCGGGCATCTCCTCCACGCATGGCTCGCACCACGTGGACCACACGTTGACGAGCAGATACGGCGCCTCGTGCTCCCGGAGCGCGCCGGCGAGAGACTCGGCGTCGACGTCGATCCACGGCCCTGGCTCCGCCTCTGCCGCCTCCACGGTCTCCGTGTCCTCCGCGGGCGGCGTCTCCGCGGACGCGGGCGGCTCGGATCGATCTGCGGGCTCCTCACAGGCGAGCGCGAGGAGGGCGAGGGCGATGGCGAGCCAGCGCATGCAGCCGAGCATGGGGCCCGAGCCCCACGACCGCCACTCCCCCCGCGCACGATCCTCGTTCCGTGCCTCTCGCCGCCAGCCACTCGACGTGCTTCGATGTGGCCATGCGTCGACGTCACGACTCTTGCTCGCGGACGCAGCACGACGCGTAGCGGGCATCTGCCCACGAGCGAGGGTCACGTCTGGCGAAGCCACGCTTCGCAGCGGGCGTCGCGGGCGCTGAACTCGGTCGTGAGCGCGGCGTCGAGGGCGCGGACGCGGGCGGGGAGGTAGCGGCGGCTCGGGAACACGGCGTGGATCGCCATCGGCGGGCTCGTGTAGGCGGGGAGGACGCGGACGAGCCGACCGGCTTCGAGGTCGTCGATCACGTCGAAGAGGCTCTTGAGCGCGATGCCCACGCCGGCGAGCGCCAACCTCCGGGCCAGGTAGCCGTCGCCGCAGAGGGGGCTCCCCAGCGAGACCTCGTGCACGGAGCCCTCGCCGTGCAGGGTCCACGTGGTGACGGCGACGCTGGCGAGCTGGAGGGTGAGGCAGCGGTGCCCCGCGAGCTCCTCCGGCGCGCGAGGATGCCCTCGTCGCTCCAGGTACGCGGGCGCCGCCACGAGCACGCCCGGTGACTCCGCCAGCTTGCGCGCCGACAAGGAGCTGTCCTGCATGGAGCCGTAGCGGATCGCCATGTCGATCGCCTCACGGTGGAGGTGCTGCAAGGCGTCGCTCGAGTGCACGACCACCTCGAGCCTGGGGTGGTCCTCCGCCACCGCGACGACCACGGGGGCGAGGATCTGGTAGGTGGTGTCCGCCGGGGCCGAGAGGTGCACGGTGCCGACGAGCTCCTGCGCGGCGCCGCGGACCTCCTCGAGGGTCCGCTCCCAGCGCTCGACGACCTCCTGACAGCCCTCGAGCACGACGAGGCCCTCGTCCGTCGGGTGGAGCGAGCGGGTGGTCCGCTCGAACAGCCGCACCCCGATCGCCTCCTCGACCCGGCGCACCGCGGCGCTGACCGCGGCCGGCGTCAGGTGCATCTGGCGCGCGGCGAGCGTCATCGACCCGGTCTCCGCCACCCGCACGAGCAGCTCCATCTCGTCCACCTTCATGCGCTCATTATCAACCAGCTGTTGAAAGTGTTCCAACCAGGCTCCGCTTCTCGACGAGCGATGCGGTGGTCAGACTTCGTACATGCCCGTCGAGGAGACATCCGTGCACGCAGTCGTCTACAAAGAGCCATTGCCTATCGAGTTGCCTATCGAGCACGCGCTCATCGAGCGCGGCGGCTCGCGCGGCGAGGTCGTGCTCGCCGGGTTCGAGCGCCGAGAGTCATGAGCGCGCCCGCCACTTCCCTCGAGGCGCCGAGCTTCGAGCGGATCAACCGGGGCTACGCGTCGGTGTTCCAGGCGAACCGACTCAGCGTCGGGCTCGTCGTGCCGATCGAGCGCTACGCGGGCGGGCCCGTGCCCACGATGGCGCGGCACCTCGAGCGGGTGCGGCGCGCGGAGGAGCTTGGGTTCTCGGCCGTGTGGCTGCGGGACGTGCCGTTCGACGTGCCCTCGTTCGGCGACGCGGGACAGGTGTTCGACCCGTTCGTCTATCTCGGGCTGCTCGCAGGACGGACCGAGCGCATCGCCCTCGGGGTCGCGAGCGTGGTCCTGCCGCTGCGCCACCCGGCGCACGTCGCGAAGGCGGCGGCGAGCGCGGACGCGCTCAGCGACGGGCGGCTCATCCTCGGCGTCGCGTCCGGCGATCGCCCCGAGGAGTACCCGGCGCTCGCGCTGCCCTTCGCCGAGCGCGGCGCCCGCTTCCGGGCGAGCTTCGAGTACATCCGGCGCATGAGCGAGACGCGCCCCTCGTTCGACAACGCGCACGGTCGACCGGGTCGCGGCCTCGACATGCTGCCCAAGCCCGTCGGCGGGAAGCTCCCGCTGCTCGTCACCGGGAGCAGCCAGCAGGATCCGGAGTGGATCGCGCGGCACGGGGACGGCTGGATGATCTACCCGCGCGACGTGGCGACGCAGGCGCGGGTCGTGGGCGCGTGGCGTGATCACGTGCAGGCCGCGGGTCGGCGCCCGAGGCCCGCGATGCAGCCGCTCTATGTCGATCTGCTGCCCGACCCCGCCGCGCCGGCGACGCCGATGCACCTCGGGCTGCGGCTCGGCGCCGAGGCGCTGCGCGCGCACCTCGAGTCGCTGCGCGAGGCGGGGCTGAACCACGTGGCGCTGAACCTCCGATTCAACCGCGCCGACATCGAGACCACCCTGGAGCGCCTGGCCTGCGAGGTCTTGCCCGCGCTCCACGACCGAGAGATGGAATGATGAAGAAGAAGTTGCTCATCACGGGCGCCACGGCCGGCATCGGCCGCGAGACCGCCAAGGGGCTCGCCGCGGAGGGACACGACCTCCTCGTGCACGGGCGGAGCGCGGAGAAGGTCGAGGCGCTCGAGCGCGAGCTGGCCGGAGGGCCCGGCGCGGTGGAGGGGCTCGTCGCCGACCTCTCCCGGATGGCCGACGTCGAGGCGCTGGCCGAGGCCGTGCTGCGGCGGCACGACTCGCTGGACGTGCTCATCAACAACGCGGGCGTGTTCAGCACTGCCGAGCCGCTGACGTCCGAGGGGCGAGACGTCCGCTTCGAGGTCAACACGATCGCGCCCTACCTGTTGAGCGGGCGCCTCACGCCCATCCTCGGCGAGCGCGGTCGCGTCATCAGCCTCTCGTCCGCGGCGCAGAACCCCGTCAGCCTCGACGCGCTCCGCGGCCGCGTCCGCCTGGATGACTTCGAGGCGTACGCGCAGAGCAAGCTCGCGCTGACCATGTGGTCGGCCCACCTCGGCCGGACGGCCGGTGATCGCGGCCCGATCTTCGTCGCCGTCAACCCCGGCTCGATGCTGGGCACGAAGATGGTCGAGGAGGCGTTCGGCGTCGCCGGCAAGGACGTGCGCATCGGGTCCAGCATCCTGACGCGCCTCGCCCTCGCGGACGACGCCGCCGTGCAGGGCGCCTACTTCGACAACGACGCGGGGCGCTTCGCGAGGCCTCACCCCGACGCGCTCGACGCCGCGAAGTGCGCGGCGCTCGTGGATGTGATCGAGGGGTTGGTGGCGTCATGAAGGCGGGAGCTGCGCTGGCTGCACTGTTGACGGCGTGCGCCGGCTCGCAGGCCGCGGTCTCGTCCGCGGCGCCCATCGTCGTTCCGGCCGCCGACGTCGAGTGGGGCGCGCTCAACCCGGCGCGCGGCGACGCGAGCCCACGCGCCGCGACCCTCTGGGGAGACCGGACCGGGTCAGGGGCGACGGGCTTCCTCGTCCGCTTCGTCGACGGCTTCGAGTCGCCGCCGCACATTCACAACGTGACTTACCGGGGCGTGGTGATCCGCGGTCTCGTTCACAACGACGACGCGAGCGCGGAGCCGATGTGGATGCCGGCGGGCTCGTACTGGACGCAGCCGAGGGGCGGCCCCCACATCACGGCTGCCCGCGGAGAGACCGTCGCGTACATCGAGATCGACGAGGGGCCCTACCTGGTTCGCCCCGTCGACCAGGCGTTCGAAGACGAAGAGCGGCCGGTGAACGTGGACGCCTCCGAGCTCGAGTGGCTCGACGCTTCGAGCCTCGGCTGGAGCGCGCCGGTCCAGGTCGCGCCGCTCTGGGGCGAGGTGGGCGCCGAGCGTCCCCGCGGCATGCTGCTGAAGCTCCCCGCCCACTCCGCCGCGGAGTCGCGCGGCCGCTACCACGCCGTGGTCATCGCGGGCCGCCTCTGGCAGCCCTCGTCCCTCGAGCCGGGCAGCTACCTCCGCTCCGACGGAGTCGCGCGGCTCGCCTGCGGCGACGACGAGTGCCTCGTCTACGTACGGGCCGAAGGAGCGCTCGAGCTGACGCCACTCCCTTCATCGGCCAGCTCGCCGAGCGACGACTAGAGCTGTCTGCGGTGTACGCTCCGGAGTAGCGTGGAAGAACGCGAATTCTGCTTCGAAGGGCGTCGAGAGGCGCCCGCGAGCCGGCTGAGGGCGCTGGAGCCGGACCGCGTGCAGGCGTTCGCCCAGCTCTTCCTCGACAGACATCACCAGGCGAACACGTGGGATCTCTGGGCCGCCGCGTACCTCCTCGGCGGAGGCTGCTCCCACGACGGATTCACCGACTTTCGCAGCTGGCTCATCTCGCTCGGACGCTCCTGGTTCGAGCGAGCGATGAAGGAGCCCGACAGCCTCGCCGAAGTGCAGTTCGGTCCTCACGAGGAGCAGGACAGCTTCTTCGAGGAGTACGCATACGTGGCGGGCGACATCTACGAAGAGCTGACGGGCGAGTCGATGCCAGAGCGCCCTGAGAATGCGGCAACCGAGCCCGCCGGTGAGCCGTGGGAGGATGACGACGCGCTCGCGTCGCGCCTCCCGCGCTTGTGGGAGGCGTCCAGAGGCGGGCGAACGAGCCCCGACAGGTAGCCGTGCTGAGCTATGGGCGACGGCAAGCACTGGCGTGTTGCACGAGTCGGTCGTCTGCTTCCGCCTCCACGTGCCGTCCGTCGTCGGTGGTGTCGAGGTCCTCGGACACACTGAACACGCCGACGACTCGACCCGCTTCGTTCAAGATGGGCGCTCCGCTGAACCCGCGTACGTCCACCGGTGGGTCGAGCGTGTACCCGAAGCGGTGGTCCATCCGCCATGTGACGCGTCCTCCGTAAACGTTTTGCACGCAGTCAGTCTCCTCGTACGGGCAACCGACCAGGTAGACTGCATCTCCGCGCGAGACGGGCAGGCTGGCGAGGCGCAGCGCGACCACCTGCTCGGGAGGTCGCGCGGCCGCGAGGGTGAGCACCAGCCAGTCACCGAGGATCGCCGGCTCGGCGAGACCCACGGCGTTCGACGAGCGCTCCGGCTGCGTGCGCGGGAAGACGGTCCAGCTCCTCAGCTGGCGCGCGAACCGCGCGGGGAGCAAGAGCGCTGCGTCGTCCAGCGGAGGCTCCACGCCTCCCGCGTAGCCCGTCAGGTGTCGCGCCGTGGCCAGGAGAAGGACGTCGTCCGCGGCCTCGAGGAAGAACGCGCTCGCCCCGGAGAGCGCAGTGCGTTCGCTGAACTGCGCTTCGTTCGTGAGCACCATTTGTGGCCACTGAGCGGGCGGCCGCTCGACCCAAGTGGCCGGCTCGGCGGTCCCCGTCCCCTCCAGGCGGCTCACGTCGCAGGGCTGGGGCGCGACGTCGACGATGTCCTGTACGTCGATGAATGGACGCCCGGAGTCGCGATTTCTCGAGATGGCTCGCGCGATGACCTCGGTCGCTGGCGCCAGCACGCTGAAGTGGTCGAGCCCTGGAACGCCGAGCACCTCGATGGGTGCGTCCCCTCGGTACCGCTCGAACAGAGGTAAGAGGTCACTGTTGGACGGCTGCGTGTTGCCTTCGATGATGACGGTCGGCGAACGCGTGAGCTCGAGGAGCTCCATCGGAGCGCGGAGCACGGACTCTTTCATCCTCAGCCCGCGCGGCAGGCAGCCACCCTCTCCATAGTCCTCGATGGAGCCCACCGGCCCGATCGCGAACACACCACGGAAGCGGTCGGTCATTTGCGCAGCCAGGAGCGCGAGCGTGGCGCCCGTGCTGTGGCCCACGAGGTAGACCTGGTCGGGGTCGACGTCGGGCCGCGTCGCGAGGTAATCGGCCGCCGCGATGAGGTCGTCCACTTCTCCGTAGAGGCACTCCGGCTCTCCAGGGTTGTCGTGGTTCCCACGGAAGCTCGGGAGCATGAGCGCGATCTCGTCGCGCCAGAGCCCTCGTCCGCTCTGATCGTTCTCCCGGGGCAGGCACGACCAGGAGAGTGCGCCGATGCTCCAGTCGAACCCGCCATGGACGTACACGACGCCGGCGCGGCGGCCTTCGCGGCTCGGGGGCGATACGTAGGCCCAGCTCTCGCCGAGCGGGGCAGGATACTTCACCCGCTCGAAGAGCTCCTCGGGCGGAGGTTCCGGGGGTGGACCGCCTCCCGCGAGGTGGACCGAGGTCACGAATGCGGAGCGCGCCTCGGTGAGGCTACCGGGGCCTCCGGCGATCAAGCTGGCGACGCTGACCCCCGCGATGGACGTGACGAGGAAGCCGATAGCCAGGTATCTGAGCAAGGTTCGAGCGCGTGTCGCCATCGGGCTTCCGAGCGCGCGACGGTAGCACGTGAGCACGACAGGATGACGGCGAGAGTGGCGCAGGGGGGCGTGCGATATGCGGAAGGGCGCTGGGCCGGTCTCCGCGAGGGGGTCAACACGTCAACCTGGCGTCCCCAACCCGCGGCGAGACGGGGCGCTCCAACCCGGCTAGGCTCCGCGGTGATGACGCACCGGTATGCAGTCTTGGTCTTTCTCGCGGCGATCTCGTTCGGCGGTTGCGCCGAGGAGGAGCCGACCTCGCGGCGTCCGGAGCCGCGGGAGCGGAGCGCGCGCGCGCCGGGGGAGCGGGAGCCGACGATCGAGGACTGGCTGCCGCCGCAGGAGCGCAGCGCGGCCCGGCGGCCGGCCGCTCCCCACGGCGCGACGCCGCCGGCGCCTCCGGGCGGCGGGGTGATCCGCGGGACGGTGACCGAGACGATGAGCTCGGGCGGATACACGTACATGCACGTCGACTCGAGCGACGGGCCGATCTGGGTCGCGGCCACGCAGCGCGAGGTGGAGGTGGGCGCGACGGTGCAGGCGCAGGGCATGGTGATGAACGGGTTCCGGAGCAACACGCTCGACCGGACGTTCGACCGGCTGGTGCTCGCCTCCGCGGTCGAGGTCGTCGCCGCGGAGTGAGCTTCACTCGAAGCGGGTGAGCGCGTCGGCGATCGGGACGGCGTAGTGGAGGTCGTCGTCGGCGCTGCCGACGTCGATCCCGACGGGGCGGCCGCGGCGGTCCACGAGCAAGGCGCCGCGCGCGAAGCCGAGGGTGTCGTGGACGAAGACGCGGCCGAGGTCGATGGGCGGGTTCTCCCGACGCGCGCGGCCGCGGAGCCACCCGCAGCCGCGGTCGCCGAAGGGCGGCGCGTCGATGCGGCCCGGCTCGCGCGCGTCGTCGGTGACGATGCCCACGCTCGGCTCGCCCCAGCGGAGGGTGATGACGGGCGCGCCGACAACAGGGGAGCCCACGTCGGCGCCGAGCGGGACGAGGTCGTCGACGCCGAGGACGCGGAGGAGGGCGAGCTCACCGCGCACGGCCAGGACCTCGGTGGCGAAGCGCTCGTCGGTCTCGTCGGAGGCCCGGATCAGCGCCGGCGCGCCGCCGTCGACGATGGCGGCCACGGTCAGCACGCGGTCAGGCGCGACCGCGACGCCGCGCGCCTCGAGGTCGAGGTCCTCGCGCCGGAGCTCCACGATCGAGCGGGCGGCGCGGCGCGCGGTCTCGGGCAGGCCGGCGAGCAGGGTGAGGTGGCGGTCGGGCCGCCCGACCTCGTCGCGTACGAACGAGGGCTCTGACCCTGGCGACGCAGCGGCATCGCGGCGCGGCGAGAGGCGGCGCGCGACGCGGCGAGGGAGCTCGCCCGAGAGCGCGACCGGGGAGACGACCCCGCCCGCGCCAACGATCACGCCGACCAGCGCGCCGTCGAGGTCGATGACCGGTCCGCCGCTCATGCCCGCGGCGCTGGCGCACGAGGTGGAGAGCATGTGCTCGAAGACCTGCTCCT
>SHBB01000291.1 GCA_004213565.1 Sandaracinaceae bacterium
CCTCGACGCGCTCCGCGCCTACGCCGACACGCTCTACGGCCGGATGCTGGAGCCGAGCGGCCAGCGCTACTTCCTCGACAAGACGCCCGCGAACGCGCTGGTGCTGGACTTCATCGCCAAGGTCTACCCGGAGGCGAAGTACGTCGTGCTCACGCGGCACCCGCTGGCCATCTTCAGCTCCTTCGCGAACTCCTTCTTCGACGGCGACTGGGACGCGGCGCACGACTACAACCCGATCGTCGAGCGCTACGTGCCGGCCATCGCCCGCTTCCTGCGCGAGCGGCCGGTCCCTCTGACTCACGTGCGCTACGAGGAGCTGGTCGAGACGCCGGAGCAGCACCTGGAGCGCGTCTTCGCGTTCCTCGGCATCGAGCACGAGCCGGAGGCGGTGGACTACGGGGAGCGCTCCGAGCAGGCGAAGGGGCCGGGCGACCCCATCGGGGTGCACCAGCACAAGCGGCCGGTGACGGACTCGCTGCACAAGTGGGCGGCGGAGCTGGCCTCGGACGACCGCAAGCTGGCCCTCGCCAAGCGCATGATCGATGGCGTGGATCCGGCCGACCTCGCGCTCTGGGGCTGGCCGCGCGAGCACGTCTTCGCCGCGCTCGAGGAGGCCGGCGGGGTCGCGCCCCCCGAGCCCGTGCTCAACCGCTACACCTTCCAGCGCAAGGTGATGCTCGCGCTGAAGAAGGACATCGACAAGCGCCCCCACGGCAAGCTCATCCGAAAGCTCCGCTACTACTGCGACGTGCTGCTCCGCGAGTGAGCGGAGCCCAAAATGCTCCACGCGGAGCATGGAGCGCTCCAGGCGCCACGACCGGCGGCGTTCGGTCCCCCTCCGAGCGCGGCCCGGCTCGTGCTGTGTGAGCGCTCATGCAGAGGACGACCCCCCTCTGGTCGCTCGCCGTCGCCTGCCTGATCGGATGTCAGGGTTTCGTTGGCGATACGCCATCTCGACCAGGCGACGGTGAGCGACACGTTCCCGACGGCGTGGTGATCCCCGCTCCGGAGACCCGCCTCCCGCGGCTCACGCACGCCCAGTGGGAGAACACCGTCCGCGACCTGTTCGGGCTCGAGGGCCCGACGGGCCTCTCGGACGCTCTGCGCGCCGACTCCCTGCCGGGCGAGGCCATCTTCGACAACCCGGGCGGGGCCCTGAACGTCGACGAGGTCCTGTGGAGCGGCTATCAGCGCGCGGCCGGCGACCTGGCGGAGACCGCGACCGTGGACAGCGCGATCTTCGAGCGCATCGCGCCCCCGGTCGGCGGCGGCGCGGACCGAGACCGCGCGGAGCGCTTCGTGCGGAGCTTCGGCGCCCGCGCCCACCGCCGCCCGCTCACCGACGACGAGATCTCCGAGTACATGATGCTCTACGGCGAGGCGTCGGGGCTCTACGGCGCCCAGGACGACCTCCACGCCGGCGTCCGGCTGATCCTGGAGGCGATGCTCCAGTCCCCCTTCCTGCTCTATCGGGTGGAGCTCTCGAGCGAGCGCGACCGAGGCACGATCCCGCTCGACGACTACGAGATCGCGAGCCGCCTCTCCTACGCCCTCTGGGACAGCTTGCCCGACGAGGAGCTCTTCGCCGCGGCCGCCGCCGGCATGCTCACCGCCGACCCGGAGCAGGTGGCGCTCCAGGCCCGCCGCATGCTGGACGACCCCCGGGCCGAGGGCGTCTTCGTGCGCTTCCACCGGCAGCTCTTCGACGTCGCGTCGTTCGAGGGCATCACCCCGTCGACCACCTTCTTCCCCGACGCACCGGCCAACCTCGGGGCGCTGGCCACCGAGGAGCACGACCGCTTCGTGCGCGAGATCGTGTTCGGCCGCGACGGGAGCTACCGGGACCTGCTGACCTCCCCCGACACGTTCGTGAACGCCGAGCTCGCCGCGGTCTACGGCCTCGACGGGAGCTTCGGGGAGGACTTCGAGCCGGTCACCCTCGACGCGTCGCAGCGCCGCGGCGTCTTCACCCAGGTCGGCTTCCTCGCGTCGAACGCGACCCAGGCCGCGCCCGACCCGATCCACCGCGGCGTGTTCCTCGCCGAGCGAGTGGCGTGCGTGCACATCGAGGCGCCCCCCGACGACGTCCCGCCGCCCCCCGTGATCGAGGGCGCGACGAACCGGGAGACCATCGCGAATCACACCGAGCAGCCGGGCTCGATCTGCGCCGGGTGCCACTCGCAGATCATCAACCCCTTCGGCTTCCCGTTCGAGAGCTACGACGCGATCGGCGCCTGGCGAGAGCTCGACAACGGCCACCCGGTCGACACGACGGGCAGCCCGCCCATCGACGGCGCCCCGACGCCGGTGAGCGGCGCGGTGGAGCTCGTCGACGCGCTCGCGGACAGCACGTGGGCCCACGAGTGCTACGTGCGCCACTGGGTTGAGCGCACCATGGGGCGACACGCGGCGCCCGAAGATCAGGCGCTGGTGAGCGCGCTGGCCGAGGGCTCGCGCGACGGGACGCTCTCGGTGCGCGAGCTGGTGGTCCAGATCGTCACGTCGCGCGCGTTCCTCCACCGCAGCGTCCGGGAGGTCAGCGAATGAAGCTCGGAAGACGCCTCGTGCTCCGCGGCGCGTTCGGCGCCACCCTCGCCCTGCCGTTCCTGGAGAGCCTCGGGCGCCCGGCGGCGCGGGCCGACGGGGAGGCGCCCGCCTACGCGGTCTTCTTCCGGCAGGCGAACGGCGTCGCGACCGCGCGGAGCTCGGTCCTGGGAGACGAGCCGGAGCGCTTCTGGCCGCGCAGCCTCGGCGCGCTCACCGCCGCCTCGGTGGCCGACCGCGCGCTCGACGAGCTGACGCCCCACCTCTCGAAGCTGCTGGTGGTCGGTAACGTCAACATGCAGAGCTTCGACTATGGCGACGGGCACGCGCGCGGGGCGCTCCAGTGCCTCACCGGGCGCGGCCCGACCGTGAACGGCGCGGGGGGCAGCAGCGAGGCGGCGGGCGAGTCCATCGACCACCGCATCGGGCGCGAGCTCAACCCCGACGGCCGCGACAGCTGGTTCATGTACGCGGGCCGCGGCTCGGGCTGGCTCGGCGGACCCTGCATCTCGTATCGAGGCGCGGCCGACCGCCGCAGCCCCTTCCACGACCCGAACGAGGCGTACCGGAACCTGGTGGGCGGCGACGCGGGGCTGAGCGCGGAGGCGCAGCGGCAGATCGCCGAGCGCGGCCGCAGCGTCAACGACCTCGTCCGCACGCAGCTCTCCCGCCTCATGCGGCGCTCGGAGCTGTCCCGGAGCGACAAGCAGCGCATCGAGCTGCACCAGTCGGCCGTCCGGGACCTGGAGGTGCGCCTGAGCTGTCAGCTCGACGACGAGCGCGTGCGGGCGCTCGAGGGCATCGGGGCCGCCTACGAGAGCACCGACGGAGACGAGGTCCTCGCGGCGACCCGCCTGCACATGGACGTGGCCGCGCTCGCCATCGCGTGCGGCGTCACGCGCTCGGTCAGCATCCAGATCGGCAGCGGCAACGACGGCAGCACCCGCTACCGCGACCCGGCGACCGGCGAGCAGATGGAGAACTTCCACTTCCTCTCGCATCGACGCCTCAGCCACGGCAGCGACGGCGCGGCCATCGCCAACTCGGACCGCATGCACGCGCAGGTCGACCGGCAGTTCGCGGCGACCTTCCGGCACCTGCTCGATCGCCTGAGCGAGTACGAGATGCCGTCGGGCGCGACGCTCCTGGACTGCGGCGTCTCCTGCTGGTTCAACGACCTCGGCAGCGGCCCGGGTCACGCGCGCAGCGACGTCCCGTGGGTGCTGGCCGGGAGCTGCGGCGGCGCGCTCCGTCAGGGGGAGCACATCGAGCTCGGCGGCGGCAACGACGTCAACCACAACCGACTCCTGAGCACGATCGGAGCCGCGGTGGGCTGCACGAAGGCGGACGGCTCGCCGCTCGATGACTTCGGCGACCCGTCGCTGCCGCGCGGGCTGCTCGACGAGCTCTACGCGTGAGGCGCGCGCTGGTCTTGCTCCTCCTCCTCGCCGGGTGCGATGGGGGCGGCGCAGGCGACGCGGGACTCTCGCGCGACGCGCGCGTGGACGATGACGCGGGCTCCGACGCAGGCCCGAGCGATGCGGGCCCCAGCGATGCGGGCACGCTGGACGCGGGACCGCCCCCGAGCCCGCTCGACGGCGCCTCCGAGGCTCGCCTGCTCCGCGACGGCTTCGGCTTCCTCGAGGGGCCGCACTGGGTCGGCGACGCCCTGCTCTTCACCGACATCCCGCGCTCGACCATTCATCGCTTCACGCCGCCCGACGCGTTCGACGTCTTCCGGATGCCGAGCGGCGCGGCCAACGGCCTGGCCACCCTCCCCGACGGCCGGCTGCTCGCGGCCGAGCACCAGAACCGGCGGGTGAGCGTGACGGAGGACGACGGCTCGGTCACGAGCTTCGCCGCCGACTTCGAGGGCGGCGCCTTCCACAGCCCGAACGACCTCGCGGTGCGGAGCGACGGCACGGTCTACTTCACCGATCCGCCGTACGGCCTGGACGGTCGGCCGCGCGAGCTGGACTTCAATGGCGTCTTCCGGCGCGCCCCCGACGGATCGGTCGACGCGATCTGGCGTGGCGCGGTCGACAGCCGGCCCAACGGCGTGGCGCTCTCGCCGGACGAGTCGATCCTCTACGTGGCGCTCACCGCGGCCGGCGAGGTCCTCACCTTCGACGTCGCCGCGGACGGCAGCGCGAGCGGCGAGCGGCGCTTCGTCGACGGCACCCCCAACGCGGACGGCATGGCGGTCGACGCCGACGGGAACCTCTTCGTCACGACCGCGGAGGGCGTCGCGGTCTTCGCCCCGGACGGCGCGCGCTGGGGCACGCTGAGCGTCCCGGAGACGCCGGCGAACTGCGCGTTCGGGGGAGCCGACGGCGCGACGCTCTTCGTGACCGCCCGCACCGGCCTCTACGCCATCGATCTGATCATCCCGGGCGCCTAGCCCCCTGCCCGTGCCCTTGCCCCTGCCCTTGCCCGCGCGCCCGCGCGTGCCCTGCGCTCCCCGGAGCCCCGCACGCTCCCCCATCCCCCCCGAGCAGACGCGAGATCCCGAAGCGAACCGCCGGCATGCTTCTGGCGTATCCTCCGCACATGCGATCGACGATCTTGTTCTGCGCCCTCTCCCTGGCCGCCTGCGACGGCGCGACCGACGCGCCGCTCCGCCCCGACGCGGGGCCCGGCTCCGACTCGGGCCGCCGCGTGGTGGGCGGCGAGGACACGCGGGTCGAGGGCGGCCCGACGAGCGGGGAGCTCTGCGGGACGATCCGGATCGTCGGGGACGTCGAGGTGCCGGAGGGCGAGACCCTCACCGTCTGCGCCGGATCGACCGTCGTGCTCGAGACCGACGTCGCGCTCACCGTCTCCGGGACCCTGCGGCTGGCCGGCAGCGCCGGCGCGCCCGTGCAGCTCAACGGCGACCGCCGCTGGTCCGGGATCACCGTGCGCGGCGCGCTCGAGGCCGACTTCGTGGAGATCTACGACGCGGCGGACGGGATCCGCGGCGAGGCCGGCTCCTCGATCCGCCTCGACGACTCGCTCCTCTACGCGCGCGGCCTGTCCAACCTCCGCCTCGCGGCGGGGGCCACGCTGCACCGCACGCGCGTGTTCGGCGGCGGCACCGTGCGGGTCAGCGGCGGCGTGCTCGAGATGGTCGACGCGGAGATCGACCTCGACCATCCGGGAGAGTCGCCCGACTGCACCGCCCTCAGCGGCGGCAGCCTCCAGATCGACCACAGCCGGCTGACGAACTGCCACTGCCCGATCCACATCAACGCGAGCGACGCCCCCATCTCGATCACGAACAGCGTGCTCGACGGCGCGGCCTACCCCGTGATGATCGCGCGCTCGACCGGTGTGTTCCGCGGGAACGCCTTCGAGGGCACCGTCGCGCACTACCAGGACATCGGCGGCGAGATCGACGTCGACATCGCCGGCAACTTCTACGCGGGCGACATCGCGCTGCTCGACACGGACGCGCCCGACCAGTTCCGAGGCGCGGACGAGGTGCTCGCCGAGCGCCCCGCAGGCGTCGGACCGCGGTGAGCGAGTCGGAGGACGAGCGCTTCATGCGGGACGCCCTCCTCGAGGGGCGCCGCGCCTTGCCCGCGTGCCGACCGAACCCGCCCGTGGGGTGCGTGCTCGTGCGAGGCGGCGCGATCGTCGCGCGGGGTCACACCCAGCCGCCCTACCAGCCGCACGCGGAGCCGATGGCGCTCGCGCAGGTGGAGGGGCCGCTGGGCGACGTGACCGCCTTCGTGACGCTCGAGCCGTGCGCCTTCCACCAGCGCACCCCGAGCTGCGCCAAGGAGCTGATCCGGCGCGGCGTGGGACGCGTCGTCGTCGCCATGCTCGACCCGCACCCCAAGAACCGCGGGCGCGGGGTCGAGATGCTCCGAGACGCCGGGGTCGAGGTGACCACCGGCGTGCTCGAAGCGGAGGCGCGGACCGATCTGGCGATGCTCGTGTGGCAGGAGGGGGACCCGGCCGAGCTGGACCCCGAGTAGCCTACTTGGCCGCCATCTGACGCAAGACGTACTGCAGGATGCCGCCGTGCAGGTAGTACTCGACCTCCTGCGGCGTATCGAGGCGGACCTTCACCTCGAACTCCTTGTCGCTCGCCTTCACCTTCAGGCGCGCGCCCGGCTTCAGGCCATCGGCGATGCCGGCGATGTCGAAGGTCTCCTCGCCCGTCAGGCCGAGGCCCTGGTGCGACTGGCCGTCGACGAACTCGAGCGGCAGGACGCCCATGCCGATCAGGTTCGAGCGGTGGATGCGCTCGTAGCTCGCCGCGATCACCGCCTTGACCCCGAGCAGGTAGGTGCCCTTCGCCGCCCAGTCGCGGCTCGAGCCCGTGCCGTACTCCTTGCCCGCGAGCACCACGAGCGGCACGCCGTCCGCCTGGTACTTCATCGAGGCGTCGTAGATGCTCATCTGCGCGCCGTCCGGGAGGTGCCGCGTGACGCCGCCCTCGGTGCCGGGCGCGAGCAGGTTGCGCAGCCGGATGTTGGCGAAGGTGCCGCGCATCATGACCTCGTGGTTGCCGCGGCGGCTGCCGTAGCTGTTGAAGTCACGCGGCTGGACGCCGTTCTCCTGCAGGTACTTGCCCGCCGGGCTGTCGGCCTTGATCGAGCCGGCCGGCGAGATGTGATCCGTGGTGACGGTGTCGCCGAGGAGCGCCAGCACGCGCGCGCCCTGGATGTTCTCTGCCGCGGGCGGCTCCCCCGCCTCGATGCCCTCGAAGAACGGGGGCTTGCGGATGTAGGTGGAGTCGTCCTCCCAGGCGAAGGTGTCGCCGGTGGGCGCGTCGGTGCTCTGCCACTGCTCGGGGCCGAGGAAGACCTCCGCGTAGCGGTCGGCGAACTGCTCCTTCTTCACCGCCTGGCGGACCGTCTCGGTGATCTCCTCGTTGGTCGGCCAGATGTCCTTCAGGAAGACGTCCTTGCCGTCCTGGTCCTGGCCCAGCGGCTCGTTCGCGAAGTCGATGTCGAGGGTGCCCGCGATGCCGTAGGCGACGACGAGGGGCGGCGACGCGAGGTAGTTCGCGCGGGTGTGGGGGCTGACCCGCCCCTCGAAGTTGCGGTTGCCGCTGAGCACCGAGGTGACGACCAGGTTCTTCTGGGTCACCGCGTCCGCGACCGGCCCCTCGAGCGGGCCCGAGTTGCCGATGCAGGTGGTGCAGCCGTAGCCGACGAGGAAGAAGCCGAGCTTCTCCAGGTCGTCCATGAGGTTGGCCGCCTTCATGTACTCGGTGACCACCTGGGAGCCCGGCGCGAAGCTCGTCTTCACCCAGGGCTTCACGTTGAGGCCGCGCTTGGCCGCGTTCCGCGCGAGCAGGCCCGCGCCGACCATGACCGAGGGGTTGCTCGTGTTGGTGCAGCTGGTGATGGCCGCGATGACCACCGCGCCGTGAGGCAGATCGAACTCGCCGCGGTCCAGCTTCACGTGACCGGTCCGCTCGAGGGCCGCCTTGGCGTCCGCGTCGGCGACCGCGCTGGTCGGCTCACCGCCGAGGAAGCCGGCCGCGGTCTTCTCGATGTCCTCCTGCTCGCGGGCGAGGTTGCCCACGAGCGTGCGGCGCCAGGAGCGCTTGGCGTCGGTGAGCGCGATACGATCCTGCGGGCGCTTCGGGCCGGCGATCGACGGCACGACCGTGTCGAGCTCGAGCTCGAGCGACGCGGTGAAGCGCGGCTCCGGGCTCTCCTTCGTGTGGAAGAGGCCCTGCTCCTTCAGGTAACGCTCGACGAGCTCCACCTCCGCCTCGTCGCGGTTGGTGAAGCGGAGGTACTTGAGCGTCTCCTCGTCGACCGGGAAGAAGCCCATCGTGGCGCCGTACTCCGGCCCCATGTTCGCGATGGTGGCGCGGTCCGCGAGCGACAGCGAGCTCATGCCCTCGCCGTAGAACTCGACGAACTTCCCGACCACGCCGTGCTGCCGGAGCATCTCGACCACGCGGAGCACGAGGTCGGTGGCGGTGGCGCCCGCGGGGAGCTTGCCGTTCAGCTTGAAGCCGACGACCTGCGGCAGGAGCATCGCGATGGGCTGGCCGAGCATGGCCGCCTCCGCCTCGATGCCGCCGACGCCCCAGCCGAGCACGCCCAGGCCGTTGATCATCGTGGTGTGGCTGTCGGTGCCGACGAGCGTGTCCGGGTAGGCGACGGTGCGACCGTCCGCGTCGCGGGTGAAGACCACGCGCGCGAGGTACTCGAGGTTCACCTGATGCACGATGCCCGTGCCCGGCGGAACCACGCGCATGCCCTCGAAGGCGCTCTGCCCCCACTTGAGGAAGCGGTAGCGCTCGCGGTTGCGCTCGAATTCGATCTTCACGTTCTCGTCGAAGGCGCGCAGGTTGCCGAACGAGTCGACCTGCACCGAGTGATCGATGACGAGATCGGCGGGCTGGAGCGGGTTGACCCGGTTGGGGTCGCCGCCCATCTCCGCGAAGGCCTCGCGCATGGCCGCCAGATCGACCACCGCGGGCACGCCCGTGAAGTCCTGGAGCAGCACGCGGGCGGGGCGGTAGGCGATCTCGGTCGACGGCTCGGCGTGGGGATCCCACTTGGCCACCGCTTCGATGTCGCTCTTGGTGACGGTCTTGCCGTCCTCGTTCCGCAGCAGGTTCTCGAGCAGCACCCGGATGGAGTACGGGAGCGTCGAGACATCGCCGATGCCCGCCTTCTGCAGGGCGTCGAGGCGGTAGATGTCGATGGAGCGTCCCCCGATTTCGAGGGTGGCGCGGGACCCGAAGCTGTCGTGGCTCGTCATGGCGACGGCGATGTACCACGGAGCGTGGGCCGGCTCCACTGCCACGAAAAACGCCGCCCGGGCGGACCCGAGCGGCGCGTTCAATTCAGACGCTAGACCCAAATCCAGCGCCTGATTCCACAATGAGCGTGGATTTGGGGCTAGAAGCGCCGCAGGCGCGTCGTTTTTGGGTGAAGCGAAGGCGGCTTTGCCGCCGCAGCGAGGGGCTCTTGCGAAAAGCCCCTGACTAGAATTGCTAGGCCCGGAGCGAGCGCGAAGCGCTTGATTCGGGGCTAGGTCAGACCTCGCACCAGCGGAGCTTCAGCTGCACGTCGCTCGACCAATGCGCGTCGAAGGCCCGCACGCACGTGTCCAGGTAGCGTTCGTAGTCGTCGTAGACGTTGTCGCCCCACTGGCCGCGGATGGTCGCCTCGTTGGCCTGCAGCCGGGCCAGCCACTCCCCCGTGGTCTTGCCGTAGCTCTCGCGCTGGGTGCGCATCTCGACCACCTCCCAGTACGGGCGGATGGCCATGATCAGCTCCTCCAGGCGGGGGTTGAGACCGCCGGGGAAGATCACGTCCGCGGTGAAGGCCAGATCCTCCAGGTCCTTGCGGGTGCGCGGGACACGATCGCGAAGAATGGCCTGACAGGCGAACCAGGAGCCCGGCTTCACGAAGGAGTGACAGCGCTTGAAGTACTGGCGGTAGAGATCCACCGCCATGCCCTTGCGCGCCTGCTCGGGAGAGCAGATGTGGTCGATCATCTCGATCGACACGAGCGCGTCGTACTTCTCCTCCGGCTCGTAGTCGTGGAAGTCCATCAGCATCGCGTTGACGCCGGGGAGCTTACGGTCGTTGATCCACTGCGCCTGCGCGGTCGAGAGCGTGATCCCGTGCGCCCGCTTCACGCCACGCGAGGCGAGGTATTCGAGGTTCGAACCCCAGCCACAGCCGATGTCGAGGATCAGCTTGTCCTCGGTCATCTCGGCGTAGTCGTACAGGATCCGGCACTTGTTGATCTGCGCCTCCTCGAGGGTCTCCTCGCCCGTGAGGTAGCTCGCCGAGGTGTAGTGCATACCCTCGTCGAGCCAGAGGCGGAAGAAGTCGTTCGAGACGCTGTAGGACTCGTCAATCTCGCTCTGCGTGGACGTCATGGGCGGGGAGCATGTACCGATCGCCGCGCCTCTTCCACCCAAAAAGCACCCGAAACGTCACCGTTCGAGGACACCCGGGCCGCGCAGTCGTCGCGTTCGCTTCCGATGGCGTTCCTTTCGTGGTACAGCGCCTATCGGTGTTTCCAAGGCCGATTCAAACGGCGTTTCTACCGGAGGAGTACGCGTGGCGAGATCTCGGAAGACGAGCAAGACCAAGGGCGGCGGACGCGGCAGCAAGGAAGCGATCGCGAAGCGTCGCGCCGCGCGCCAGCTCAATCAGCTGTTCAGTGACGGCGGCACGCGTGGACGCGGCCTCGATGGACGCACCGAGAAGCGCCGAAAGCGGCTCCTCGAGGAGCTGAAGAAAGGCAAGAAGGGCAAGCCGCTCAAGGCGATCGAGGTCCTCTCTCACACGCACGAGCTGCTCGAGCTCGGCGAGACCATCACCTCCATCAAGAAGACCGGCGCCAAGCCCGTCAAGGCGGACCTGAACGCCGAGGACATGGAGATCGTCGAGGCGACCCAGAAGGAGTACGGCTTCCGCGAGGACGCGTGGAAGATGCTCGGGGTCAGCCTCGGTGGCGCCAAGTCGGCTCCCAAGGCGAAGGCCGCGGTGAAGAAGAAGACGGCCAAGCGGGGCCGGCGCAAGAAGACCACGTAGGCCGTGCCCGGCTCTTTTCCGAGCTGGACACCGTTCGCGAGTCTGGTATAGCTCCCAGCCTCCCTTTGGGGAGTGGCGCCGTAGCCAAGTGGTAAGGCAGAGGTTTGCAAAACCTCCATTCACCGGTTCGAATCCGGTCGGCGCCTGTTTCCTCCAGGAGGAGCCTCAGCCCCTCCCTTCTCCATCGTCAGCCGCCCTCGAATGCGCCGAGATCGGGCGCCGCGCCCGCCGGCCGCCGAGCCCCATCGAGGTCGTCGAAGACCGGCACCTCCCCTCCCTCGTCTCTCCCGGGCGATCGATCGGTGGGACGGAAGTCCGCGCCCAGCGGGTCGTCGCTGCGTGGGTCCACGAGCGCCGTGTCCTCGGTCAGGAGGTTGTCCGCCTCGAGGGTGCCCTCGCCGAGATCCTCCGCCAGCAGCGTGGCTCCTTCGAGCTGCGCGAGGTTGTTGCGGATGACGGTCCCCGTCGCCTCCTCGCCGACCCGCACCGCGTAGCTCCAGCGGCCGCCCGCGCCACGGAAGAACGTGTTGTGAAGGACGCGGACTCCGAGCGGCGGAGGCTCGGACCCGCGCCGCCCGACGGACACGCCGGAGTAGTGCATGTCGTGCGCCCCGTCCCCGCTGAAGACGTTGTTGACGACCGTGACGTGGCGGGCCCAGATGACCAGCGAGCGCTGAACCGGCCGGACCGACGGGGTCCCGTGGCGCGCGAGGAACCGGTTGCCGACGACGAGGATGTCGCTCAGCCGCT
>SHBB01000292.1 GCA_004213565.1 Sandaracinaceae bacterium
TGCCGCCCATCTTCATCTATGACGCGGGCGTCGACGCCGGCGCGCGCAACGACATCCCCGGTCGCGACGACGACCGGACCGAGGTCGGTGACGTGCCCTACGGATCGTTCAACGAGCGCTTGCCCATGCGCTGCCAGAACGAGAGCGACGACGTCTGCGCGGACGGCTACGTGTGTTGCCACAACACGATGGAGTGCGTGCCCGAGAGCTGCCCCGACTGTTGCACCGCGGAGGACTACCACCGCAGCCCGCGGATGGACCGCATGGACGTGACCGAGGTGCCCGTGCCGCCGCTCGCCGGCCCGCGCCCGCCGAGCGACGACGGCCGCGACGGCATGCCTCCGACCCCCGCGCCGCGCGAGGGCGGGACGCCGGGGCCGATGCCCGCGGGTCCTGGCGACTGAGCCTCGCGACCTGACACGAGAGAGGCGGGCGTCGCGGGCCGCTCCGATTCGACGGACGGCGCGCGCTCCTGCCTCTTCGCGTTCCGTCAGTAGTCCAGATCGCGCAGGAAGCCGCGTCCGCGCCCGCCACGCTGGGTGGGGGGCGGCTCTTCGCGCGTCTCACGTCGCGGCGCGGTCTCGGTGGAGTCGGGCCGAGGCGCGGTGCGCTGGGCCGCGGTCCCGCGCGCCGCTCGCCCACGCCTCGCGGCGCGCCGGCCTTCGGAGCCGGCAGACGCGGCCGCGCTCTCCTCTGGCGAGTCGACCTGCTCTTCGTCCGGGGCTTCTGCAGGCTCCTCCTCGAGGGCGGCCGCCTGCGCGAGCTCGGTCGCCTCCTCGGCTTCGCCCGCTTCGGCCGCCTCTTCCTCGTCTGCCTCATCGGGCGGCGCATCGGGCCGCGCGGCCTCGACGGGGGCCTCCGCTTCCGCGGCGGGAGGCGCGGCCACCTCCACCGCCAGGTCTCCGTCGGCCAGGTCTCCGTCGGCCAGGTCTCCGTCAGCCAGGTCTCCGTCGGCCGCCGCGGACTGGAAGCGCACCTCGAGCCCGAGCCCGTAGACGGCCAGCACCGAGAGCAGGACGAGACCCAGCAGCCCGCCCGCGACGGCGAAAGGCCACTTGCGAGTCTGCTGGGGCGGCGGCGCCGGAGGCTCGTCGAGCTCGACGGACGGTGTCGCGAGGGCGGAGGGGTCGACCTCGGTGGCGCCCTCCTCCCACGCCGACGCCGTGTCGAAGCGCTGGGACGGAAGGCGCCGGCTCGGGCGCGATCGGCTCGGTGAGATCATGCCGCGCGCGACCTCGTCCGCGCCCTCGAGGAGGGCCTCGCGCATCTCCCGAGCGGTGTCGAAGCGCGCGGCGCGGTCCTTCTCGAGCGACTTCATCACCGCCTCGACGACCGACCTGGGCAGATCCGGGCGCGCCACCCCGAGCGGCGGGACGTCCTCCGTGGCCACCTTGATGAGCACGTCGCCCATGTGCGGCGACTCGAACGGCAGCTCGCCCGCCAGCGCCTCGTAGAGGATCATGCCGACCGACCAGATGTCGGTGCGCCGATCGAGGTCCGTCATGCCGCGCGCCTGCTCGGGCGACATGTAGAGCGGGGTGCCGACCACCGCGCCCGTGTTCGTCATGCGCGTGTCGCCGCTGGTGCCTTCGGTGTCCCGGCTGATGCCGAAGTCGAGCAGCTTCGGGTAGGTGCCGTCGGCGTCCTTCACCATGAAGATGTTGTCCGGCTTCACGTCCCGGTGGACGATCCCCTCGTCGTGCACCGCCGCCAGCCCACCGAGCACCTGCGCCATGATCTCCAGGATCTCGAGCGGCGTGGGCGGCGTGTCTCCTTCGATCAGGTCGCCGAGCGACTTCCCGCGCAGCAGCTCCATGGTCATGAAGGGCTGGCCGTCGTCGAGCATCCCGTAGTCGAGGATGTGCACGACGTTCCGGTGCTTGAGGTGCGCGGCGAGCTTCGCTTCGCGGAGGAAGCGCTTGGCCATCTTCTCGCGCGCCGTGCCGTACGTCTCGAGGAACTTCACGGCCACGGGGCTCTCGAGGGTCGTGTGCCTCGCGCGCCACACGCTCGCCATGCCGCCCTGCCCGATGGGCTCGACGAGCTCGTACTTCCCGCCGACGACGGTTCCAGGTCCAACGGAGGCCATGTATGCTTCGAAGCATAGCGCCTGAGATGGCTTGGATGCAGAAGCTGGGGGAAATCGCGTTCGCGACCCTCCTCGTCTTCGCGACGGTGTGGGCCCGGCCCGCGTCGGCGCAGGATGACGAGGCGACCACCGCCGCCGCGCGCGCGCTCTTCGAGCAGGGCATGGACGCGGTGGACGCGGCGGACTACCCGACCGCCGCCGACCGGCTGTCGCGGTCTCTCGAGCTGCGCGACTCCGTCGTCGTCCGCGTGAACCTGGCCCTCGCGCTGAGCGAGCTGGGGCGCCTGGTGGAGGCGAGCGAGCACCTGCGGCGCGTGCAGCGAGAGGCGGAGGAGGGCTCGCCGCCTCACCGCATCGCCTCCGAGCGGCTCGCGCTCGTGACCCCGCGGCTCGGCCGCCTGCGCATCGAGGTCGCGGGCGCGCGCGCCGGGGTGACCGTCCGGCTCGACGGCCACGACGTCCCCGACGCCCTGCTGGGCGTGGCTCAGCCCGCGGATCCGGGCGTGCACACCGTCACCCTGCATCGGAGTGGGCCCGCGCTCGTGACCCGCGAGGTCACGGTGACCGAAGGCGGCCGCGCGAGCGTGGCCCTCGACGCGCCTCCGCCCACCGCGGAGGAGCTCGCGGCAGCCGAGGCGGCCGCGGGCGACGCTGTCACCGATCCGATCCCCGCAGACGGCGGGGGCGTCGAGGAGCAGTGGTGGTTCTGGACGCTCGTCGGGGTGCTCGTGGTCGGCGCCGGCGTCGGGATCGCGGTCGCGGTCCTGGCCTCGGATCCTGGACAGGCAGAGGTGATCCGCGGCGACAGCGGCGCCGTACATTCCACGCTCGTCGAGGCGCCCACCGTTGGGTTGCAGGTGAGGTTCTGATGGCGCGCACCGTCTCGTTCGCGCTCGGCGCGCTGCTCCTTCTCACGTCGTGCGCGCGCCGGGAGCTGACCCAGGTGATCGTCACCGTCGACGCCGAGCCGGGCGTCGCGAACCTCTCCCGCTCGACCTGGATTCGCATCTGGGGTCGCGGTCCCGCCGAGACGCGCTTCGACGACGAGGTCTTCCTCGAGGAGGTCGCCGACCGCTACCCCTGGAACGTCGCGCTGCGTCCTCGCGAAGATGACGCGGCCCGGATCTTCCGGGTGGAAGCCACCGCGTACGCGGGCGAGTTCGACCCCGGGAACCTGGACGCCGGCGGCGCGGCCATCGCGCGCGCCCGCGTCACGAGCAGCTACGTCGAGGGCGAGGTCCTCTACATCTACGTGCTGCTCCAGGACTCGTGCATCGGCGAGCTCTGCGACGAGAGCCTCGATCAGACGTGTCGGAACGGTCGATGTGAGAGCGCGGAGGGCGGCGGCACCCGCTTCGATCCCGACGCGGGCCTGCCCGACGCGGGGCGCCCCACCTGCACCGATCCGGGCGACGAGGTGTGCAACCGGAGCGACGACGACTGCGACGGTCGCGTCGACGAGGGCACCGCGTTCAGGACCGATGCACGCCACTGCGGCGGTTGCGGCAACAGCTGCGACGCGCCGAACGCCACGAGCGAGTGCGTGGACGCGCGCTGCGAGCGGACCTGCGAGACCGGTTGGCTCGACTGCACGCCGGATCCCGGCTGCGAGACGCAGGTGTCGAGTCGGAGTCACTGCGGCGGTTGCGGCAACGCGTGTCCGAGCGGCCAGCTCTGTCAGGCGAGCGGCGGCACCGCGAGCTGCGTCTCCGAGTGCACCGGCGGCACCGTCGAGTGCGACGGCAGCTGCGTGGATCTCGCCACGGACGAGGGGCACTGCGGCGCCTGCGGCGAAGCGTGCGGGAGCCCGCCCAACGCCTCCGCGGCGTGCGAAGGCGGCGCCTGTCGATATGCCTGTGACGAGAACTTCGACGACTGCGACGCGGACCTCGGCGCGGTCGGCAACGGCTGCGAGCAGAGCGTGAGCGACGATGTCTTGAACTGCGGCGCTTGCGGCAGGATGTGCCCGAGCTCGGGCTCCCCCTGCCGGAGCCGGTCCTGCACGGCGGGGAGCTGCGGGTTCGTACCGAACGACGGCGCGACCTGCGACGACGGGGATCCCACCACCTGCTCGGACCGATGCGCGGCCATGATGTGCCGCGGCACGCCCTGCGGCATGGACGCGGGAGGCGGGACCGACGGAGGAACGTGCGGCGGCCCGATGGCCTCCTGTGGTCGGGCGGCGGACTGTTGCGACGGTGTCTGCTGCAATTCGAGTTGCTGCGATATGGGTCAGGTGTGCGTGGGAGGATCGTTCTGCGACTTCCCGGACGCGGGCACCGACGGTGGCGTCTCGTGCCCCGGCGGCTCGACCTCGTGCTCGGGTGCGGCGGGGAGCGCGTGCTGTACGGCGATCGAGACGTGCTGTGACGGGATCTGCTGCCCGAGCGGTGACGTGTGCATGGGGGCCGGCGTGTGTGTGCCCGACGACGGCGGCGTCGACGGCGGCTCCTGCGGCTCCGGGGAGTTCTTCTGCTCCGACTTCGCGGGCGGAGGCACCTGCTGCCTGACGGGCCAGACGTGCTGCGACGGCATGTGCTGCGCGATGGACGAGACCTGCAACGTGGGCATCTGCGATCCCATCGACGCCGGGTTCGACGGGGGCGACGGCAGCGCGTGCGCGCTCCTGAGCGAGTTCTGCATGGACAGCGTCGAGTGCTGCAGCGGGTGTTGCGATGGCGGCTCGTGCATCGAGCCGGACAGCGGCATGTGCGTCGGGGTCGGCGCCCCGTAGTCAGGGCAGCCGCCGGCGCGCGTCGGCGTATCCTTCCCACGGGTCGGAGCCGAGCGCGGCCAGGCGCCTCGCGATGGTGCGCGCGTCGTACGCGTCTCCGCCCTCGACCCGCGACAGCTCGTCCCAGCGTAGGGGCGTCGCGACCGGCGCGCCTCGTCGCGCGCGGGTGGAGTAGGGCGCGATGGCCGTCGCGCCGAGCCCGTTGCGGAGGGTGTCGATGTAGATCTTCCCGGCGCGCGCCTCCTTGCTCGCGGTGGCGACGAAGCGCTCCGGCGCGTCGGCGACCAGCGCCTCGGCGACCTCGCGCGCGTAGGCCCGGGCGTCATCGAAGGACGCGCGCGGCTCCAGCGGGGCCACCACGTGCAGCCCCTTGCCCCCGGTCGTCATCACGAACGCATGCAGGCCGTCGTCCTCGCATCGCCGCCTCAGCGCCTTCGCGGCGTCCTTCACCGCGTCGAAGGGGAGCGCCTCGTCCGGGTCGAGGTCGAAGACCAACCGGTCGGGCCGCTCCACCGCGTCGACGCGGCTGCCCCACACGTGCACCTCGAGCACACCCAGCTGCGCCATCCCGACGAGACCCCGCGCGCCCTCGACCGCGAAGTGCGTCGCGCGCCCGTCTCCCTCGGGCACCTCGACGCCGAGCACCCCCTCGGGCTCGGAGCCCTGCGGGTGCTTCTGGAAGAAACACGCGTTGTCCGCGCCACGCGGGCAGCGTACCAGCGCGAGCGGGCACCGCTCGACGTGCGGCAGCATGTGAGGCGCCACCCGCTCGAAGTGCGCGGCCAGGTCGCCCTTCGTCAGCCCCTGCGCGGGGAAGAGGACCCGCCCGGGATGCGTGATCGAGACACCCGCGACGGTGATCGTCATGCCTCGAATGGAGACCCCGAAGCGCCTCACGCAACGTCTGATGTCCTCATGCTGAGGACTGCGTTTGAGGACGAATCTACGAAAGAGTACGAGGTATTACGTTTCGTTGACAATTCGCGTGGCAGGCTCCGATCGACAGCGCTGGGGGGCGCGTTCGCAGCACCTCCGTCCCGTGGCGCGGAAGGGAAACGAGACGATGAAGCTCACGCACTGGACCACCGTGATCGCGATGATCGCCATGCTCGGGTTCGTCACCGCCTGCGAAGAAGAGGCGGAGAGCACCGAGACGCCGAGCACCGAGGCGCCCCCGGAGGCTGAGGAGGCGGCCGAGGAGCTGGCCGAAGAGGCCGAAGAGATGGCCGAGGCGGCCGAGGAGATGGCCGACGAGGCCGCGGAGGGCGGCGACGACGCCTGCTCCCGCGCCCGCGCTTGCTGCACCGCGTTCGTCGAGGCGTCCAACGCCGCGACGCCGGGCGCGGTGTCGGCGGAGACGGCCTGCGCTGGCGTGCAGAACCTGCAAGGCGCGGCGGCCGAGGCGGCCTGCCAGAGCGCCATCGATGGATGGCGCGCGTCGCTCACCGCGATGAGCGCGGACGTCCCCGACAGCTGCTCCGCGCAGGACTGAGAGACCGCAGCCGTACGGAGGAAGGGGAGGCTCCCAGACGGGCGCCTCCCTTTTCTCTTTTTCGTCTACGTCTTCTCGCGCCGCTTGCGGCGGCGATAGAAGACGCGGACCGGCGTGCCCTCGAACCCGAAGCGCTTGCGGATCGCGTTGACCACGTAGCGCTGGTAGCTGAAGTGCACCGCCTGCGGCTCGTTCGTCACCGCGATGAAGGTGGGCGGCTGCGCCGACGCCTGGGTCACGTAGAAGAGCCGCACCGCCTTGTTCTTGTGAACGGGCGGCGGGTGGTGCTCGAGCACCTCCTCGAAGAACCGGTTGATCTGCGCGGTGCCGATGCGCTTCTGGTGCTCGACGAGCGCGTCGCGCACCGCGCCGATGAGCTTGCGCGTGCCCCGGCCCGTCTTGGCCGAGACGGGAACGATCGGCGCCCAGGGCGCGAACGACAGGATCTCGCGCGTCCGCTGGATCGCCTTCTTGCGCTCCTCCGCGTTCATCAGGTCCATCTTGTTGAGCCCGATGACGAGGGCGCGCCCGCGCTCGATCGCGAGCCCGCACAGGCGCGCGTCCTGCTCGGCGACGCCGTCGAACGCGTCGATCATCAGCACCACCGCGTCGCTCCGCTCCATGGCGCGGATGGCCTTCATCACGCTCAGGCCCTCGACGCCGCGCTCCTTGCGGACCGCGCGCTTGCGCCGGATGCCGGCCGTGTCGATCAGCACGATCGGCTCGCCCGAGACCTCGACCAGGGTGTCGATGGTGTCGATGGTGGTGCCGGGGCGGTCGTCGACCAGCTGCCGCTCCTCGCCGAGGAGGCGGTTGGTCAGCGACGACTTGCCCGCGTTGGGCCGCCCGACGATCGCGAGCCGCGGCACGCCCTGATGCTCGACCTCGGGCGCCTCCACGATGGGCGGCAGCGCGTTGACGATGGCCTCTTCGAGCTCGCCCAGCCCCAGCGCGTGCTGGGCGCTGACCAGCAGGAGCTGCTCCATGCCGAGCTCGTACAGCGCCATGGCCTCCTGCTCGCGGGACGGAGAGTCGGCCTTGTTGGCGATGTAGATGACCGGCTTGTCCGCCTCACGCAGCAGCCGGATCGCCTCGCGGTCGGCGGGCATCGGCGCGGCGGTGGCGTCGAGCACCGCGACCACCACGTCGGCCTCGGCGAGCGCCATGCGCACGTGCCGGGCGATGCCCTCCTTCATCGGGTCGTCGCTCTCGGGATCGAAGCCGCCGGTGTCGACGATGACGCAGTCGCGCCCCAGCAGGAACGCGTCCGCGTAGTGCCGGTCGCGCGTGACGCCCGGCACGTCCTCGACGATGGCGAGGCGCTGCCCGATCAGCCGGTTGAAGAGCGTGCTCTTGCCGACGTTCGGCCGCCCCACGATCGCGACCACGGGGAGCGCGCCGAGCGCGTTGCCCGGCAGCGGCTGCGGCTTCTTCTTGTCCGCCCCGCCTTTGTGCCCGGCCGTGCGCTGCTTGGCCATGTCAGTCGGCTTCCTTGGTGAGCGTGCGGACCTTCTGCGGGTCTCGCGTCCAGCCCTCCTCGACGCGGACGAAGAGCTGCAGGAAGACCTTGCGCTGCAGGTGATCCTCCATCGCGAGGCGCGCCCGGGTGCCGATGTCCTTGAGCATCTGACCGCCCTTGCCGATCAGGATGCCCTTGTGGGTCTTCCGGTCGACGAAGATGGTGGCGCCGATCCGCACGAGGTTGCCGTCCTCGCTGTACTCGTCGACCTGCACCGCGACCGAGTACGGGATCTCCTGCCGCGTCTTGACGATGATCGACTCGCGCACCAGCTCGGCCGCGAAGAAGCGCTCCGGCCGGTCGGTCAGCATGTCGGGCGCGTAGAGCAGGCCCTCGGGCAGCAGCGCGCGGAGCTCCTTCAGCAGCGGCGCGAGGTTGTCCTCCCGGAGGGCCGAGATCGGCACGATGGAGGCGAAGTCGAAGCGCTCCGACCACGCGGCGAGCTTGGGGAGCAGGCGGCCCTTGTCCTTGACCTTGTCGACCTTGTTCAGGCCGAGCACGATCGGCCGGCCGATCTCCTTGGCCTGCTCGACGATGGCGACGTCCTCCTCGGGCAGCGGGTCGTCGCCCGGCCCGCGGTGCGTGGCGTCCACGAGGACGAGGATGGCGTCGGCCCCCTCGAGCGCCCCCTGGGCCTCCTCCACGAGGACCCGGCCCAGCACCGAGCGCGGCCGCTCGAGGCCCGGCGTGTCGACGAAGGCGATCTGGGTCGGCGGGTCGTCGGACCAGTGCACGCCCAGGAGGCAGGCGCGCGTGGTGCCCGGCCGCGGCGTCGTGATCGCGAGCTTCTGGCCGAGCAGCGCGTTGAGGAGCGTGCTCTTGCCGACGTTCGGTCGGCCGACGATCGCGACGCGACCGGCGCGGGGCTCTGCTTCGGACTCTGATTCAGACATGGCGGGGGTCGGGTGGTATGCGCCAGAGCGCGGCTTGACGCCAGGAGGCGAGGGAAGGACCCTGGCGCTCCATGGGGATCGCGTCCATCGCGCTGGGGGTGCTGGCGCTCATCTTCACCTTCGCCGGGTTCTTGCTGACGCCGATCCCCTTCGTCGGATCGCTCTTCTCCTTCGGCGCCCCGGTCTGCGCGCTGCTCGGCATCGTGCTCGGTGGGGTGAGCCTGTCGCGCGCGCGGACCGACGGGACCGAGACGGGCCTCCCGACGGCCGGTCTGGTGGTCTCCGTGGTGGCGTTCTTCCCCGCGTTCTTCGTCGCGCTCGTCTGCGGGCTCTGCAACAGCGTCTGCTCGGCCGCGTCGCTGTCCCCACGCTCGAGCTCGCCGAGCGGGACCCCGTTCTGGATGGTCGACGCGGGCGCGACCGGCAGCCCGGGGCTCGGTCCCGGCCCCATCCCGGCGCCAGCCCCGGCGCCCACGAACCCGGCGCCCACGAGCCCGGCGCCCACGAGCCCGGCGCCGACGATCGATCCGGCGATCGATCCGACCGCCGCGGACCCGGCGGCGCCACCGTCGGATCCGCAGCCGGCCGCGCCCGATCAGTTCCCGCCGCCTCCACCCCCGTAGGGACCGCGCACCCACGCCCGGTGCAGCACACCGAGCGGGGCGAGGGTCACGAAGGCGAAGAAGCTCAGCTGGACCGCACGCACGCCCTCGTCGGGCACGATGCGCGCGAGCCACAACACGGCCGAGAGCACCGCCAGGGCTCCGAAAATCCAGGACCACTTCTTCATCGTCATCGACACCTCCCTCCCCCGAGCCTCCCCCGAGTCTCCTCGAGCCCAACCGCGGTCCGCCGCGGTCGACCCGCAGTGATGGAACGCATAACCCGCGCCAAGGCTCTCGCGGGCGTCGGGGGAGCTCGCCCACGTGGCGAGCTGCCATGCGTGTCGCGATGTCGCTGGCCTCCAGCGAGGATGCGTCTACGTCGAGGGCGAGCATCATGAGAGAAAACGAGCTCAACGTCGGCGATCACCTCGGCGGCTACGAAATCCGCGGGCTGCTGGGCCGCGGAGGGATGGGCTCGGTCTACGACGCCTGGGACGCCAAGCTCGAGCGCCGCGTCGCTCTCAAGGTCGCCCACGCCGAGCTGACCAAGCACCGGCAGTTCCGCGACGCCTTCCTCGACGAGGCGCGCGTCATGGCGGAGCTCGACGATCCGCGCATCGTGCCGGTCTACGCGTTCGGCCACGAAGACGGCCGCAGCTTCCTCGTCATGAAGCTCGTCGGCGGGCCGAGCCTCGAGCGATACATCCTCGAGCATCAGCCGGTGCCACCCGTGCGCGCCGCGCAGATCGTGCATGACATGGCGGCGGGTCTGGACGTGCTCCACCGCGCCGGCCGCGTGCACGGCGACGTCAAGCCCGCGAACGTCCTGCTGGACGAGAACGGCCGCGCGAGCCTGACCGATCTCGGCCTGAGCCACCGCCTCGGCGCCATCGACGCGGAGATCGTCCGCGGCACGCCGGGCTACATGGCGCCCGAGCGCATTCGGGGCGACGCGCTCCCGGCCGAGGCCCAGCGCTCGCAAGACGTCTACGCGTTGACCGTGGTCGCCCACCAGATGCTGACGGGCGCGCGCCCGTTCCGCGGCAGCAGCCGCGAGGAGATCCTGCGCCAGCACCTCGAGAGCCCGCCCCCCGCGCCCAGCCGCACCATCCTCACGCTCCCCATGGAGCTCGACCGCGTGGTGCTGCGCGGCATGGCGAAGCTCCCCAAAGATCGCTGGCCGGACGCGCTCAGCTTCGCGGAGGCGTTCACGCTCGCCGCGACGCCGCGCCGTCTCATCTGGGTGGTCGACGACGACGCCGATCACGCCGAGCTGCTCGGGCTGATGCTCGAGCGGGCGTTGCCCGTGCGCACGGTGCGCTGGACGGACCCGGTGGCGGCCTTGCGGGCGGCCCAGGATCAGCTGCCCGACGTGATCCTGGTCGACCTCGACATGCCGCAGCTCGACGGCAAGGAGCTGACCGCCGCCCTCCGCAACCGCGCCGACCGCGCGCGCCTGCCGGTCATCGCGGTCACCGGTCGCGGCTCGGCCCAGGACTGGGCGCACCTGCGCGAGCTGGGCGCCGACGCCTGCCTCTTGAAGCCGGTGGTGAAAGAGCAGCTCATCGAGGAGGTCAGCCGCCACCTCGACTCCCGCGTCGCCGCGGCCGAAGCGGAAGCGCAGGTCAAGGCCGCGGTGTAGTACCGCGGCGTGCGCGGCGCGGTAGCCTCGTCGCGTGCACCCGTTCCTCGGCGAGCTCGAGCTCTACGGCGTCTCGCGCCCGATCGGGACCTACGGCGCCTTCGTGGCGCTCGCGCTCTTCGTCTCCGGCGCGCTGGTGGTGCGCGCGGCGGCGCGGGACCGGCAGGACGTCGGGCTGACGATGGCCGCGCTCGCGTGCACGGTCGGCGGCGGGTTCCTCGGCGCCTGGCTCCTGCACCTCGCGGTGGAGTGGGTCCGCACCGGCGCGCCTTCGTTCTCGGGCATCGTCTTCTTCGGCGCGGTGCCTGGAGGCGTTCTCGCCATGCTGGCCGCGGGGCGCTGGCTCGGGCTCGACGTGCTGCGCGTGCTCGAGCGCTCGCTCCCCGCGCTCGGGATCGGGCACGTGCTCGGCCGGCTGGGCTGCTTCTTCGGCGGCTGCTGCTACGGCCGACCGTTCGAGGGCGCGTGGGCCGTCCGCTACACCCACCCCTTCGCGCCGGGCGCGCACCCACCGGTCCTGCGCCACCCCGCGCCGATCTACGAAGCGCTCGGCCTGCTCGCCCTCGCGCTCGTCTTCGCGCTGTGGGCGCCGACGCGGCCCGGCTCCGGGCGCCGCGCCGCGCTCTACCTCGGGGGCTACTGTGCGCTTCGACTCGGCGTCGAGGTCTTCCGCGGCGACGCCATCCGCGGGGTGTGGGCGGGCGTCTCCACCTCCCAGCTCGCGGCGCTCGTGGGCCTGATCGCGGCGCTGCTCCTCGCGCGCGGCCGTCGCCTCGCGGCATGAGACTTTCGCCCCGTCGGCGCAGGCGTTACACGGGGGCATGATGCGCGC
>SHBB01000293.1 GCA_004213565.1 Sandaracinaceae bacterium
CGGAGCGCGACGGCCCGGTTCTCGGTTCGGGGCGACGAGGAAATGCTTCAGCATTTTCGAGGAGACACGGGCCGAGAGACGGGTCGTCCCGCCCGAGAGACGAGGAGCGAGGTTCTTCAACGGCCTGCTAGGCGCGGGTCGGAGGCCGCCGGTCGAACCAGGGCGCGGCCTGCTCGAGCTGAGCCGAGAGCTGCAAGACGAGCGCGTCCGCGCCGGGGCGCGCGGTGATCATCGCGCCCATCGGCAGGCCGTCGTCGCTCCAGTGCACGGGCACGCTCGCCGACGGCTGCCCGGTCACGTTGAAGAGCGGCGAGTACGGCGCGAACGCGTAGGCGCGGGAGGCGGCGCGGTCGACGAGGCCGGGGATCTTCAACAGGGCGGGCGTGCCGAGCGCGCCCATCAGGTCGTGCAGCTGCGCCTCGAAGCCGACCGGATCCAGCTCGCCGTGCTTCATGGGCGGCCGGCCCGTGGTCGGCGTGATCAGCACGTCGTAGTCGTCGAAGAACGCGACGATCTTGCGCGACTCCGCGTGCAGCTTCCGCCGCATCGTCGTGAACGCGCCCGCGTCGATGGAGCGCCCGGCCAGCGCGAGCAGCCACGTGGTCCGCTCGCAGTCGCTCGGGCCGGCGGGCCGCCGCAGGAACGCCTCGGCCGCCGTCAGCTCCGACGCGACGCCGGCCGCGAAGTGATAGAAGAACGCCCGCGCGAACCCGAGCGCGTCGATCCGCGGGCTCGCGATGTCCACCTGGTGCCCGAGCGACTCGCAGAGGCTCGCCGCCGCCTCGACCGCGCGCGTCGCGTCCACGTTCGGCTCGCCGGGCAGGATCGGGTCGGCGGTGTAGGCGACGCGCAGCGTCTCGAGCGGGCGGTCGAGCGCGCGCAGGAAGCTCCCGCCGGGCGGAGGGAAGTAGATGCCGTGCGGCTCGGGCCCCGCCGTCGCGTCGAGCATCGCCGCGCTGTCGCGCACGCTCCGGGTGAGCACGTGCTCCACCGCGAACCCGTAGAAGACCTCGGAGTCCTCCGGCCCGGGCGGCGTCCGCAGTCGAGACGGCTTGAGACCATACAGGCCGCAGCAGCTCGCGGGGATCCGGATCGAGCCGCCGCCGTCGCCGCCGTGCGCCATGGGCACGATGCCCGCCGCCACCGCCGCCGCGGAGCCCCCGCTCGAGCCTCCGGGCGAGACCCCGTGACGCCACGGGTTGTGCGTGGGCCCGTACAGCTCCGGCTCGGTGGTCGGCACGATGCCGAGCTCGGGCGTGTTGGTGCGCCCGAAGATCACCACGCCCGCCTCGAGGTAGCGCCGCACCAGCTCCGCGGGCGCGTCGGGCAGGTAGCCGCGATAGAGCCGGCTGCCGGCCTGACACGGCACGCCCGGATACGCCGCGTGCAGGTCCTTCAGCAGGAACGGCACCCCGCGGAACGGCCCATCGGGCAGCGGCGACTTCACCCGCTCGCGCGCGATGGCGTACATCTCGAGCACGATGGCGTTCAGCCGCGGGTTGAGCCGGGTCGCCCGCGCGATGGCCTCCTCGAGCAGCTCGCTCGCGGTGACCTCGCCCTCCCGCACGAGCTCGGCCAGCCCCAGCCCGTCGTATGCGTCGTACTCCGCGAAGGCCATCGCGCGGTTGTACCATCCCCACCCGAGCCGGCGTCACGCGAAGTAGCGCTGCCCGCGCGAGGTGCAAATCGGGATGAAATCGGCTGCCAGAACGGACTCCATCCGACGCGGGTCGAGGGCGGAGCGACGCCAGACCGAACCCACGCACCGTAACCACCGGATACACTAGCACATCCCATTGACAGACACCGCACGCCAGCGTACACAGCCCTGCATTGCTCCGACCTATCGAAGCAATGCAAGCCAAACACTTCACCCGAGCTTGCGAACGGACTGGAGGCGCCATGAGATCCTTACTAGCAGCACCCCTGACAGCTTTGATCATTGCAGGTTGCGCAACCGACGAAGGAGCAGTTGGAAGCCATCACGTTGCCTTGCAGGAAACTGCGAGCAGCTATTCGGGCACCGTGAACGCGAACTACACCACGCCACTAGGCCTAGGTCAGACCGGAGACGGACGACCACTGCTCCTAATCGGCAGCACTGATGCATCCCGACCCTTCTTCCCGGTACCTGAACAGCAGCGTACATTTGCCAGCCTCGATTCATTCTATGATTGGGCACTTCAGTCCGTCGGTGCAAGTGTGGCCGGCTATGATGAAAATGATGAGCGAGCTGGTCTCATGTTCGAGTGGCGCATGGAGGGTAAGGTCTTCTTCTATGATGGCGGAACAGGCGCGTTCTACAACGTCGCCAACCCGGTCCTTGCTTACATAGGTGGCACGAGCGGAACCATCAAGGTCGGAAACGATGAAGTTTGCATCGATCCCGATGAAAGCTGTGGTACGGGTCTGCCTTCGTACTTTGAACTGGAGGCGGGACACACAGCGGACACGGTAACCGTCGGTGGCGGAGGCGAGTTTGTTCGCTACCATTCGAACCTCGAGAGCGGATTGTGGAGCCTGTTCTTCAGCTTCGTGTCGGGCGGCGGTGAGTCGCGTGTTGTACGCAGCACATCTCGCATCCGTTTCTGCACCGGCGAGAGTCCCCAGCCGGGAGAGACGCAGGCGCTCAATTTCCTCAATACAGGAACCGATGTGTGCGTACTGAGAACGGTGAACAGTGCGAGTGTGCTCACCACCACTTCACGCATGGATGAAGCCGCGAGCCCCTTCACCGGTAGCTCCTCTGATACGATCACAGGATCGTCGACCGGTACCGATAGTATCAACGTCGGCTTCCTGGTACTTGCGGCCCAGGCATGGTTCACTGATGCGGGATCTGCCGAGAGAATTCGTTTGGGCTCCAACCGAGTTTGCTCGACCGGAACGAATACCAACATTGGCAGTCTAGCAGATGGCTTTGCGAACACGGACGACGCCATCCTTGGGGGCGTTCTGCCCTGCGGTACCTATCCCTAGATTCATCCGGCTGCCCACCGTCGGGGACGCGTAACGATGAGACTACTGCTTGCGCTACTTCTGCTAGTGCCCATGGCGTGCACGTCGCAGGCGCGGCGGGTAAGTTGCCCCATGGTCGCTCGTCTCGTCGCCGACGGTGAGCCGCTGTGCACTGCTTTCGCGGCTGCCTCGGATGGCGACCGGATGTACTACACGGCAGCGCACTGCCTAGACGCGGCTGGAGACCGCGAGCTTACGGTCGAGAGTGGGCACGAAAGTTCGCGCGTGATCGATGTCGCATCCATGCACAGTCGAGACATCGCACTTCTCACGCTAGAGGCCCGCCTCGCCCTCCCGAGAAGAGAGGCCAGTGCGGCGGAAAAAGAGGGGCTGCCGTTCTGCTGCCTTGGAACGGAGACCGCTTCGGTTCGTCGCCTAGCTGCCCTTGGAAAGCGCAGAGACGCTACGCTTGTAGCCGGTCGCGTGTGCCGCGGTGACTCGGGAAGTCCGGTCATCGACTCGGTGGGACGGCTTATCGGCTTGATCTCCAGGGCCGATCTGGTGGGCGCGGGCGGATGCGCCGAATCTTACGTTGAGGTGGTGCACCTCGAGTCAGGAGACCTGACTCAACTCACAAGGGGGAGCAGCCCTAGGAGGAGCGAGCGATGATTCTCGGACGGCCCAGACTTGAGAGAGCGACGGTTCAGGGCATCGGGATGGTTCTGATGCTCACGGGGTGCAGCTGCGCCGCAGATGGTCACGACTGCGTCCCGGACGGTTCGTCGTCGTGCGATTCGGGGTACTCCGATGACTCTGCTGCGGAGTCCGAGGACGCGGGTGCTCCCCGGAACCCGTTCTGCGATCTGACGTACTCCTTCGTCGAGGGACCCGATTTCCGGCATCCGGCGACGGGGGAGCCCGCTCTGATCCCCCCCAGCGTTCCGGTCGATGCGAGCGGTGCCGTCGCGGCGCTGCGCCTCGAGGTGGGGGAGACGGGGCTGAGATCGTGGTGGGTCCGCGATGATGTGCCGCTACAGCTGTCGCTGGGTCTCAGCGTCGGGACCGATATTTCATCGGTACCCCGCACCGTGCGAATCCTCGCCATGGTGAATGGGAGGATCGGCCGCGTGCGCAGAGCGGATGGCGAGTGGGAGGACGTGCTCGCCATCGCGCAGCCGTCCGGGGTGACGTCGCTCGTCTCCACCATCGAGATCGAGCGAGGCGGCTTCGAAGAGGGGCTCAATTCGCTGTCGCTCGTCTACGTCATCGAGACGCCGACCTCTGCAACCACCGTGCGGACCGGGACGTTCCCCAACCTCAACGTGTTCATCCATCGCACGGGCCGAGCCTCGCTCGTGCCGGACAACGACTCGCTCGAGCTGTCGACCGAGGTTCGGCTTCGGAGGCGACCCAGCTTCGTCACGCTCGGAGAGGACGGCCGAATGGTCGCGCATCTGCAAGACCCCGACTTGCTTGAGCCGGAGGGCCTGTGGGTCCACGCGCAGAGCACTGATGTCCTGGCAGATTGCGGAAACGACAATGCGATGTCGGTCATCGCCCTTCTCGACGGACAGCCGATCCCACTCGGGCCCGAGGGGGCCACGAGCGTTCTGGTGTCGATCGGTCCGACAGAGCGCCTGGCGTTCCGCCTACCGACCCTGGATCTTCCGAGCGACGCCGGCCACTCCCTGCTCCTCCTCCGAGTCGAAGGGGTGGGCCATCCGTTCGAAGCCGATGACGGATGGCTGTCACCGTGGGTTTCCTTTCGGCCTCAGCTCTTCCTGCTCGAGTGGTAGGCGTGAACGACCGAGTAGTCCTTAGAGCGCCGAGAACAGCCCGTCGAGGATGACGCTCGCGAACTCGTCCTGACAGATGCTGCCCACGCGCACGTGCGCGCCGCGGCTCTCCAGATCTCGCGCCACGCGCAGGATGCGGATGGGCGGAAACGCCACGCCTCGCCCCGGGACGTCGCAGGAGGGGATCAGGCGGTTGGGGCTGCTCGGATCGACGCGCTCCTCCATGCGCGGGTCGCGCATCCCGGGGGGCCCGACGAGCGCCTCCCAGTTGACGGGCGCGCCAGGGGCGGGCGCGAGATCGGCTGGCACCCCGGCGATGGGGACGAACACCAGGCGGCCGGGGAGCGGCCGCAGCTGGAGCAGGCCGTCGACGTAGCGCCGGATCGGGTGAAGCGCGCGGTCGGCGTGCGCGAAGCAGCGCAGGTTCAGGTCGGTCGCGCCGTAGGTCGCGCTCGAGGGGTTGAACAGCTCCGGATCGATCGCGGAGCAGTCCTCCTCGTCGGTCAGCAACACGACCGCGAGCACGGAGTCGTCGCCCAAGAAGCCGGCGTTGTCACCGTCGCCGTGCCCGAGCGAGCCCCGGAAGAACACGGGCGGCGCGTAGCCGGGCGCGGTCCCGGGCGTCGGCGCGCTCGGGCTCAGCGCCTTGAGCGCCGCCTCGAGCTGCTGCTCGAAGCCGCAGCCCCCCGTCCCGACGCGCGCGACGCACCGCGCGTCCTGGCCGAACTCGGCGGGGTCGCGCCCGAGCTCGGGTCGGAACTCGAGGAAGCTGGGATAGATGGCCATGCAGCCGGGCACCTCGGTCGCGCCCTGCGTCCTCAGGGTCCCGTCGTCGCCGAGATCGGAGCGCAAGCAGGTCGGCACCGTGAAGCCGCCCGTGCCCATGTCGCTCGTCACGACCCCGAAGGTCAGCGACTCGACGGGCTCGACGTCGGGCACGCCGTCGCGGTCGAGGTCCCCGTCCGCGAGCGCGGCCACGATCTCCGGCAGCGCCAGCGCGAAGGACGCCTGCTCCTCCGTCATGGAGTTGGAGTTGTCCACCATGGCGAGCAGGTCGATCGCGCGCCGGACCGGCGGCGGTGGAGGAGGCGGAGGCCGCGTCGGGCCCGTGTCGGGCGTCCCGGGTCGCACCGGCGGCGTCGACCCGTCGGCGCCGAGGTCGGTCGAGTCGTAGCAGCCGCTCGCGAGCAGCACGCCGATCAGGCCGAGACAAGCTCTCTTCATCATCCGCTCCCTGTCCGTGGGTCTCGAACGTTGCGCAACGTATCACTCCACATCGACGAGCTCCCGTGCGTTCGCCACCCGCGCGCGAGTTGGCTGGACTGGGTCGTCGCGGGCGGACCGTTTTTCCAAGCCCACCTCGGACGCTTGCTGCGCCTTCGTTCATCTGACAGCGTGCCGCGCGTGAACGAGCTCTTTCCGCGCCTGCACGAGCCGGACGACCGCCCCGCGCTTCGCCTCGACGACGCGCAGCTGAGCCACCGCGCGCTCGCCGCCGCCATCGTCGGCCACCTGGCCCGCCTGCGCGCGGACGGAATCGGCGAGGGAGATCGCGTCGCCGTCTGGACGCAGCCCTCGCTCGAGACGATGGTCGCGCTCGCCGCGCACGCGGCCGGCGGCGTGGTGAGCGTGCCGCTCAACCCCAAGCTCGGGCCGCGCGAGCTGGGCCACATCCTCTCGGACGCGGCGCCGAGGTGCGTGCTCGCCTCCGACCTCGCCGCCGTCGTCGACCGCACCCCCGACGCGGTCGCGATCGAGCTGCGGCCGGCCGAGGGCGCGATGCCGAGCGCGCCTTGCGACGGCGCGCCGCTGCTGGTCCTCTACACCTCCGGCACCACGGGCGCGCCGAAGGGCGCGGTGCTCACCCGCGAGAACGCCGCGACCTGCCTGGACGGCCTCATCGAGGCCTGGGGCTGGAGCGCGCTGGACACCGTGGTGCACGCGCTGCCGCTCTTTCACGTGCACGGCCTGGTGCTCGGCCTCTTCGGCGCCCTGCGCGTCGGGGGCGCGCTCGACTGGCTGCCGCGCTTCTCGCCCGAGGCGGTCAGCGCGGCGCTCCGGCGCGGCCAGACGATGTTCTTCGCCGTGCCGACCATGTACCACCGGCTCGCCGAGGCGGCCGAGGGGGATCCCGAGGTCGCGGCCGGGCTGCGCGCGGCGCGCCTCCTCGTGAGCGGTTCGGCGGGCCTGCCCGTCCGGGAGCATCGACGCATCGAGGCGATCGCGGGCCGGGGCGTGCTCGAGCGCTACGGGCTGACCGAGACCCTGATCAACTGCGCCGTGCCCGCCGCGGGCGGCCCGCGCCCCGGGTACGTCGGTCCTCCCTTGCCCGGCATCGAGCTGAAGCTCGTCGACGACGCGCGCGCGACCCTCGACGCGCACGACGACGCCACCCTCGGCGAGATCGCGGTGCGGGGCGCCAACGTCTTCCCCGGCTACCTGAACCGCCCCGACGCGACCGCGAAGGTGATCGACGACGAGGGCTGGTTCTACACCGGCGACCTCGCGACCCGGACCGCGGACGGCGCCATCCGCATCGTCGGCCGTCGGGCGACCGACCTCATCAAGACCGGCGGCTACAAGGTCGGCGCGGGCGAGGTGGAGGCGGCGATCCTCGAGCACCCCGCGGTGGCCGAGGTGGCCGTGCTCGGCGTGCCCGACGACGACCTCGGCGAGCGCATCGTGGCCTTCGTGGTCGCGCGCGAGCCGGTGGCGGGCGAGGCCCTGACCGAGCTGGTCGCCGCGCAGCTCACCCCGCACAAGCGCCCGCGCGAGGTCCGCTTCGTCGACGCCCTCCCCCGCAACGCGATGGGCAAGGTGATGAAGCCGCGCCTCCTCGAGCCCGCATGAGCGAGCGCCGCTTCGACCCGTTCACCGGCCGCTCGATCGTGCTCGCGCCCGGCCGCCGCGGGCTCGGCGCCGCCAAGCCCGGGGGCCTGCCCGAGCCCGCCGGCCGCTGCCCCTTCTGCCCCGGCCACGAGGCCGACACCGAAGAGACCCTCGCGCGCTGGCCCGAGGACGGCGCGTGGAGGGTGCGCGTGGTGCGCAACAAGTACCCGCTCGCGTCGCTGCCGGGCGGCGACCACGAGATCGGCATCGACGACGCCGCGCACGGCACCGATCTCGACGATCTCTCCCCCGACCACGCGCTCGCGCTGTGGCGCCTCTACCGGGACCGCGTCGCCGCCCTGTCGGCGCGTCACCCCGAGGTGCTCTTCTTCCGCAACCGCGGCCGCCGCGCGGGCAGCAGCCAGCCCCACCCGCACTCGCAGATCGTGGCCATCGACTGGGAGCCCGCGGACCTCGCGACCCGCCGCGCGCTCGCCCGCGCCCACGAGCGCGAGCGCGGCGCCCCGCTCCACGCGACCGAGCTCGAGCGCGAGCGCGCCTCCGAGCGCGTGCTCTTCACCGACGAGGCCCTCCTCACCCACTGCCCCTTCGCGCCGACCCGCCCCTACGAGGTCCGCTTCGTCCCCACCGCGCCCCGCGGCCGCTTCGCCGACGCCACCGACGCCGAGCTCCGCGCGCTCTCCCGCCGGGTCGGCGACGCGATCCGCCGCCTGAAGGCGGTGGGCGTGCGCGACTACAACCTCGTCCTCCGCCAGGTCGACGCCTGGTGGCACCTCGAGCTCCTCCCCCGCACCGGCGGCGACGCCGGCTTCGAGCTCAGCACCGGCGACATGATCGTCGTCGTCCCCCCCGAAGACGCCGCCCGCGCCCTCCGGCAGAGCTGAACAGAGACAAAACGATACGCGCTGCCAACTGAACCGAGCCCCCAGAGTCCAGTTGCTTTTCATCATCAACTGGACTGAGCTTCCAGAGTCGAAAGTGAAACCGGGACCGTTCTCACTGAGTTTCCCGAGTCCAGTTGCTTTTCATTATCAACTGGACTGAGTTTCCAGAGTCGAGTTGAGACGACCTATCAACTGGACTGAGTTTCCAGAGACCAGTCGATTCCCGTTCTCAACTGGACTGAGATTTCCCAGTTCAGTCGATTCCCGTTATCAACTGGACTGAGTTTCCAGAGGTCAGTCGATTCCCGTTATCAACTGGACTGAGTTTCCAGAGTTCAGTCGATTCCCGTTATCAACTGGACTGAGTTTCCAGAGTGCAGCCGGTGCGATCTATCGAGTGGACTGAGATTTCCCAGTTGGAACGCCGAACTTTCACTTTGCGTGCGGGTCGGCGGCGTCGGAGCTGAGACTTCGGAGCCTGAGCACGACAGACGCCGCTTCTTGGAGCCTCCGCGACACATTCTCACCTGCGGAGCGCGGTGGCGAGAGGCGAATGGCCCGGCCCGAGGAGCCGCCTCACCTCCGAGGTGCACATGGCACTCATCAACCGCCCCGTGTGATGCCCAGCGCGTTCTGACCGCGTGGACCTCGGGTTCCTCGTCGCCATCGTCCCCATCCCAGGCGACCTGTGTACACTGAGAGACCTGTTCCATGGCCTCGAAGCGACTCGCAGCGCGACATCCCGAGCTGATGACGCTGGCAGCCCTGGCGCTGTTCGGGCTCGGCCTGTGCTGGGTCGCGTATCTGCTTCCGTCGAACGCGGAGCGGTGGCGGCGAGGTGCCATGCACCGCGACGCCGACCTGGCCGAGCTCATGGCTTCACGAGTCCAAGGCGCCAGCGTCCGAGAGTCGCTGGCGCTGCTCGGTGAGCCGGACCGCTCGCGAGATCACACCCTCGCGTACGACGTCGCCGACGGTTGTGCCACGCTCCTCTCCATCGACGGCTGCGCGCTGGTGCTGTCCGTCGAGCGCGGGAGGATTGTCGGCGCGAGGCTGGACGACCTCGGCGCCCAGCCGGGGCGGGGCTCCCGATGTGTGGCCGGCGTGTGTCCGCGATGAGCGCGCGCTCGCCTCGCTACGACTGTGGCGCGCCGAAGTTGATCATCCAGTGCACGCCGAAGCGGTCCGTGACCTGACCGTGGTAGTCGCCCCAGAACTGGTCTTCGATCGGCATCGTGATCGTGCCGCCGTCGGCCGACAGCTCCTTCATCAGCCGGTCCGCCTCGGCGCGGCTGTCCGGGTTGATCATGATGTGCACGTTGTTGCCGGCCTGGTGGTCGGGGCCCATGCCCGGCACGGTGTCGCTGGCCATCATCTGCAGCCCGCCCGGGAGCTGCAGCCCCACGTGCAGCACCAGCTTCTGCTGCGCTTCCGTCAGATCGGCCGCGCCCGGAGGCAGGTCGCTGTAACGCATGACCTGCGTCAGCTCGCCGCCGAGCACCTTCGCGTAGAACCCAAACGCCGCCTCCGCCTCGCCGGCGAAGTTCAAGTACGGATGCATCTTCATCGCGCGCCCTCCCCTTCGGGGCCGACGGTATCGCCTGGCCGCGAAGCCGACAACGTGCTTGGTGCCGCGGCCTCCCCTCGCGTGATAGGACCGGCTCGGTGGGGATCGACGTCTACACCGCCGACCTGGCAGTACACCTTCGGAACGTCGACGGCGCCACCGCCTCGGCGCTCCGCGCGGGCGACCGGCATCCCCTGACGCGAGAGGGGCTTCGGGCGGCTTCCGCGGCCGCGGGTCCGGGCTCGGGCCGACTCGACTTCGTCAGGGCATACCTGCTCGCTCGGCGCGTAGGGCGAGCCCTGGAGATCGCGGCCGGGAACCCGCTCGGTTCGACCGGCCCGTTCCTTCATCAGGATCCGGACGCGCTCGACGCGCGGCGATGGCACGTGCTTCAGGCGGTCGCGCTCGCGGCCGAGCAGGGGACCAGCGTGGAAGACGCGCTGGCCTCCATCGAGCCCGACGGCAGCTTCGAGGCGGGCTTCCTCGACGCCGCGTGGGACGGCTTCCCGGGCATCGCCTTCGCGCGCGCGGTCGAGCGGGGCAACGCGCTCGTGTTCCCCACGGAGGCGCCGGAGTCGTTCGCGGTGGGTCGGATCGCCGTGAGCTCGGTCGGTGAGGGCCGCGCGTTCCTGACCGCGCTGACCGGACGGCTCTCCCTCTCGCCAGCGCTCCTGGAGGAGGACTCGCACGACGGCGAGATGTCCGAAGCCCTCGACGGGATCCTCTACAACCTTCGCCTGCTCGCCTTCCACGTCGAAGAGGCGTCCCGCTCGGGTCGCCCGCTCGGCGTCTGGGGCTGAGCGCGTATCGCTGGGGTCAGAGCTTGCCGTGCACGACGCGCGCGGGATGACCGATCGTGTCCTCGAGCGAGCGGACGAACGCGGGGAGCAGGGGCGGCCAGTTCCAGAACGTGAGGCCGAGGTGCCCGAACACCCATGGCTGAGGCCCGTCCCAGTCGGTCAGCCGCTCACGGTGACCGCACACCGGGCAGGAGAACGAGGCGTCATCGTCGCCGTCGAACCACTCCCCGACCCGGTCGCCGAACGTGCCGTCCGGCTCGAACTCCACGGCGCAACCGCGGCAGGCCAGCTCGATGCCGTTCTGCCCCGCGTGAAACACGCTCCGCTTCGTCTCGACCACCAGACCGTTGTGCGAGAGCTCGCGGGTGGGCTCGAAGTCGGGCTCCGTGTGCTCGTGCGCGTTCGGTCCCGGTGGATACCCGGGGAAAAGCTCGTCGCCGCGTGGCGCGGCGAGCACGACGCCTCGCGCCACGAGCTTCGCGACGAGCGCCTGCGCCAGATCCGCGGCCTCGACCGCGGGCACCTCGGGGAACGCCACGACCTGGAAGTAGCTGCCCATCCCCGCAGGCTCGTCCAGCGCCTGCACGATCGCAAGCGTTCATCTCGCGGCCCCTTGGCGTCTTTGCGCCTTGGCGCGAGCCCATCTGGCGCAGTCAGGACTGCCCGAGCACCGGGAGCGCGCGGGCGTGGCGCGGGGCGTCGTCGCGGGGCGAGGGATCGGGGCGGAGCGAGGCGGGGCGCTGGGCCCACCAGGCGGCGACCTCGGGGTCGAGGAGGTGGCTGGCGCGGACGTTCGAGAGCGCGTTGAACATCACGCTGCGCACGTTGGGGATCTGCGCCTCGAGCGTCTCGAGTAGCTCGGCCATCTTGTCGCGCTTGAGCCCGGGCTGGGAGCCGCAGAGGTTGCACGGGATGATCGGGAACGCCTGCGCC
>SHBB01000294.1 GCA_004213565.1 Sandaracinaceae bacterium
GAGCTGGTGACCCTGCGCTGGACGGCGCGGTTCCCCATCCACGCCTTCGCGATCATCGCGGGCGCGACGGGCGACGCGGGCCCGCAGCTGGGTCGCGTGCGCCGCTTCTGGCTCGTGGGCGACGACTCGCGGATCCGCGTGCAGATGCCGGAGGACGCGGGGCTGCATCCGGGCGAGCGCTACTGGATCGTGCCCCCCGAGCCCGTCGCGTGGCGCTGCGTGTCGCTCGTGCTCGACGAGGCCTACGGGCCGCCCGGCGTGCGCGACGCGGCGGTGCACACGGCGGTGGCCGAGCTGGAGGCCTACACCGAGCTCGACTTCGGCCGCGGCATCGAGGGGCTGGTGTCCATCCTCGTCGAGGGGGGCGAAGGCGGAGACGAGGCGACGCGGCTGCTCTCCGGGCTCGGCGAGGAGGCGCTCGCGCTCGTCGCGGGGGCGTGGCCGAGGCTCGACGAGCAGGGCCGCCGCCGCGCGGTCCGGGTGTTCGCCACCGGCGCGCGGCGAGACATCGAGGCGGGGATCGACGCGCTCGCGACCGCGGCGCGCGACGAGGCCGAGCCGGTCCGTCGGAGCGCGCTCGAGGCCCTCGGCACGCTCGGTCCGCGGGCGGCCGAGTACCTCGGGGAGCTGGTGCGTGAGCCCGCGCCCGTCGGCGACGACGCGATCCGTCCGCTGCTCCGCCACCCCGCGGAGCAGGTGGTGCCGGCGCTGCTCGCCGCGATGTCGGCCGAGGGCGGGAGCGAGCGGCCGCTCCTCCGCGAGGGGCTCGCGCGCTCGCTGGCCAGCGGCGACGGTGAGGCGCGCGGCGCGTTCGAGGCCTGGGCGGACGCGGAGCCGCCCATCGGCGCCCTCGCCTCCGCCCTCCTCGGCCTCGCGGACTACGGCCCGTCCCGGAGCCTGGCCCGCGGGCGGCTGGGCGCCGCGACGGAGCGCGCCGAGGCCTTCTCGGACCTCTGGCGCCTGGTGCGCGCGGCCCGCGATCTGCCGAGCGAGCCGGCCGTCGACGCCTGGCTCGCCTCCATCGCGCGCGAGGCGGAGGAGTGGATGCTGCGCGCCGCCGCGGTGCAGGCGCTCGAGCAGCGGGAGGCCCCGGACCGCCTCGAGGTCGCGCGCGCGGCGCTCGAGGACGACTACCCCCGCGTTCGGGTCCAGGCGGTCCACATCCTCGACCAGCTGGACGAAGACGACGCGCGGCTGGCCTCGATCGCGCGCCAGGACTCGTGGCCGATGGTCCGGGAGGCGGCGGTGGACGCGCTGTGGAGCCGCCCCGCCGGCCAGGACGCGGTGCGCCGCGCCGCGCGGGATCGCTCCCCCCGCGTGCGCCAGACCGCGATCCGCGGCCTGACCCGGGCGGGCGATCGCGAGGCGTGGCCGCTGGTGCGCGCGCGGCTGACGGACTCCGACGAGTGGCCCCAGGTCACGGTGGCCGCGCTCCGCTACGTGCGGCAGCTCTGCGTGCCCGGCGCGGAGGAGGCGGTGCTCTCGGTCCTGCGCCGCGGCCTCGAGCCCGACGCCTGGGCGCCCGACGTGGACGTGGCCGCGGTGGCGGTCGACCTCGCGCTCGTGCTCGGCGGCGAGCTGGCGGAGACCGCGACGCGCCTCGCCTCGCGGGAGGACGCGCCGGCGCAGATCCGCGCCGCGCTGCGCCGCCGCCAGGAGAGCCCGGCCACCTGTGGGGAGTGAGCTGCTTTCGATGCTTCAATCCCGATGCGGAGCCGTGGTACCGTCCGCGGCGTTCGACCTGGACTCCCCGTTCGACGTTCGACGCCATAGAGGATCACCCATGAAGATCGGTGCGAAACTCGCCTGTCTCCTCGTGCTCGCCGGCTTCACCGCGGTCGGCTGTGGCCCGGAAGCGGCCGCCGACCTGACCATCGAGCGGCTGCCGGACGTCAACCCGAGCTTGCCCTCGGTGCCGACGCTCCCCCCGCCGCCGCACGAGACGCAGTACGCGGACAGCTCCTACAGCGTCTACGGCGTGCGCCGCCGCTCCGCGACGACGATGGGGACCGAGGTCGCGGTGACGGGCTACATCGTGGAGATCTACGTGCCGCCCGAGTGCCCCGAGGGTCGCACCTGTGATCCCGCCGCCGCGCCGCACCTCTGGATCAGCGACGTGCGCGAGCCCGGCGACGACGAGCAGCGCATCATGCTGGCCGGCTACGCCGAGAACCAGACGCAGATCGACGAGGCGGTGGAGCTGGCCGAGCGCGGCCGCTACGAGCCGCCGGATCCCGAGTCCGGCATCCTCCCCATCCCGACCGACTTCGCGGTCGGCGCGAAGGTGAAGGTCACCGGCCAGTTCACGCGCATCAGCGGCGCCGGCTTCAACGTGTCGAACGGCATGCTCGAGTACCGCGGCCACGAGCGCCTCGAGCCCCCGCCCGGGACCGAAGAAGAGGAGTGACCTCCTCCGCGGCGCGAGCCGCGGCCCGAGCTCCCCGAAGAGGCCACGGCGACAGCCGCTGGCCTCTTCCTGCGTCTGGGTGTCCGCGCGTGTCGTGGAGAGGCTACTCGCTCACCTCGAAGTCCTCGTCGTCGCTCGTCAGATCCTGGTTCATGACGTACTGCGCGACGACTTCGTCCGTGACGTCACCTCTCGTAGAGACGAAGTAGCCGCGCGACCACAGGTCTTCGCCCCTCAGCTGCTTCTTCAACCTGGGGAACTCACGAAGCAGCTTCCGAGCTGACTTGCGCTTGATGGCGCGCATCGCCTCGGCCGGCGCCAAGTGGGGCGGCAGGCTCGCGAAGAGGTGCACGTGCTCGGGCTTCACACGCCCCTTCAGGACTCGGATGTCTCGCGCTCGGCAGACCTCCCGCACGAGCTCACGCAGCCGAACGCCCACATCGCCCCGCAGCACGGGCTCGCGGTGCTTCGTGGTGAACACGAAATGACAGTGCAGCTCGTACACGGTGTGGCCGCCCCGACGGTATCGTCCCATCGCCCGAACGTACCGCACACGATCCGGAAGGCCCCGCGAAGGGGACAGGCAACCTAGCGTCCCCATGCCACCGCCCGCTCGTCGCTGAAGCGAGAGCGGTCGCGGACTCGGATGCGGTCGCGGACTCGGATGCGGTCGCGGACTCGGATGCGGTCGCGGACTCGGTCGCGGAGGCGGACTCGGATGCGGTCGCGGACTCGGATGCGGTCGCGGAGGCGGTCGCGGAGGCGGGAGCGGACTCGGGAGCGGGAGCGGGAGCGGGAGCGGGAGCGGGAGCGGACTCGGGAGCGGGAGCGGGAGCGGGAGCGGGAGCGGGTTTGGTCGGCACGTGGGAACGAGTCGACAAGTCAACCTAGCGTCCCCATGTCACCCCGGAGCGGAGCCGGAATCCATGCGGATCTGGACGAGCGGGCTTCCTACGGACGAGGCCCTCGCTCGCAGGTCCGCTCCTGAGAACTACGCGGGCACGGGCAGGGGCACGGGCAAGGGCAAGGGATCAGGTCGCCGGCGCGACCTGATGGTCACGGCGCGAAGTCGAGGATCGACTCGAGCAGCTCGGGCCGGAAGCCGTAGGTGACCGGGACTCCGTCGCGGCGGGCCGGCACGAGGGCCTCGCCGTCCTGCGTGATCTCGGGGCCGAACGAGAGGCTCACGGTCGATCCGTCTCGCCGCGTCGCGACGACGCGGAGGGGCGGCGAGGCCAGGCTGGCGTCCTGCGCGCCGTGGGTGAGCACCCGGCTCGCGCGCAGGGTGGAGAGGCGATCGAGCAGGGCGCGGGTGCGGTCGGGGTTCGGGGTGCCGCCGCCCGCGAGCTGCCAGGTGGTTCCGTCCCGCGTCAGCTCGGTCTGCTCCGGGCCACGCTCGAGGCGGATGGAGGTCAGGTCCTCGATGGGCACGGTCAGCGCGTCGAGGCTCGCGAGCGAGCGCTCCACCGCGTCGACCAGCTCCGCGCTGGCGATGAACACGGGGCCCTCGTCGAGGCGGGCGTAGGTGCCTTCGACCGTCTCGGCCCCGAAGGCGAGGCGGAGATCGGTGGGCTCGCCACCCTCCTCTGCCGGCTCGAAGCGCGCGGTGACCACGCGCGAGGGGCTCCGTAGCCCGTGCTCGGCCGCGGGCGCCTCGGCGACGAAGCGCTCGGCGGCCAGGGTGGCGAGCCGCCGGGCGATGTCGCGCACCACGACGCGGTCCGCCTCCATGCTGGACGGCGCCTCGAGCGTCCAGGTGCCGCCCTCGCCGCGCGTCGCGCGCTCGGTCAGACCGCCCGCCTCGATGCCAGCCGCGCTGCCAGCCTCGATGCCGAGGCTGCGCGCGTCGCCGGGCTCGAGGGAGACGAGCTGACGCGCGCGGAAGCGGAGCGGCGTGGGGCGGAGCGCGTCGGCCACGGCCGCGTCGTAGAGGGTCAGCGCCTCTTCGTCTCCGCGGCGCACCCAGGCTCCGTCGGCGTCGACCTCCCCGAGGTGCAGGACGAGGGTCTGGTCGTCGTCGCTCCGGTGGAAGGTCACGGTGGCGGTCGGGCTGCCCAGGCCGTGCCCAGGCTCGCCGTCCACGGGCTCGAAGCGCCGCACGCGGGCGTCGCGAAGGGCGCCGAGCCAGGCCGCGATGGCCGCGTCGTCGGCCGGGGACGGCTCGCCTTCGCCGACCTGCAGCTCCCAGGTGGTCTCGCCCCGGCGCAGGGTCAGCGCGCCGACCTCCACGCGCTCGATGGCGTCGTCGCCCAGGGTCAGGAGCGAGGTGGCCCGGACCGACTCCGGATCGAGCTCGAGCATCTGCACGTCGCTCGCGCGCACGCAGACCACGGGGCCCTCGCCGTCTTCATCCGTCGCGGCGCGCGCGTAGCGCTCGTCGGCGTGCTCGCCGCACGGCTCGCCCACGAGGAGCGTCGCCGTCTCGCCCTCGGCGCGGGTCACGGTGAGCGCGCGCCACGGCGTGTCCAGGCCGTAGGGCCCCAGATCGTCGGGGCGCTCGTCGAGGAAGCGGGTCGCGCGCAGGTCGCGGAGCCCGCGCAGCAGCCGGTCCACCTTCGACGCGTCCGCCCAGCCGCGCACCGGCGCGCGCACGCGCCAGACGCCGTCCCGCTCGAAGCGGAGCTCCGGCACGCCGCCGCCGAGGGTGATCTGGCGCGCGTCGGTGCCGTAGAAGCCCGCGAAGAGATCCTTGTCCCGGAAGTGATCGACGTCGTGATCGATCGACTCGACGAAGTCCGTGCCGACCACGTAGGCGCGGTCCTCGCCGTCCACCGCGGCGTAGACGCCGTCGCCGGTCGGCGCCTCGCCGCCGATCCGGAGCGCGACCTCCTCGTCCATCACGCGGAAGCGCACCACGAAGCGGGGCTCGTCGAGACCCATCCGCGCCCGGTCCTCGTCCGCGACGCCCTCGAGGGTGCGGCGCGCGTCGAGCCACTCGAGCGCGCTCAACAGACTGTCGACCGCGTCGTCGTCGGCCGCGCTCTCGACCGGCGCGGTCAGCGTCCACGTGCCGAGGGAGTCGCCCAGCTCGTCGTCTTCGGTGCGCTCGCGGTCGAAGACGATCGGCGCGTCCTCGTCCCGGATCAGCTCCACGTGATCGACGCGCTCCCGCACGAAGCGCCGGAGCACCTGACCGCTCCGCCTCGCCACGTCCGAGGTGGACAGGGTGCCTTGCTCGTAGAGCAGGATGAAGCCGAGCAGCGCGGCGTTCAGGACGGCCAGCACGATGGTGGTGCGCTTCGACATCACTGCCTCCGGTTCCACCAGACCGCGAAGCCCAGGAAGATGAACGCGAGCGGGATGAGCACGACGACGCGGAGGAAGAGCCCGCCCACGTCCTCCTCGCTCATGCGGATCTGCCGCTGCTCGATGCTGCGGCCCTCGATCGAGATCAGCGCCTCGCGCTGGGTCAGCCAGCCGACGACGGCGGTGGCGAGGTTGGCGTTGACGATGGTCGGCTGGCCCATGAAGCGGCTCTCGAACATCGTCGCGTCGCCGAGCACGACGAGCCGCCCGCCCACGCCGTCCGACGCCTCTTCGTCCGTCTCGTCGTCGGGCGCGTCCTGGCCGGTGATCTCGACCCGGGCCGCGACGCCGAGCGAGACGGGGCCCTGCACCTCGGCCTGGTCGCGCCCGAGCGGCTCGGCCCCCGCCTGGCTGAACGCGTAGGACTGCTCGGAGGTGGAGAAGAGGGTCGTCGCCGCGGCCCCCTCGACCGGGCGCACGCTGCGGGCGTCGCTGATCACGAGCGGCAGGCCCAGCCCCTGGAAGGGCTCCACCACGCGGTGCTCGCCCCAGCCGACCACGAAGTACGGCCCGACGGGGTGGCCGACCTCGGCCGGCAGGAGCGCCCCGTTCGGCTCGACGACGAGGTTGCGGTCCGCGCGCACGCCGAAGTCGCGCAGCATGTCCTCGAGGCCGAGGGAGATGAAGCCGGTCTGGTCTCGCGTGGGCACCGGCTCGAGCGCGACCAGCAGGTTGCCGCCGTCGCGCACGTAGCGCCGGATCACGTCGGCCTCCGCCTCGGGGAAGGCGATCTGCGGGCCGATGATCGCGAGCGCGTCACAGCGGGCGGGCACCCGCGACTGCCCGCGGGTCTCGAGCTGCTCGAGCTCCACGCTGTCGCCGCGGATCTGGTCGGCGAAGCCGCTCAGCGACCGCTCGCCGCCCTCGAGCGCGAGCTCGCCGTGCCCGGTGCTGACGCAGAGGGTCGTCGGCTCCGCCTGCGTCAGGTCCACGATGGCCCCGGTGAGCGAGCGCTCGGACTGCACGTCGAGCTCGATCGTGTCCTCGTCCCCCATGGGGTCGAAGCTCTGGTGCACGAGATCGTTCCGCTCGATCGTGCGGTGCCGCTCGCCGACCGCGATGACCGCGACCACGTCGGTCGGCAGGCCGAGCGCGCCGACCTCGCCCGTCGCGAAGCGCTGGCTGACCTCGCGGTAGCGGCCCGGGTCGCGCTCGGGGTCGACGTACTGCACGTCGAGCTGGTCGGTCTCGGTGCGGTAACGCTCGAGGAGGTTCTGCAGATCCCGGAACGCGGGGTCCTGCTCGCTCATCAAGATGAACAGCTGCACCGGCTGGTCGAGCTGCTCGAGCACCGCCTTGCTGCGGTCGGAGAGCGTGTAGAGGTCGTGCTCGGTCCAGTCCCACCGCTCGTAGTGGCGATAGGAGAGGTAGTTGAGCTGGAACGCCAGCCCGAGGAAGAGCACCACGTTCACCGCCGCGAGCCAGCGCTGCTGCTGGCGCTTGCGGGTCGCGCGATCGGTCTCGGGGGCGCTCATCCCTCGAGCCTCCGCAGCTTCAGCGCGCCGATGGCGAAGGCCAGCGCGGTGGCGGTGACCGTCGAGTCGAACACGAGGTAGCGCGAGTCGACCACGCCGCGCGAGAACGACTCCATGTGCCCCCAGATGCTGAGGTACGCGAACAGGTCACGGTGCTCGTCGGCGAGGAAGCCCGCCACCGAGACCATGAAGAGCACCGCGAGCACGAAGAAGGTCAGGAGCGCGGCCACGATCTGGTTCTTGGACAGCGCGCTCATCAGCGTGCCGAGCGCGATGTAGTAGGCGCCGAACCCGAGGATGCCGAGGTAGCTGGTCAGCACCGTGAACAGATCCACGTGCCCGTAGACGCTCGTCAGGTAGACGTAGAGCCCCGTCGGCAGCCACATGGCGAGCCAGAAGACCATCGCCGCCCCGTACTTGCCGATCACGACCTGCGCCTCGGTCACCGGCGCGGTCATCAGCAGCTCGATCGTGCCGCGGGACTGCTCCTCCGCGAGGAGGCGCATGGTGATCAGGGGGACCAGCACTAGCAGCGGCAGGTAGAACAGGGTGGTCTGGCCGAAGAACATCGTCAGCGGGCTGTCCTGCGGGCCGCCGCTGAGCTGCTGGCCGGTGAACCAGCTCGCGAGCAGGAAGAACTGGAAGCCGCACCAGGCGAGCCAGACGGTGAGCGTGACCCACGCCATCGGGGAGACGAAGAGCGCGTAGACCTCGCGCCGGAGGATGGTCCAGGTGGCCCTCATTCCTCTTCGTCCCTCTCGTCCGTCTTCGGCTCGTCCTCCGCCGGCGCGTCCTCCGCCGCCTCGTCGGTCGTCGTCAGATCCGTGAACACGTCCTCGAGCGACGCCTCGCGGCGGCGCAGCTCCCGGAGCGCGAGCCCCGCCGCGGCGACGGCCGCGAACACCCGCTCGGCCGCGTCCGGGTCGTCGGACTCGAGCCGCGCGCGCACGACCTGGGCGTCGCCCGTCCCCGAGACCACCCGGATGGCGTCGACGAGCCGGACCCCCTCGAGCCCGTCGAGCGCGGCCTGGAACGCGGCCTCGGCGCCGCGGCCCTCGAGCTGGATCACCTGCCGCCCCGCCATCTGCCCGCGCAGGGTGGTCGGCTCGCCCTCCGAGACCAGCTTGCCCTCGTGGATGATGAGCACGCGGTCGCAGAGCGCCTCGACCTCGGGGAGGATGTGGGTGCTCAGCAGCACCGTCTTGTTCTTCGACAGCTCCGTGATGAGCTCGCGGACCTGGCGGATCTGGTTGGGGTCGAGGCCCGCGGTGGGCTCGTCGAGCACGAGGAGCGGCGGGTCGGCGACCAGCGCGTCCGCGAGCCCCACCCGCTGGCGGTAGCCCTTGGAGAGCTGCCCGATGATGCGGTGGGCAACGTCGTCGACCGAGGCCTGCTTCAGGGACGCCTCGACGCGGCCGCTCACCTCCGACGAGGGCAAGCCCTTGAGCGCGGCGCGGTAGCGGAGGTACTCGCCGACCCGCATCTCCGGGTAGAGCGGGCACGCCTCGGGCATGTAGCCGAGCGCCTTGCGGGCCTCGAGGGGCTGCTCGAGCGCGTCGATGCCGCCGATCGAGATCGAGCCGCGCGTCGGCGCGAGGAAGCCCGTCAGCATGCGGAGCGTGGTGCTCTTGCCGGCGCCGTTGGGGCCCAGGAAGCCGCAGATCTGGCCGCGGGGCACCTCGAAAGTGAGCCCTTTGACGGCCTCGTGGCCCCCATAGTGCTTCGTGAGGTCACGAACCTCGATCACGCGCGTCCCTCCAGGGTGAGGCCGGGTCTACCCGCTGGGCATGGCCGGAGCAAGCGGGATCCACCGCACTTTTTTGACGAAACGCGCCGCGAGGGGCCTAGCTCCAGCTCATGGTCATCTTCGCCGGCGCCGTGCTGCTTCTGCTCCTCGGGCAAGATCTACTCGAGCTCGTCAATCGTAGAGGTCGCTGAGGCGGTCACAGCTGAATGGTCGCGGCCCCTCCGGCAACGGTGCTGGAGAAGGGCATTCGTGACCGCATGGTATCCTCGACCGCAGCCACCCTCCCTCTCTCCACGCGCGAGGCCGCGACCTGCGCCTCTGCGCCCCTGACGACCTCGCGTGCCCGCTCGATGGACCCGGACGCCACCCTGATCGCGCGCGCCAAGGACGGCGACACGGCGGCCTTTCGGCAGATCTTCCTGCGCCATCGGGACAAGGTCTCGCGGATCGTCTACCGCATGATCGGGCCGTCGCCGGACGTGGAGGACGTGGTCCAGGACGTGTTCCTGAACGTGTACCGCTCGCTCCCCTCCTTCCGCGGCGACTCGAAGTTCAGCACCTGGCTCTACCGGCTCGCGACCAACGTCACGCGCATGCACCTGCGCCGCGGCCGCTCGCGCCCCAAGTTCTCCGACGTCGACGTGCCGGAGGCGCCCTCGGACGACGCCCCGCCCCAGGTCACGCCGGATCTCCAGGTCGAGCGGGCCGAGCGGGTGCGCGCCCTCTACCGCCTGCTCGACGAGCTGAGCGAGAAGAAGCGCGAGGTGCTCGTGATGCACGACCTCGAGGGCGTGCCGGCCAAGGAGATCGCCGAGCACCTCGACATCCCCGTGCTCACCGTGCGAACCCGCCTCTTCTACGCCCGCAAGGACCTCTACGCGCGCCTCGCGGCGGAGCCGAGCCTGCAGGGCGTGATGGAGGCGCTGATGGACCAGCTCCCCGGCAAGCCGAAGCGCAAGCAGAAGCCCAAGGGAGAAGGCGCGACCCCGTGACCCTCCCGTCGAAGACGCCCGCGAGCCCGCACCGCCCCAAGACGGCGGCGCTGCTGGCCTACGCGGAGGACGCGCTGTCGCCCGACGGGCGGCGCCGGCTCGAGCGGCACCTCTTCGGGGCCGCGGCTGACGAGCCTGGCTGCGACGTCTGCCAGAAGGAGCTCGCCGCCATCCAGCTCTACGACGGGCTCGTGGACGACGTCGAGGCGGAGGCGCCCGAGGTCGACTTCTCCCGCATGGAGCTGAAGCTGGCGCGCGAGGCGCAGCGGATCAGCGTCGAGATGGAGCAGGTGAGGCGCCCCTCGCGCTGGCCCCTCTTCGCGGCGGCGGCCGCGGCGGCGCTGCTGCTCGCGTGGCTGGCGTGGCCGGCACCCGCCCCGCAGGTGGCCGAGCGTCCCCCCGCGCCGGCGATCCCGGATCCGGCGGACGACGTCGCGCCTGCGCCCGCGGAGTCCCCGGCCCTGATGCCCGTCGTCACCCTCGCCTCCGCCGCCTACCGGGTCGACGGCCAGGTCGACGGCCAGCGCGCGCCGCTCGTGGTCGGCGAGACGGTGCCGGAGGGAGCCCGCGTGGCGACCGAGCCGGGCGGCGCGGCGCACGTGCGCCTGCTCGACGGAACGGGCTTCGCGCTCCACGCGGACGCGGCGCTGAGCCTCACGCGGGCCCGGGAGGACGGCGTGGAGCTGACCCTCGAGCGGGGCGCCGTGTCGCACGCCGTGACCGGCTTCGCGCACGAGAGCCGCTACGTCGTGCTCGCGGGGGGCTACGAGGTCGAGGTCGTCGGCACGCGCTTCGTCGTCGCCTACGTCGAGACGGAGCTGTCGATCGACCTGCGCGAAGGCGCGCTCGAGGTGCGGACCCCCGAAGGCGAGACCCTGCGGCTCGAGGCCCCCGCGCGCTGGCGCTCGGGCGGCGCGGCGGAGGACGGTGAACCCCGAGACGAGGACGAGGTCACGGCGCCGTGGGCGCTGTCGGCCGACGAGCCCCGCACCCGCGTGAGCCTGAGCCACCCCGATCTGGTCCGGTGGGCGGTGGACGGCGCGGAGCTCGAAGGCGAGGCGCCCATCGCGCTCGCGATGCGCCGCGGCGAGCACGAGGTCCGCGGCTGGGACGCGCGCGGGCGGCTACACACCGCGCTCCTGCGCGTCGGCGACGTGCCGGTCGAGATCGACCCCGGCGCGCTCGTGCCCGAGGCGCCCCGCGTCCGGCCGGGGAACCTCACCACCGAGCAGATCGCGCCCGTGCTCCAGCGCGGCCGCCGGCTCATCCAGCGCTGCTACGAGACCGCGCTGCGCCGCGGCGGCACCGTGCAGAGCCACATCCGGCTCCGCGTCTCCGTCGGCCACCTCGGCGAGGTCACCCGCGCCCAGGTCCTCGGGCTCGAGGGCAACGACGAGATGACCACCTGCATCGGCAACTACGCCAGCCGCTGGACCTTCCCGCCCCCGGGCGGCCCGGTGACCTTCGAGGTCCCCCTGACCCTCTCCGCCACGCAGTAGCCTCCCGGGCTCGACGAGCGCGATCCGGCGCAGACCGAGGCGTCGGAGAACGCGAACCGCAGCCGTTCGCGCCGCCTCGACGTCGGCCTCGGACTCGAGAACCGCGATCCGAGGCACCCCGAGGCCACGGGAAACGCGAACCGCAGCCATTCGCGCCGCGACGACGTCGGCCTCGGACTCGAGAAGCGCGATCCGAGGCGCGCCGAGGCGACGGGAAACTCGAATCGCTGCCAGCCGCGAAGCCTCGACGTCGCCCGCGCGCGACGATCTCGCGGGCCAGGGCCTGGTTCTCCTGCTGCCAGGGCGTGTTGCCCGAGATGCGGCTCGCGGTGAGGAAGAAGACCGCCTTGATCCCGTACTC
>SHBB01000295.1 GCA_004213565.1 Sandaracinaceae bacterium
GAAGCGGACTCGGCAGCGGAAGCGGACTCGGCCGCGACCCTCGGCTCGCCCTCCCCGGCCGGCTCCGTGCGGAGCAGCCGCCAGCTCGCGAGCAAGGCGGCGACGCCGAACAGGGCGAGCACCACGCCGAGCACCAGCGGCGTCCTCCGCCGCGGCGGCAGCGCAGGCGCCACCTCGGGCTCGTCTCCCGTGTCGACGGCCGTCGCCTCGGCCGTCGTCGCGCCGCCGCCGCTCAGGCGGCCGGCGGGTAGGCCGCTGACGCCGCGCTCGTCGGTGGACGGGCTCGCGAGCGTGTCCTCGAGCAGGATGAGGGCCTCGCCCGCGTCGACGGGCCGGTCGGCCGGCTCCTTCGCGAGGAGCTTGCCGAGCAGGCGCGAGCACTGCCGGGGCGCGGCGTGTCGCATCGGGACGTCCACCGAGAGGATCTGGTGGATCAGCGCGGCCGTGCTCGGCGCCTCGAACGGGAGCTCCGCGCAGAGCATCTCGTAGAGCACGACGCCGAGCGCCCACACGTCCATGCGGGGGGTCGGCGCCTCTCCCTGGAACTGCTCGGGCGCCATGTACGGGAACGAGCCGATGACGCGCTTGCTCTGGGTGATCTTCGAGCCGAAGCGCTCGTCCACCGCGGTCGCGAGGCCGAAGTCCAGGAGCCGCACCGCGACCGGGCCTCGGTCGCAGACGCCGATGTTCCCGGGCTTGACGTCGCGGTGCACGATGCCCGCCGCGTGCACGTCGGCGAGCGCCTCCGCGATGCCGATGGCCAGCTCCAGCGCGTGCTCCCGGCTGAGCGGCCCATCCTCGCGGATCACCTGGTCGAGCGGGCGGCCCTCGACGAGCTCCATCACGTAGAAGGGGCCCAGCTCCGGCTCCACGCCGAAGTCGGTCACCTGCGCCACCCGCGGGGAGCTCACCCGCGCGAGCGACTTCGCCTCGCGGCGAAAGCGGGCCTCGAGCGTCTCGTCCCAGCGATCGGGCCGGATCAGCTTCAGCGCGAAGCGCTTCTCGAGCTCGAGGTGCTCGACCTCGACCACCTGGCCCATGCCCCCGGCGCCGATCTCGCGGATCACGCGGTAGCGCTCGGCCAGCACGTCTCCCTCGCGCGCCCCCTTCCCGAAGAAGCTCCGGTCTTTCGTGTCCTCGGGCAACTGCGTCATCGGGAGGGAAGGAAGGTAGCAGACCGGGCGATCCCGCACCCGCGCCGGACCGCGGGTACCGTACCAGAAAGGGCGTCGCTCACCCTCCAGCGCGTCCTGCGGTGATGATAACTTCCTCGCCGTGCGCTTCGTTCCACTCTGCGCCCTGATGCTCGCCTCCTGCGTCCCCGGCTCCGACGACTTCGTGGTCGTCGACGACGCCGGCCGCGGGCCCTTCGACGCGAGCCTCCAGGACAGCGGCCCGCGTGATGGCGGCCCGCGTGACGGCGGTCCCCACGACGCGGGCCCCGGCGACGCGGGCGCGGACGGTGGCCCCGTCTTCACGCCCACCGCGCTCGACGTCGAGTGCGGCTCCGTCTGGACCGACAGCGACGGGACGGGGCCCTGCGCCGGGCGCGAGGTGGTCACCGTCGCCGTGCCGTTCCAGTGCCTCGACGTCGCCGTCGCCCGCGCGGCGGACGGGACGATCACCGCCGCCTTCAACGACAGCGAGGGGTTCGACGTCGGACGCATCGGGACGGCGGTGTTCCACGAGGACGCCGCGGGCTCCGCATCTCCGGGCCCGACCATCGAGCCCGAGTCGACCTTCGGCGACGTCGTCGGCGTCGATCTCGCGCTCGCGACCGAGCCGCCCGACATTCATCACATCGCCTACTGGCTCCGCTCCGACTTCGGGCACGAGGTGCGCTATCGGCGGCTCCGGGGTGGCGTGTTCACGCCCGTGCAGACGCTCGAGACGGGGGTCGGGCGCACGGGGGTCGTGGACGTGGCGATCGACAGCGACCGCCGCGCGGTGGTGGCCTGGCACGACGACACCAGCGGGGAGAACGCGGTCCGCCGAGAGGTCGAGGGCGAGGCCTTCTCTCCCACGGTCAACGTCCGCACCGACGGCGACCCTCGGATCGAAGGGGGCGGCGCGGCCGCGCTTCACCCGGGCCGGAGCGGGCGGATGCACTTCGCCTACCAGTGGTGCATCAGCCTGGCGGCGAGCGCGCCCTCCTACAGCGTCGCCTCGGGCACGATGTGGTCCACGGCGCGGACCCTCGACAACCAGGCCATCGCGAACCGCGCCTCCGGGGTCGCGGCGGACGTGACCCTGGTCGGCGACGAGGTCGTCGTGGCGTACCTCGACTGGATCGACGGGGTGGGCGAGCTCCGGTTCGCGCGCTTCATCGGCTCGGACGAGGTCTCCACCGAGGTCTACCTCGCAGACCTTCGCATCGCGGACCGCCCCGGCGACCACCCGCTCGTGCTCCAGACCGACGCCGAGGGGCTCCTCTCGCTGCTCGTCGCCGACGCGGGCTTCTCGCTGACCCGGCTGCAGTGGCATCGGCAGACCCGCGTGGGTGGCGAGGTGCGCTGGCTGGTCGACACCATCGCCGAGATCACGGCGCCCCCCGAGGAGGTACACGTGGCCATGGTGCTCGGCCCGGACCGCAGACCGCACATCGTGTACTGGGATCGCACGGAGATCCGCTACGCGACCGCGCGTCCCTGATCGCGGCCTGATGGACCGTGGCGCGCGACGCCCGCTTCATTGCATCGCGGCTGACGCGTAACCCACATGACGGTGTGCCACTGGCACGCCTGGCGTGCCTCTGGGCCACGGAACCGTGAACCACGCTACGCACTCGCGTCCTCCGAGCGGCACCCTCGCTCGCGGCCCGCGCGCTCCGAGCATCGGCACGCGCCTTGCCAATGCATGGCACCACGACCGCAAACCGCGTCGGGGGAGAATCGCAATGAAGAATGCATCGCTCATCACCATGGCCTTCAACATCCTCGTGTTCGGCTGCGCCAGCCATGGAGGCACGGCCTCGGTGGGGGACGAGCTCCACGCGGGCGATCCCACGGACGCCCACGACGCCGTCGTCGCCGTGATCCACGGCGAGGGCGACGACGCCACGCTCTGCACGGGCACGGCCATCGGCCCCTACGCCGTCGTGACCGCGCGCCGCTGCGTGGGGGAGGGCACGATGCACGTCGTCGTCGGAGCGGACGCGCGCTTCGGTCGCTGGCACGACGTCGAGTCGGTGCTCGATGGGGGCGCCCTGTCCGTGCTGGTGACGCGTACGTCTCTGGATGACGCGGCGCGCATGGACTTCTCGGACATCGAGCCGGATCGCGAGTTGACCGTGGTGGGCGTCGGGATCAGCGGCCCCGGCGGCTCCGAGATCGGCGTGCGCCACCGGGCGCAGATGCGCGTCGCCGCGGTCCGTGAAGGCTCGCTCTGGACCCGGAGTGACGGCGGCTCGCTCTGCTACGGCGACGTGGGCGCCGCGCTCATCGACGCCGAGGGTCGCCTCGTCGGCGTCGCGCAGCCTCGCGACGAGGGGTGCACGCGCACGGAGCTGGTGCGGTGGAGCTTGCTGTCGGCCGAGGAGGCGTTCATCGAGGACGCGAAGAACGCTCGCCCCGTCGACGCGCCGCCCGTCGACCACCTGCCGGTCGGCGAGTGACGCTCACGCGAGCTCGGACGAGCGCTTGCCGAGGAGTCGGCGCGCGACCACGAGGAGCTGGATCTGCTGGGTGCCCTCGAAGATGTCCAGGATCTTGCTGTCGCGCGCCCACTTCTCGAGCAGCTCGTCTTCCCCGTAGCCCGCGGGTCCGCAGAGCTCGACGCAGCGCAGGGTGATCGCGTTGGCCACCCGCGCGGCCTTGGCCTTCGCCATCGAGGCCTCCATGGAGTTGGGGCGCGCGTCGTCCGCCATCCAGGCCGCCTTCAACATCAGGAGCCGCGCCGCCTCGAGCTCCGCTTCCATGCGCACCAGCTCCGCCTCGAGCGCGGAGCCCGCGTCGGGGTGACCGCCGTAGCTCACCTGGACGCCGCGCTCGGCGAGGATCTCCCCGGCGCGCTCGAGCGACGCCCGCGCGACGCCGACCGCCATCGCAGCGACCATCGGCCGCGTGTTGTCGAAGGTCTGCATGGCGCCCGCGAACCCGCGCTTCGGCTGGATCTCTGCGTCTCCGAGCAAGTTGTCCTTCGGGATGCGGCAGCCGTCGAAGCGGAGCACGGCGGTGTCGCTCGCGCGGATGCCCATCTTCTTGTCGAGGCGCTCGACCGTCATGCCCGGCGTGCCCTTCTCGACCACGAAGCTCTTGATGGCCGCGCGCCCCCGCGATGGGTCGAGCGACGCCCAGACGACCACCGCGTCGGCCCGCTCGCCGCAGGTGACGTAGATCTTCTCGCCGTCGATCACCCACTCCTCGCCGTCGAGGCGCGCCGTCGTGCGGATCGCCGCGCTGTCGCTCCCGGCCTCGGGCTCGGTGATCGCCATCGCCGCCCACTTGTCGCCGAAGCGCGCCTTCTGCGCGGGCGTGGCCACGGCCGCGATGGCCGCGTTGCCGAGCCCCTGGCCCGGCATCGTGAGCACGAGCCCGATGTCGCCCCACGACAGCTCCGTGAGCCCGAGCACGGTCGCGAGGTTGGCGCCGTTTCGCCGCCCGCCCTCCCCTCGCTCCCGCGAGCGCGACGAGGCCGCCCCCGCGCCCTGGATCGCGCCCGCCGCCTGCACGCCCGACATGACCGCGCTGAGCATGTCCAGCTCCTTCGGGTAGGTGTGCTCGGCCCGATCGTACTTGCGGCTGATCGGGCGGAAGTAGCCGGCCGCGACCGAGCGCGCGAGCGTGACGACGGACTGGAGCTTCTTCGGGATCTCGAGCTGGATCATGCCGCCACCCCGCCTTCCATGACCCCCACCGCGCGGAGGTGTCGATACCAGCGCTCCACCGGGTGCTCGCGCACGAAGCCCGCGCCGCCGAGGAGCTGCACGCCGTCGGTGCCGATCTTCATCCCGTACCTCGCGCACTGGAGCTTCGCGAGGTGCGCCTGCCCGGTGAAGTCGAGCCCACGCTCCGCCCGCGCCGCCGCGCGCCAGACCATCAGCCGCATGCCCTCGAGCTCGATGGCCATGTCGGCGATGAGGAAGGCCACCGACTGTCGGTTCGTGATCGGCTCGCCGAAGGCCACGCGGTCGTTGCAATACGTCTTCACGTACTCGAGCGTCGCCTGGCCCTGCCCCACCGCGAGCGCGCCCCAGCCCACGCGCCCGAGGTCGACCAGCCGTTGGTGGTCGAAGTCGTCGCCGCCGATGAGCGCGTCGTCGGGCACCTCGACGTCGAGCCGAAGGGAGCAGAGGTCGGCGCCGCGGAGCCCCATCGCGGGCTCGGGGTAGACGATCACCCCGGGCCGGTCGGCCTCGACCAGGAACAGGCGCGGCCCGCGCCCCGGGAGGGTGGCCGACACGAGGAAGAACGCCGCGCGTCGCCCGAGGGGGACGAACGCCTTGCGCCCCTTCAGCCGGAAGCCCCGCCGCAGCGACTTCGCCTTCGCCTCGGGCGCGCGGGGGTCGAAGAGCGGCCTCGCCTCGAGCAGCGCGGGCGCGGCGAGGGTGTCCTCGGCCAGGCGCGGCAGCCAGGCCTTCTTCTGCGCCTCCGTCCCGAAGTCCACGAGCAGATGCGCCGCGCTGGCCGGCGCCGCCAGGGCCAGCGCGAGCGCCATGTCGCCGCGCGCCAGCTCCTCGAGCGCGAGCGCGGAGGTGATCGGCGAGCGCTCCTCCGCCGCGCCGCCAAACGCCTCCGGGATCGCGAGCTGCACCAGGCCGAGCTCGGACGCGTGGCGCAGGACGGAGTCGGGCGGCTTGCCCGCGTCCTCCGCCTCGGCCGCGGCCTCGCGCAGGATCTCGTCCGCGAAGCGGCGCATCGCCTGCTGCACGAGCGCCTGCGACTCGGTCGGGCTCAGGTCGAAGCGGTCGCGCGGATCGGCATCCGCGCTCGCCTCGTCCCGCGCGGCCCGGAGCTGCTTCTGCAGCCACTCCGCCCCGAGCTGCGTGCCCTTGGCGATCCAGCGCTGCGCCGGCTCGCGCAGCCCCACCCGCTCGGCGAGCTCGGAGCCCGCGAAGAGGTTGAGCGCGCGCAGCGACCCTTCCAGCAGGGGATTGCTCATCCCCGCGACGGTACCGGCTCAGCCCGGGTCGCGCACCAGCCGCCAGTGATCGGTCACCGGGCTGCTCGCGCCGAGCCCGCCGACGAGCGACGCCAGCGCGCCCGGTCGGGAACGCCCCGACCGTTTCGCTGATCGGATGCTCAGAGGCCGGCGGCGAGGGTCGGGTCGACGCCCCACTCCGCGTCGAAGAAGCCCGCCGCGTGCCCGCCCTCGTCGCTCCAGACGAAGAAGTCCGGGAGGGAGGAGCCGCTGGCGAAGGGCTGGATCGAATAGAGCAGGTGCTCACGGCCGGGCGCCGTCACCATGTACGCCGCCACGTGATCGCCCTCCGGGTAGACGACCGCGACCGCGGCGCCCTCCCAGCGGCGCCCCTCGAGCTCGATCGCGTCGCCGCTCCAGGTGAAGGGCACCGCGGCGTCGTCGGGACGCACACCGAGGTAGACGGGCTGGAGCTGCGCCGCGAGCGCGTCCGTCCAGGCCGACGCGGGCAGCGCGCAGGCGGCCCCGTTGCCGCGCACGGACCAGGTCGAGACGAGCCAGCTCGCGTAGTCCCGGTACGCGTCGCCCTCGTAGACGAAGCAGAAGGGCCGCACGAGCGCGTCGTTGAAGGGCCCGTGCTGGCCGAGGCGCTTGCCGGTCTCGGGGCCGACGCGCATGGGACCGTCCTCCACCGCCATCGGCGCGCCGTCGAGCTCGAGCGTACGCACGCCGCTCGCCGAGAGCGCCCCGCCGTCGACGACCATCGAGCGGACGTTCCCGGTCGTGAGCGTCACCACGTCTCCCGCGCGGCGCGAGCGAAGGGTGAGATCCTCGTCCGGCGTGATCGCGCTGTGGAGCGTCACGTAGGAGTGGGTGGGGCTGACGAACGGCGAGGGGCTGATGAAGTCGAAGTCGAGCTCGGTCGTCTCGAGGGTGCGCGCCTCCATGAGGGAGAAGATCTCGGGCCAGTCGACGCAGTCGGCGCCCTCGGCCCGGTCCCCGTTCCACCAGTGCCCGGCGCCCGGCTCCTCGTGATAGGTCACGTCGACCGCCATCGACTCGAGCATCGCCACGAGATCGCGCGACTCGCGCACGGGCACGTTGTCGTCGGCGTCGCCGTGCACGACGTAGACGGATCGGCGCTGGAGATTCGACAGGTACGCGTACGTGTCGCTCGAGGCCTGCGCGCGCGCGAAGGGTCCCGTCGGCCGCGCGCGCCCCGTGTAGCTGTAGAACGAGGCCCAGCCCGCGCTCGGGGCCGCGACCGCGAAGAGCCCGGGGAAGAGGCTCCCGAGCTGCCACGTGCCGTGGCCGCCCATCGAGTGTCCGGTCACGTGGGTCCGCGTCGGCTCGGTGCCGAAGTGGGCGCGCGCGTCCTCGAGCACCTCGAGCCCGTCGAGTCGCCCCCAGTCCTCCCAGTCGAACCCGAAGGGCCTGCGGTTGGTGGCCGCGACGAGGAACGCCCAGTCCTTCGACGAGTACGCGCGCGCCTGGCCCGCCGCCTCCACCGAGGCGCCGTGCAGGCTCAGGATCAAGCCGTAGTCGCGCGCGGGATCCACCGACGCGGGCGGGCGGACGCCGTAGTACTGCGCGGAGCGGTCCATCCCCGAGCGAAACGTGCGGCGGTAGGCGGCGCCGTCCGCGGCCACGGTGCTCAGCTCCGTCGTGATCTCGTAGGTGAACACGGCGCTCGACTCGACGCGGAGCGTGACCGAGACCGTCTCCTCGGGCGTCGTGAAGGCCGCCTTGGGGACCAGCTGGAAGGGGACCTGTGTCACCGCGCCGGCGGGGATCACGGGCACGTGCAGCGCCGTCTCCTCGAACGCGTCGCTCTCCACCACCATGGCGCGCACGTCGGTGATCGGCGCGTCGCCGAAGGCGAGCATGGGCACGCCGAGGTACTGGGTGGAGGCGTCTCCGACGAGCAGATCCGGGTGCGTGCGGTCGGCGAGGTTGAAGTGGAGCTCGTGCGGCGTGGTCCAGAGCCGCAGCGTCGGCGCGCCCCGCCCGCCCAGGATCCGGGCGACCACGAGGTTGTCTCCCTCCTGCAGCGCGAAGGGCACTCGGATCCGCCCGGAGCCGTACACGTCGCCGGGCTGACGGCGTCCGTTCACCCAGAGATCGAGCACCCGATCGGGCTGGATGAGCAGCCCCGTCGCGCGCTCCGCCGACACCGTCGTCACCGCCCACATCGTGCCGCGGCCCACGGGGCCCAGGCTGCCCTCGTCGTCTGGCGTGATGCCGAGCCAGTAGACGCCGTCGTCGTCGGTGCCCTCGCGGGGCATGGTCAGCGTCCCGTCCTGGACGCGGGGGAAGACGGGGTCGCGGCCGAACGAGGGCGAGAAGTGCGCGGTCATCCACACGCCCACGGCGACGGGCGCGGGCTCGACCGCGCGGGCGAGCGGACCCGGCTGCGCGAGGCGCGCGGGATCGGGATCGTCCGCGACGAACACGGGACCCGCGTCGGGCGCGCAGCCTCCGACGAAGACCCCGCCGACGACGAGGGCAGAGAAGAGCCAGCGCGTCATGCTCCTCGATACCACTTGTCTGACCAGTTGACCAGACCGCGGACGTGGCCTACTCGGCGAAGAGGGCGCGCTCGACGCCGGCGTAGTCGACCTCGACGTCCAGGCGGGCGAGCACCGAGTAGAAGCCGAACTGGAGTCGGTTCATGAGCGCCATGCCCTCGGGGAGCGGGACCATCTCCGCCTTCTTGGTCTTCAGCCCCTCCACCGCGCCCTGGACCATGCCGTCGACGAGCGAGCCGGCGTAGTCGCGCGTGATGTGGAAGGGCGAGTCGAAGAGGGGCACGAAGCACTGGTGCAGGTAGTCGAGGATCGTCTCCTCGAACTTGCCGCCGTTCGTCTGCATCATCGCCTTGCCGGCCTCGCGGAAGGCGGCCCGGTCCCCGGCGATGGCCGCGCGATGCACCTGGAGCGCGAGCGCCCGGCGCGCGGGCGGGACCTCGACCACGCAGCCGTAGTCGATGGCCGTGACGTGTCCGCCCTCGTGGAAGAAGAAGTTGCCCGGGTGAGGGTCGGCGTTGAAGTGGCCACCGAGCAGGCTCGAGCGGAAGACGAAGGCCCAGAGCGTCTCGGCCCAGGCCCGCCGCTCGGCCTCCGACGCGCGACACGCCTCCTCGAACGAGAGGCCGCGGACGCGCTCGCTGGTCATGACGCGGCGCGCGCTGCGGTGCGTGATCACGCGCGGGACGCGGACGCGCGGGTCGTGCGCGTGCATCTCGCGGAAGAGCGTCTGCCGCTCGGCCTCGAGCCCGTAGTCGAGCTCCTCGCGGAAGTGCCGGTCGAGCTCCTCCATGACCCGCTTCGCCTCGAACTTCGCGCCGATCATCGCGCTCTTCAGCCCGCCCATGACGCGCATGTTCTTCAGGTCGTGATCGACCGCGCGATCGATGCCCGGGTGCTGCACCTTCACCACGACGTCGGCGCCGTCGGGCAACGTGGCCGCGTGCACCTGCCCGATGGAGGCGCTGGCGAGGGGCACCTCGTCGAAGCGCGCGAAGAGGGTGTCGAGAGGTGCGCTCAGCTCGTCCTCCACGACGTCGCGGATGGCGTCGAACGACGAGGTCGGCGCGGCGGCCCGCAGCGTGCCCAGCGCGGTCTCGAACGCCTCGCGCTTCGACTCGGGCACGACGCCGTCGACGTACGACGCCATCTGCCCGAACTTCGCCGCGAGCCCGCGCATGGTCCCGAGCACCTCGGCCGCGGCCTCGGCCGTGCGGTCGCCGCGCTTCTCCAGCAGCATGCCCGCGCCGGTGCGCGCGCCCAGGAACGCGAGCCGCGCGACGCGGGAGAGTCTTCCGGAAGGCAGGTCTCGGTCCGTGCTCACGGGCGAAGCGTGGGGTCGTTTCGTCTCCCGCGCCCCGGAAATCGACCGAACGTCACCGCCCGCAGCGGTTGTCGATCTCCTGCAGATAGAACGGCAGCTCGTCGCGCCACCACTCGCCGTCCCAGGGCCACACCTGGTCGCCCTGCACCGCGACGATGCGGCCCCCGGTGGGCGGCTCCATCGGCGCGGGGTTCGGCCGCTCCAGCTCCATGCGTCGCTGGGTGGAGAGCTCCAGCTCGATGGTGTCCATCTGGGTCATGCGCTCTCGCAGCGCCTCGACGAGCCTCGCGATGCGCGCGCGCGCCAGCTCGCCCGTCCGCTCCACGGCCAGCGAGCGCAGCACCGCGTGGTCCGCGGCGACGCGGGTGTAGAGGCTGGTCTCGAGCACGCCCTCGCCGATGCGCTCGAGGCGCCGCCGCTCGCGGTCGAGCGCGCGCACGTCCTCGAGGTGTCGGAGCAGCGCGCGATCGTCGAAGGCGGCGCGGATGGCGGGGCGGGCGGCCCCGGGCACCCTCGAGTTGCGCGCGCGGACCGCGACGAGCATGCGGAAGGCGTCCTCGTTGCGGGCGGCCATTCGCAGCGCGCGCTCCGCCGCGTCGAGCCTGGGATCGAAGCGGGCGTGGAACTGCGACAGGCCGTGCTCGACCGCGTCCCACTGGCAGTGCTCGAACTGGATCATCGCGCGCACCACGAGCGCCTCGGGCTCCGCTCGCGCGCGGAAGTAGGGGCTCTCGAGCGCGTGCACATGGCCGAGGGCCCGGGCCGGCTGCCCCGCGACGTACAGCGCCCACGTCTCCTCGAAGAAGGAGTCGAGCCAGTGCTCGCTCGAGAGCGGGATGTTGCGCCACGCCGCGATGGCGTGGCCGAGCAGCTCCGACGCCTCGGCGTTGCGCCGGGCCGGGAGCTGCATCGCGAGGCTGTAGTAGAGCCGCGCCACGCTCATCCAGGCCAGGTCCCGCATCCGCTCGGGCTCGTCGTTGCCGCCCGTCCGTCCGGCCTCGACCGCCTCGAGGACGCGGCGGAAGGCGCCGAGCGCGGGCTGGGCGCGGCGCATGCGCACGTGCGCGATGCCCTCGAAGAAGCGCGCCTCGAGCGCGTGGGGGCTGTCCTCCGCCACCCCCGAGAGGAGATGAACGGCCTCGCCGAAGCGCCCCGCGCCGTAGCGCGCGCGGCCCAGCAGATAGACGAGGTGCTGGTAGTGCCGCCGGCTCTCGCCGCGGTCCAGCGCGCGGAGCTGCGCGGGCTCGTAGCGCCCGACCGAGTCGATGACCCCGCTCGGCTCGGGCAGGCGCTCGGCGAGCATCGCGAGCCACGTCAGGGAGGCCTCGAAGTAAGGGTGCTCCGCCCCGCGCCGGGTCACCTCGTCGAAGGCGGCCGCGGACGCGTGGTAGAGGCCGATGTGGTAGAGGCACTTGGCGAGGAAGAACTCGGCTTGCGTGACGCGGTCGGGGCGGTCGTCGCTGCGCCCCTCGACCACGTGCTGGAGCTTCACGGCCGCCTCGACGTAGCGCTCGTTGGCGTAGTCGCGGAGCGCGGCCGCCATCGTCTCGCTGGGCGCGCTCGGCCCCGTCGGTACGGTGGGGACGGCGCCGACCTCGAGCTGGAGCGGCAGATCCGGCACGACGCGGGAGATCGGCGGCGCGCTCGGCTTGCGCGACGCCTCCACGCGCGACGGCGGCGCGGACTCCTCGTCCGGCGAGCGCGACTCGACGTGGGGCGCAGCGACGAGGCTCACGGGAGCGCTCGCCGCTTCGATCGTCGGCGTCTCCGGCGCATCCGGCCGCGCGTCGAGAGGCAGCGCGGGCGCCGCGGCGCTCAGCGTCGGGGCGGTCGCGCGCATT
>SHBB01000296.1 GCA_004213565.1 Sandaracinaceae bacterium
GCCCCAGCGCCCCGCCGCTGGGGTCGGCGCCAAAGCGCGCGGAGCGCGCGACGCGCCGTAGTCGGGAGGGGGGCCCCATGGGCGCTTCGCCCCATGGGGGGAGGGCCTGCGTTCAGGCCCTCCTGTAACTAGAAGTCGCCGAACAGATCCGCGATGTGCACGTCGAGCGCGGAGGCGATCTTGTACAGCGAGCTGATCGACGCGCTCGACTCCGCGCGCTCGATCTGGCTGAGCAGCGAGACGCTCAGGCCGGTGCGGCGGCTCATCTGCTTCAGCGTCAGGCTGCGACCCTTGCGCAGACCGCGGATCGTCTCGCCGATGAAGCGGTGGAGATTCTCTTCCGGCGTGCGGACGAGGCCCTTCTTCTTCATCACACGGTCGAGGACCTCGCGGAACTCGTCGGGGTTGAACGGCTTCTTGAGGTAGTCGACCGCGTCCAGCTTGATCGACTGAACCGCCGTCTCGAGGGAAGGGAACCCGGTGAAGATCACGACCGCGATGTCGCTGTCGATCTTCCGGATGCGCTGGAGCAGCTCGATGCCGTCCATTTTGGGCATCATCAGGTCGAGAACGACCAGGTGATAGCCACCCTTCTTGACTTCCTCTTCGACCCGCTCGGGATCGGTCTCGGTCGTGACTTCGAAACCGTCCTTCGCGAGGAAGGTCTCCATGTAGTCACAGATGGCCGGGTCGTCGTCGACGACCAGAACTCGGACGGCAGGAATCGCCTTGGCCATGCTCGAACGTCCCTCCCCGGACGGGCTCCGCACACGCGTTTCAAGCTCGCCGGCCCCACTGAAGGTCGAACCGGCCAAGGGAAGCAACTCGGGGCGAGAGGATTCGAACCTCCGACCTCATGGTCCCGAACCATGCGCGCTACCAGACTGCGCTACGCCCCGGAAAGAGGGCGGACGATAGCACCGGGTCTACCCCTGTCAAGCGCCGTTCCGTCCGTTGCCAGTGGAATGAATGTCGCCGCTCAGGGACGGCGCCAGCGCACCACCTGGTAGGCGTCCACGTCGTCGAGCCATGGGCCGATCCGGGCGACGCCGTCCTCGTCAGTGTGCGCGTCGGAAACCCGAGCGAAGTCGGGGTGCGCTGCCTCGAACGCCGCGGCGATGTCGGCGCCCTCCTCGCGTGTGGGAGAGCAAACGGCATAGACCAGCAGGCCCGCCGGGCGCACGAGGGTGGCCGCGGTTGCGAGCAATTTCTGCTGAAGGGCGGCCAGACGCTTCGGGTCGCTGGGCTCCAGCCGATGCGCCAGCTCGGGGCGTCGGTGCACGGTTCCGAGTCCCGTGCAGGGCGCGTCGAGCAGCACGCGATGGAAGCCCTCGGCCGCGAGCCCGCCCGTCCCGACGGTCAGGTCGACCGCGCGCGTGCCCACCTCGGGGAGCGAGAGTCGGCGACGCTCCGCGTCGAGCTTGTCGAGCTTCTCCTCGTAGAGATCCGCCGCCTCCACGCGCCCCTCCGCGCCGACGCGCTCTGCCAGCGCGAGGGTCTTGGTGCCGTGCCCGCAGCAGAGGTCGGCGATGCGCTCGCCCGGCTCCGCGCCGACGAGATCGACGATGTGCTGCGAGCCGATCTCCTGCACCGCGAAGCGCCCGGCGTCGTACCCGGGGAGCTCGCGCACGTCGCCCATGCCGCGGGCGAAGACGCCGCGCGAGGCGAGACCCGCGGCGTCGATCTCGGCCTCGGGCAGGGCCTCGCGCAGGGTCGCGAGCAGATCTTCGGGGGAGACCCCGACCGCGCGCAGCCCGAGAGGCGGCGGCAGCCGGCGCGCGCCGAGGAGCGCGTCGGCCCTCGCCTCGCCCAGCGCGTCTCGGAAGCACCTCTCCACCCAGCCGGGCACCAGCGTGCGGGTCGGCGGGGAGGGCTCGTCCGGCCGGGCGGCCGCGATCTTTCGCAGCACCGCGTTCGCGACCCCGGCGAGCCTCGGCCCGCGCTCGGTCCGCACGAGGCTCACCGCGTCGTTGACCGCGGCGTGCACCGGCACGCGCGAGAGGTGCTGGATCTGATAGGCGCCCACCCGGAGGGCGGCGCGCAGCCACGGATCGGTCTTGTCGGGCTTCTTGAGGCGAGCCGCCAGCACCTCGTCGATCGCCGGGAGCGCGCGCAGCGTCCCGTAGACGATCTCGGTCGCGAGCCCGGCGTCGCGGCGGTCGAGATGAGCGCGCCCGATCTCGGCGTCGAGCGCGGGGGTGGCGTAGGCGCCCTCCTCGAGGACGCGAAAGAGGACGCGGGTGGCGACCCAGCGGGAGGGCGCGGCCTTGCTCTTCTTCATGAGTCCTCGAAAGCCTCGACGATGCGCGGCCACTGCCGCTCCAGATCGTTCTTGAACGCGAGCACCATGAGGATCACGAGGAGCGCGAGGCCCACCATGGAGGCGTACTCCCGCACCCGCGTCGAGACGGGCCGGCGGGCCGCGGCCTCGACGAAGAGGAACATCAGGTGCCCCCCGTCGAGCATCGGGATCGGCAGGAGGTTGATCAGCCCGAGGTTGATGCTGATGAACGCCATCAAGCTGAGGTAGTTCGTCGCGCCCTCGCGGGCCGCGGCCTCGGTGGCCTCGAAGATCCGGAGCGGGCCGCCGATGTCGCGCAGCGGCAGCCGGCCCTGGAAGAGCCGCACCACGGAGTAGACGGTCAGCTCCATGAGATCCGCCGTGACCCGGAACGACTGATCGAGCGCGTAGCCGATGGTGCTCGGGTTGGGGACCGGGGCGTCGAGCGTGGTGGGCCGCCAGTGGCCGAGCGTCGCGAGGTGCCGCCCGGTCTCCGGGTCGAGCAGGAGCACCCGCTGGTCGCTGTCCTGGTTGGTGACCGAGCGGGCGGCGCGGAGGCGGTAAGTGCGCGTGACCAGCTGATCGCCGCGACGCCAGCTCAGCTCCTGCGCCGCGTCGCCCGTCGCCTCGACGTCTTCGACGAAGGTCGCCCACAGCCGGATCGGCACCGCGTCGAGCGCCACGAGCCGGTCGCCGGGCCGCACGCCGCCCTCGTAGTCGTTGGCCCGCGCGGTGACGTGCGCGACGTAGAGGTCGGACTCCTCGATGCCCGATCGGGTGAGCCCGCCGCCGGGCCCGGGCTCGGGCGTGAGGGTCGCCACGTGCGGCTCGTAGACCTCCATCTCGACCAACCCGCCGAGCGCCCCCTCGACGCGGGTGGGCCGCATGTAGGTCACGGGCACCATCGAGCCGCGGTTGCCGCCGAGCAGGCGCTCGAGATCGATCCAGCGATCGACCGGCTCACCGGCCGCGCTGATGATGCGGTCGAACGCGCGGAGGCGCGCCGCCGCGGCCGGGCTCGAGGGGGACGTGACCCCGATGACCGCGAGGGGGTGGTGGGGCTTGATGCCGATCCGCCCCACCTCGTCGACGAGATCCAGCGGGCGCCGCGAGCGCGCGAGGAAAGGCGTCACCGTCACCGTGCGGCGCTCCTCGGCCCGCTCCACGACCAGCTCCACGGGCTCCTCTGGGTGGGCCTCGATGATGCGGGCCAGCTCGTAGAACGTGCTGACGTCCTCGCCGTCCGCCTGGACCACGCGGTCGCCCGGCTCGAGCACCCCGTCGGCGGGGCGGTCGGGGAAGACCGTGCCCACCACCGCGGGGACCGACTGCGCGTCGCCGAGGTAGACGACGAAGAAGAGCCCGATGGGCAAGAGCAGGTTCATCGCCGGCCCCGCGAAGACGATGACCACGCGCTTCCAGAGCGCCTGCTGCGAGAAGGCCCGGCCCTCGTCCTCGGGGCGGACGTCGTCGTGGGGGCTCTCCCCGAGCATGCGCACGTAGCCGCCGAGGGGGAACGTCGCGATCACGTACTCGGTGCCGCCGCGCGTGAACCCGGCGATCCGCGGGCCGAAGCCGAGCGAGAATTTGAGGACCCGGACGCCGAAGAACTTCGCCCACGCGAAGTGGCCGAGCTCGTGAACGAACACGAGCACGCCGACCAGGACGATGAAGTAGACGACCTCCACGGGGAGGTGGCCTACCTCCGATCGGCCTCCGGCGCATGCACCGTGATGCGATCGCCCCCCGCGCCCTTGGCCCGGTAGAGCGCCTCGTCCGCCCGCCGCAGCAGCTCGAGGGCCGTCCCGCCGTCGCGCGGATAGAAGGCGAGCCCGCCCGAGACCCGCACCCGGAGAGGCTCGGCCTCGTGCACGAACGGCGTCTCGGCCACGGCCCTCCGGATGGCCTCGGCCAGCTCGCGCGCGTCCTCGGGCGAGATGCCCGTCACGGCGACCCCGAACTCGTCGCCACCGAGCCGACAGGCCAGCGCCCGCTCCAGCCGTCGGGTCTGGAGCACCGCACGGACGAGCGCGCCGACGTCGCTGATCACCCGCGAGCCGACGATGTGCCCGTGCATGTCGTTGATCGGCTTGAGCCGATCGACGTCGAGCACGAGCATCGCCATCGTCTCGTCGTTCCGCGCCGCCGCGTCGAGCGCCCCGCTGAGCTCGATGTCGAACTTGCGCCGCGCCAGGAGCCCCGTGAGGTCGTCCTTGTAGAGCCGCTCGAGCACCGCCTCGTCGTAGGCCTGCTCGATCGGGTCGTGCACCTCGAAGCGGACCACGGTGCCGCCGAGGATGATCTGATCGTCGGGCGTCAGCATGAGCTGCTTGACCCGCATGCCGTTGACCTCGGTGCGCCGCTCCCCCGTCAGGTCGAGGACCATCCAGCCGCCGTCTCTCGGCTCGACGCGCGCGTGATGCCAGTCGACCTCGGCGTCGAAGAGCATCAGGTCCGCCTCCGGATCGCGCCCGATGATCGCCGGCGCCTCCAGCAGGATGCGCTGACCGACCTGCGGGCCCGTCAACACGACGAGCACCGGTTTTGCGCCCTTGTCGTCCCCGAAGAGCGATGAAGCGTCCACTGCCTCGGGCATGGTGGGGCGCCCGCCGCGATCGCCGGGGTCCGTCACGGCGTGGACTCTACACGGAAGCTGGCGCCGTCGCGAGGATGGGGACGGGGAAAGGCCCGGCAGGGGCGTCAGGGGGGTGCGGCGTGTATGCTTGCCGGCCTCTTGCCCCCCCTGAACGGCCCAGACGGCGCGAGGAAGCGGACCCTTCGCGGCGCCCTCCTCTGCGCCTTCACGTGCAGCCTGGCCGCGCCCTCGGGAGGGTGCTCGGAGGAGGCGCCGATGCGGGTGTTCGCCGCGGCGTCCCTCGGCCCCGCGATGGAGGACGCGGCCGAGGCCTACGAGGCGCGCACCGGGACGCGCGTGCGGGTCACCGCCGCGGGGAGTCAGGTCTTGCGACGACAGCTCGAGGCGGGCGCGCCGGCCGACGTCTACGCCCCCGCGAGCTACGCCCACGTCGAGGGGGCCGTCCGCGGCTCGCTGGGCGAGGTCACGCTCCTCGCCTGCAACCGCCCCGTGGTGGTCACGGGCCCCGGCTCGGCGGTCCGGGGTCTCGAGACCCTCGACCGCGCGGAGCGGCTGGTGATCGGTACGCCCGAGGCGCCGATCGGGGCGTACACGGACGCCATCTTCGCGCGCGCGGAGAGGCGCTACGGCGCGGCGTGGCGGCGACGGGTGGACGCCAAGGTAGTCTCGCGTGAGCTCGACGTGCGGCAGGTGCTCACCAAGGTGCAGCTGGGCGAGGCCGACGCGGCGATCGTCTACGCGACCGACGCAGCCCGCGCGCGCTCGCCCATTCAGGCGCGGCCCATCCCGGAGGAGCTGGGGGTGGTGGCGCGCTACCCGATCGCGGTCACCGAGGGCGCGGCGCCCGAAGCGCGCGCGTTCGTGCGCTGGCTCCGCGAAGACGGCTTCTCACACCTCGCGCGGCACGGCTGGACGCGCTGCCCGAGTGAGGAGAGCCCGGCCGAAGAGCGCGGAGGCGGGGCGTGAACGACGCGCTCCGGCTCGGCGGGCGTGCGCTCGGGTTCGCGCTCGTCGCGTTCCTCCTCCTCCCCTTCGTCGCGCTCGCGGTGACGCTCTCGGACGGCGACTTCGAGCGCGCCGTCGACCGCGGGCTCTGGGACGCGCTCTGGCTCAGCCTCGGCAGCACCACCCTCGCGGTCGGGCTGCTCGCGCTCACCGGGACGCCGCTCGCCTGGTGGCTCGCGCGGCGCGAGGGCTGGTGGGCGCGTCGGATCGAAGGCCTCGTGCGCCTGCCCGCGGTGACCCCACCCGCCGTGGCCGGCGTGGCGCTCCTCGCCGCCTTCGGTCGCGGAGGGCTGTTCGGCGACACGCTGGCCGAGGCGGGCGTCTCGATCCCCTTCACCCTGAGCGCGGTCGTGCTGGCGCAGATCTTCGTCGCGGCGCCCTTCTTCGTGCTCCCCGTGGCCGACGCGTTCCGCGAGGTCGACGACGAGCTGCTCTGGACCGCGCGCAGCCTCGGCAGCGGACCGACGGGCGTGTTCTTTCGCGTGGTGTTGCCGATGAGCGCGCCGACCTTCGTCGGAGGCCTCGCGATGGCGTGGGCGCGCGCGCTGGGCGAGTTCGGCGCGACCCTCGTGTTCGCGGGCAACCTCCCCGGAGCCACGCAGACGCTCCCGGTCGCGATCTACGCCGCGATGGAGGGCGACCTGGGCCCGGCCCGCGTGATGGCGCTGGTGCTCCTCGCCTTCGCGCTCTTCCTGTTCGCCGCCCTGCGCACCTCGCGCGTCGAGCGCGTGCTGGGGAAGCGGACCTGATGCTGGACGCGAACGTCACCGTGCGGCGCGGCGAGCTGCGGCTCGAGGCCGCGCTCACGTGCCGGGGCACCACCGTGGTCATGGGCCCGAACGGGGCCGGCAAGTCCACCCTGCTCCAGGCGCTGCTAGGCGCGATCCGCCCCGAGGACGGCTACGTCCGCTTCGGCGACGAGATCCTCTTCGACCACGAGCGCGGCATCGATCTGCCCGCCGAGGAGCGAGGGCTCGCGTACGTGCCCCAGGGCTACGGGCTCTTCCCCCACCTCGAGGTGCTGGACAACGTGATGTTCGGCATTCGGACCGGGGGGCGCCAGGCGCGCATCGCCCACGCGCTCCGGATCCTCGACGACCTCGGCGTGCGGCCGCTGGCCCGGCGGAGACCCACGGAGCTGTCGGGGGGCGAGATGCAGCGGGTCGCGCTCGCGCGGGCGGTCGCGTCGTCTCCGCGCGTGCTCTTGCTGGACGAGCCGCTCTCCGCGCTCGATCAGAGCGCCCGGCCCAAGGTGCGGCGCTTCCTCGCGGACTGGCTCCGCGCGTCGCGCCTGCGGACCGTGCTCGTCACCCACGACGCGAGCGACGCGCGCGAGCTGGCGGACGAGCTGGTGGTGCTCGAAGCGGGCCGTGTGGTGCAGCGCGGCACCCCGGATCACGTGGCGTTCCGTCCCGCGACCGAGTTCGTCGCCGCGCTGACGGCCGGCCTCATCGAGCGGGACGATCGCTCCGTGCCGCCCCCCGGCATGCTGACCGAAGACGAGTGAGCGGGAACCTCCTCGCCCGGCCGGTGTCCGACGGCGGTCAGCCGTCGATCGAGGCTGGCGAAAGGACACGCATGCGAACCCTGCTCCTCTCCAGCTCCGCGGCCCTCGTCGCCGTCGGGCTCTCCGTCCTCGGCGGCCCCGCGACCGCCTCCGCCCAGGACGACGTCGAGTGCCACGAGATCCGACCCGGTCAGATCGAGTGCGGCACCCAGACCATCTACGGGCGCCCGCACGGACCGCAGGGCGCCCTGCTGATCCCACGCGCCCGCGAGCGCTACGCGCCGCCGCCGCTGGTCCGTCGCGATATGCCCCACGAGGTGCGCCGGAGCGTCCGCCGCGCGCCCTTCTGAGGGCCTCCGCCCGCGAGCGTGATAGACCCCGGCGTGACCGGGTACGAGGCGCTGCGAGAGAAGGTCGACGCCTTCGCGCGGGAGGTGACGGCCCGCCGCGAGGACGTGGTCTGCCGCGCTGGCTGCAGCGGGTGTTGCCACGCGCGCCTCTCCGTCTCGGACGTCGAGGCGGACGCGCTCCGCGCCGCCCTCTCGGAGCCCAGCCCCGAAGCGCGGGCGCGCCTCGAGGCGCAGCTCGAGCGGCCAGATGACGACCCGCGCTGCGTGCTGCTGGGCGACGACGGCCGCTGCGCCGCCTACGCGGGCCGGCCGCTGGTGTGCCGAACCCAGGGCCTGCCCTTGCGCTACCCCGCCGGCACCGTCCCGGTCGAAGCGCTGCGAGCCTCGGCGGGCGGCGACGTGACGTGGTGCCCGCTCAACTTCGAGTCCGCGCCACCGGAGCCGGGCGACGTGCTCGACGCGGAGCGCGTGGACGTCATGCTCGCCCTGGTCAACCGGGAGCGCACCTCGACACCGACGCGTCGCACGCCCATCGAGACGATCGTGCTTCAGTTGCTCCGGGGTGAAGGTAGCGATTGAAGCCGTCGCGCGGACCGTGCTTCAATCCCGCGCGGGAGCCGGCTCCCTTTCGACTCATGGAGACCAACGAAGCCACAGCGGAGAGGGCCGAGCACGCGCGCGTCGAGCGGCAGCTGCCGAGCGGCGCTCGACTCGCGGTCGAGGTGGACGGAGCGGACGCGCAGCGGCTCGCCGAGCGCGCGGTGGCCCTGGCCGAGCAAGCGGAGCCCTCGCCCGAGGCAAGCGACGACGAGGCGCAGAAGGCCTACGCGGGGATCGTCGGCGGCAGCCCCCCGATGACCGCGCTGTTCCGGATGCTCGAGCGCATCAAGAACAGCGACGCCACCGTGCTCGTCCTCGGCGAGAACGGGACCGGCAAGGAGCTGGTCGCGCGGGCCATCCACGCCCAGTCGCGACGCGCCAACAAGGCGTTCGTCGCCACCAACTGCAGCGCCTTCAACGACAACCTCCTCGAGAGCGAGCTCTTCGGGCACCGTCGCGGCTCGTTCACGGGCGCGGTGGCCGACAAGCCAGGCCTCTTCACGGTCGCGGACGGCGGCACGTTCTTCATGGACGAGGTCGGCGACATGTCGCCCGCGCTCCAGGTCAAGCTCCTGCGCGTCCTCCAGGAGGGCGTCTTCATGCCCGTGGGCGGCACCGAGACGAAGAAGGTCGACGTGCGCATCATCGCCGCGACGAACCGCGACCTGACGTCGATGGTCAAGCAGGGCTCGTTCCGCGAGGACCTCTACTACCGTCTGCACGTGGTCAGCCTGAAGGTCCCGCCGCTCCGGGAGCGGCGCAGCGACATCCCCCTCCTCATCGAGTACTTCCTAGGCGAGCTGGGCCAGCGCGACGGACTGAAGAAGGTCCTGACCCAGCGCGCGCTCGAGCAGCTCATGGGGCACGAGTGGCCGGGGAACGTGCGCGAGCTCGAGAACGAGATGGAGCGCCTCTGGGTGCTCAGCGGCGAGGACAAGGTCATCGACGACGACCTCCTCAGCCCGAGCATCAAGCAGAAGCGGCGCTTCGGTCCGGAGGGCAGCGCCAAGAGCGCCGAGGCGACGCCCGCCCCCGCCCCCGAGGCGCCCGGGACCACGCTGCCGGAGGCCGTCGAGGCGCTCGAGCGCCGCATGATCGCCGACGAGCTGCAGCGGAACAAAGGCAACAAGACGCGGACGGCGGAGGCGCTGGGCATCAGCCGGCGCAACCTCATCCGCAAGGTTCAGGGGTACGGATTGGAGGACGCGGGCAAGAGCGGTCGCTCGCGCGGGGGAGCGTGACATGTCCGGCGTCGTCCTGATCGCCGAAGGCGATCCATTCAACCTGCGCCTCCTCGAGGAGCTCTGCGAGGAAGCGGGCTTCGACGTGGTCACCGCCGACAGCGGCGAGACCGCGCTCAACGTCGTCGCGCGCCAGCGCCCCTCGCTCATCGTGCTCGACGCCGGCCTGCGCACCGAAGACGGCGCGGAGGTGCTCGAGGTGCTCCAGTCCGAGTCGGCCCTCGCGTCCATCCCGGTGCTCCTGACGACGAGCGCCGACGACGAGGAGGCGCGCAAGCGAGGCCTGGAGCTCGGCGCGTCGGACTTCGTCGCGCGCCCTTACCGCGTCTACGAGGTCGAGCAGCGCATCAAGAACCTGCTGCGGCTCGCGGCGGCCGAGCGCGCCGCCGAGCGCGCGCGAAGCTCGCTGGCCAGCGACCCCGCGCTCGACAAGGATCCCGTCACGCACGCAGGTGGGCCCGGGCAGCTGCGCATCAGCCTCGAGTACGAGGCCACGCGCGCGGTGCGGTATCGCCACGCGCTGACGTGCCTCGTGCTCCGGGTCCACAACTTCGACGCGATCGTGAAGTCGAGCGGCGAAGCCACCGGGCACGGCCTGCTGATGCAGCTCGCCAACGGGCTCCGCACCGCGATCCGCGCCATCGATCACCTCTTCCGCAGCGACACCGACGAGTTCACCCTGCTGCTCCCCGAGACCGACGCGAGCGAGGCGCGCGTGGTGGTCGATCGCCTGCGCGCGCAGGCGGCTGACGGCAGCCTGGTGGGCCCGGCCATCGAGCCGGTCCCCAAGCTCGGGCTCGGTCAGGCGTCGATCGTGCCGGACGGGGAGATCACCGACGGCGAGCGCCTCTGGCAGGCGGCCCGCAACGGCATCATCGTCCTCGGCCCCGAGCGCGCATAGGCGTCTCGGGGTCGGACATCACGGACAGGTTCGGCCCCAGGAGTCCAGGCGCGCCCGCACCTCGCCGATGGCGGGGTGATCCGGAACCAGCCGGCAGAAGCGCTGATAGTCGCGCACGGCGAGGTCCCGCTGACCGGCCGCGTCGTAGCAGTCACCGCGCCGCCGGAGCGCGATGGCGGGCGCGCCACCTCGGATGGCGTCGTCGAGGATCTGCACGCAGCGCTGCGGCTCTCCGCCCCGCATCGCCGTCCTGGCCTGGCGCAGCGCGTCGGCCGGGCTCGAGGGAGGTGCCTGGACCTCTTCGGCGGGCGGCGTCTCGCGCTCCTGCGTCTCACGGAACCCAGGGAGGAAGTCCCCCACCGTGTTCCCCCCCGACGGCGGCGCGTCGGGCTCGGCCTCCGCCTCGGTCGGGCGCTCCCGCGCCACGCGACGCGAGCGGCGCGGGGCGGCCCGGCGCGGAGCTGGCTCGTCCTCGGCCGCTTCCTCCTGCGCCTCGGGTGCCCCCGAGTTGCCTCCCTCGGGAGTGGGCGCCTCGTCGTCCTCGACCGGGGCGACCGCCTCTCCCGTGGAGGACGGCTCGGCCGGGACCACCGCCTCACTCGGCGCGATCTCCTCCGCCGGCGCCTCCACCGCGGGCTCCTCGTCGGCGGACTTCTCATAGAGATAGAGCCCCCCGATGACGAGGGCCGCGCTGAGCGCGCCCGCGAGGAGGGCGCCGAGCACGAGCAGCGTCCTTCCCCCCTTTTTCGGGATGGCGCTCGCGGGAATGGAGGCGCCGTCCCACGACGGCTGCGCGACGGGCCCCGACGGGATCGAGGCCCGCTGCGAGGCGTCCATCATCGCGGTGCGCGCGATCGGTCGAGCGGGTCGCGAGGGCTCGACCGTCAGCGACTCGACCTCGAACGGGGTCTCGCGGGTCGCCGGGACGGCGCGGCCCTCTTCGGGCGATCGCGTGGCGGGGATCTTCGGCTTCGCCGGCTGCGCAGCTCCGGCCCCGGACGGCGCCGGGCTGGGCGGAACGGGGGCGCCGGCCACCGCGCCCATCACCGCCGTCACGCCATAGGCCAGCTCGCTCTGGTCCCGCGGCAACGGCGCCTGCCCCAGCCCCGAGAAGGTCCCGATGGGGAGCTTCGCCGCCTCGTCCGACGCCGGGGGTGGGTTGGTGATGGGCACCCCGGTGTCGGCCGCGCGGCTCGGGGGTCGCGCCGGGTCGACCAGCATGCCTCCGAACGCCTGCGTGGGGAGGCCACGGCGCTGCTCGGACCGGACCGCCGCGACGC
>SHBB01000297.1 GCA_004213565.1 Sandaracinaceae bacterium
GGGCGAGCCCGCGCATCGCCCGCTCACCGTGCTCGCGCGGACGCCGTCGCGGGTCCTCGTCCGGGCGCGCGACGCGGCGGGCGGGACCGACGTGCAGGCGTATCTCGTGGACTTCGTCGGCTACCAGGGCCACTTCCACCTGCCCGCGACCGTCCCCACCGAGCTCGGCGTGATCCAGGCCGGGGGCTCGGACGGGGCGACGGTGCACTTCGCGATCAGCGCCCCCGTGATGCCCGACGGGGTCTCGCTGCAGCCGGGGCAGACCTTCCCGGTCACGATGCGCGTCGCCGCGGTGGACGGGCAAGGCAGGGTGAGCGCGCCGATCACGCGGGAGCTGAGCGTCATGGCCGTCGGGGCCGGGCAGGTCGAGGTCACGCTCTGGATGAGCGAGCCGACGGATCTGGACCTCTACGTGACCGATCCCGCGGGCCAGACCGTCTACTACGGCAACCGCAGCGTGCTGAGCGGCGGTCAGCTGGACCTCGACGCCAACGCGGCGTGCGGGAGCAACATGGGCGTCGACAACGAGCACGTCTACTGGCGGGGAAACGCGCCGGCCGGCACCTTCCGGGTCAACGTCTCGCACTACGAGAGCTGCGTGGGAGGCCGGCCCATCGACTACCGCGTGACCGTGCACGCGTGCGGCGAGACCGTCGTGCTCACCGGCCGCTTCGACGGCCCGGCGAACGGCTCGCAGTGCTTCACGAGCGGCCCCGGCTCACGGAGCTGGTGTCAGGAAGTCGTGACGTTCGACGTGCCGCCCTGCGGCCCCTGACGCGCCTCACTCGAGGCGGATGCGCGGATACTCCGGGAACCACATCATCTCGTCGACGCGCGCCTCCAGCTCGGCGCGGCTCGCCTGGGGCGCAACCTTCTGCTCGACCGCGTGGCGGGCCACCGCGACGGCCACGTCGCGCGAGATGGCGCGGAGGTCGGCGAGCGGCGGGTAGAGCTCGCCGCGCCGGATGGCGTCGCTCGCGACGCGCTCGCCGATCGCGTGGGCGGCGACGGCGAAGAAGCTGTCGAGCACCTTCTCCGCTCGGGCGGCCAGCGCGCCCAGGCCCACGCCGGGGAACACGTAGACGTTGTTGCCCTGCGCGATGGGGTACGTCTCGCCTTCGTACTCCACCGGCTCGAACGGGCTCCCCGAGGCGATCAGCGCGCGCCCGTCGGTCCAGGCGATGAGATCCGCCGGCGCCGCCTCCGCCTTCGAGTTCGGGTTCGAGAAGGGGAAGATGGCGGGGCGCTCCGTCTGCTCGGCCATCGCGCGGACCACGTCCTCGGTGAAGGTGCCCGGCTGCCCCGACGTGCCGATCAGGACGGTCGGCTTCAGGGCCCGGACGACGGCGAGCAGGTCGTTGTCTCCCTCCGGGTCGAGGCCCGCCTCCTCCACCAGCCTCGTGGGCCAGGCGAACTCCTGCTTGTAGGCGGCGCGGTAGTCGCGGCGCGAGGTGAGCAGACCCTTGCTGTCGAGCAGCGCGATCGACTCGGTGAGGGCGTCGCCGGTCACGCCGAGCTGCTCGAGCTCCGCCCGCAGGATGCGCGCGATGCCCACCCCGGCCGCGCCCGCGCCCAGCATGACGACGCGCTGCCGCTCCATCGGCACGCCGCTGATCCGCGACGCGGCCACGACCCCCGCGAGCGCGATGCCCGCCGTGCCCTGGATGTCGTCGTTGAAGCTCAGCAGCCGATCTCGGTAGCGGTCGAGGAGCCGGAAGGCGTTCGCCTTCTTGAAGTCCTCCCACTGGAGCAGCGCGTTCGGGAAGACCTCCTTGATCGCCTCGACGAGCTCCTCGACCAGCGCGTCGTAGCGCTCGCCGCGCAGCCGCTCGCCGCGCCAGCCGACGTAGTAGGGATCTTCGCGGAGCGCCTCGTTGTCGGTCCCCACGTCCAGGCTCAGAGGCAGCGCGCGCGCCGGGTGGATGCCCGCGCCGACCGTGTAGAGGTCCAGCTTCCCGACGGGGATCCCCATGCCGCCCGCGCCCTGGTCGCCGAGCCCCAGGATGCGCTCGTTGTCCGTCGCGACGATCAGGCGCACGTCCTCGTACGGCGCGTTGCGAAGCACCTCGGCGATGCGGCCCTGGTGGTCCGGGGTGATCCAGAGCCCGCGCCCCCGCCGGAAGAGGTGGCTGTACTTCTCGCACGCCTCGCCGACGGTCGGCGTGTAGACGATGGGGAGCATCTCCTCGAGGTGCTCCACCAGCACGCGGTAGTAGAGGATGGCGTTGCGCGCCTCGAGATCCGACAGCGCCACGTAGCGCTCGAGCGGGGAGTCGCCCATCTCGCACACGTGGCCGTACGCCCGCACCGCCTGGTCGGCGATCACCCGGACCTGGTTGGGCAACATGCCGCTCAGACCGAGCGCGCGGCGCTCCGCCTCGGTGAACGCGGTCCCGCGGTTGTGCAGGTTGTGAGCGATGAGCCGATGCCCCCGGTAGGGGACCCGCACCGTCTCGTTGCCCTCGTCGTCTCGCTCGAGCTCGTAACGCTCCACGGCCCACCCCCTACTCGAAGAAGCCCGATCGGAAAGAGCCGAGCGTAGGACACGGGTGGCCGCGGCGGAACCCCCGGGACCGACGCTTCACCCGGCGCACACGACCGCTCGGCCGCCGGCGCCCTGGGCCGGTCGGCGCCGTGGTGCTAAGTCCGGGCCGTGCCGAACGGAAGCTCGACCATCTCCGGCTGGGGCCGCATCCCCGTGCCCGGCCGCGAGGTCCTCTCGGAGGATCTCGAGCGTTTGACCGAAGGCGCGGTGCTCAGCCGCGGGCTCGGTCGCTCCTACGGGGACTCGGCGCTGCCGCCGCCCAGCGTGGGCGAGGTGGCCACGACGACCCTCGCGGACCGGCTGCTCGCGTTCGACCCGGAGAGCGGGCTGCTCCGCGCCGAAGCGGGGCTGTCGTTGAAGGAGCTCAACCGGCTCTTCCTCCCACGCGGCTGGTTCGTCCCGGTCACCCCGGGCACCCAGTTCGTCACCCTCGGCGGCATGGTCGCCGCGGACGTGCACGGCAAAGGCCACCACGTGGTCGGCTGCTTCGGAGAGCACGTCACGCGCTTGAAGATGCGGGTCGCGGACGGACGCGTGCTCTGGTGCTCGGACGAGGCGCACCCCGAGCTCTTCCGCGCGACCATCGGCGGCATGGGCCTGACCGGCCACGTGCTCGAGGTCGAGTTCCGCATGCGCCCCATCCCGAGCCCCTGGATCTGGCAGGAGTCGCGGCGCGTCGACGACATCGACGCCTACATCGACGCGCTGAAAGACGCGGCGCAGAAGTGGCCGTACACGGTCGGCTGGATCGACTGCCTCAGCCCGGGCGCGAACATGGGCCGCGGCATCCTGATGGCGGGCGACTGGGCCGCGCCGTCGGTCGCGCCGAAGCGCTTCCCGCACCCGAAGCCGCGCGTGACGATGCCGATGGAGCTGCCCGGCTGGGCGCTCGGACCGCTGAGCGTGCGCGCCTTCAACACGGCGTTCTACTGGAAGCACCTGCCGCGCGAGATGACGGGCATCGTGCACTGGGAGAGCTTCTTCTACCCGCTCGACATGATCCGGCACTGGAACCGCATGTACGGCAAGCGGGGCTTCACCCAGTACCAGTGCGTGCTGCCCGAAGAGGCCGGGCGGGGCGCGGCCCGGCGCGTCCTCGAGATCCTCACGAAGCGCGGCGGCGCGTCCTTCCTCTGCGTCATCAAGGACTGCGGCGCCGAGGGCAAGGGCCTCTTGAGCTTCCCCAAGAAGGGCATCAGCATCGCGCTCGACATCGCCGTCCGCGACGACACGCAAGCGCTCGTCGACGCCTTGAACGAGCGCGTGATCGAGGAGGGCGGGCGCATCTACCTCGCCAAGGACACCTTCACCCGCCCGGAGCACTTCCGCGCCATGGAGCCGCGCCTCGAGCGCTTCCAGGAGGTGCGCCGCAAGTGGGATCCGGAAGGAAAGTTGCGTAGCGCGCAGTCCGTGCGCCTGTTTGGAGATCGCCCGTGAACGTCGTCTTCCTCGGAGCCACCAAGGGCATGGGCCGCGCGCTCGCCCGCCGCATGGCGGAGCGCGGAGACCGCCTCTTCTTGCTCGGTCGTCGCGAGGACGAGCTCGACAAGACCGCGGCCGACCTCGGCGTGCGCGGCGGCGGCGCGGCGCCGGGTCACGCCCCGTGTGATCTCGAGCGCCCGGAGACCTTCGCGCCCGCGCTCGACGCCGCGCTCGAGGCGCTCGGCTCGTTCGACGCGGTCGTCGTCACCGCCGGCCTCTTCGCGACGCAGGAGGCGCTCGAGTCCGATCGCGAGCTGACCCGCCGGCTCCTCACCGTCGACTTCGCCCACACGGTGCTCTTCTGCGAGGAGGCGAAGGACCGCCTGATCGCGGGCGGCGGCGGCAAGCTCTGCGTCTTCAGCTCCGTCGCGGGCGAGCGCGGCCGCAAGCCGGTCGTCCTCTACGGGGCGAGCAAGGCGGGCTTGACGGCCTACCTCGAGGGGCTCGACCACAAGCACCGCGCCGACGGCCTCGAGGTGGTCACCGTCAAGCCCGGCTTCGTGAAGACCGGCATGACCTCCGAGCTCGATCCGCCCCCCTTCGCGGGAGAGCCCGAGGACGTCGCGGTGCGCGTGCTCGCCGCGCTCGATCGCGGCGCGCCGGTGGTCTACGCGCCGATCGCGTGGGGCCCGATCATGGCCGTGATCCGCTCGCTGCCGCGCTTCGTGATGCGCCGCGTGGGCTTCTGAGCGCGGTCTCGAGGAACGCCACCGTCGTGCAGGTGGCGGGGCGCGTCCGCTCGCCACGCCAGAACAGCCGGAACCCGTGCGGGGCCCCGTCGACCACGACGAGCTGCGCGTGCACGCCGGCCGCCTCGAGCGCGTCCCGCATGCGCTCGGACTGATCGAGCGGCACGACGGTGTCGCGCGTGCCGTGCAGCAGCAGGTGCGGTGGGTCGGCGGCGTCGACGTGAACGACGGGGGAGGCGAGGGCGGCCCGCTCGGGGACGCGCGCGCGCGGCGCGCCGAGGAACCGGGTCAGGATCGCGTCCGCGGCGCGGGAGTAGCTGGCCTCGGGTCGCAGGTCCGCGGGCGCGTAGTAGGCCACCACCGCCGTCACGGCCGGGGAGGTCTCGATGTCCGGGCACGCGTGGTCGAGCCCCTCGGCGTCCGACGCGGTGCCGAGCATCTCGGCCAGGTATCCGCCGGCCGAGAACCCCACCGCGGCGCCCCGCTCCGGGTCCAGCCCCAGGCTCCCCGCCCGCCGACGGAGGTAGCGCACCGCGCAGCGCACGTCCGCGACCTGCACGGGCCAGCGGTTCGGGCGGCCCGCGTCCAGGAGGCGGTAGTCGACGCTCGCGGCCGCGAACCCCAGCGTGGCCAGCATCTCCATCTCGCGGCGGAGGTGACTCCGCTCGCCCGCGCTCCAGCCGCCGCCGTGGATCAGCACCACCCAGGGATGGGGGCCCTCCGAGGTGGGGAGCGCCAGGTCCAGGTGACGCCCCGGCGCGTACCGCAGCCCCTCCCGCAGCGCGCCCACCCGGGGCGTGGGGAGGTCGCACGCCTCGACCCGCCCGGGCCAGGTCGGCTCGATCTCCGGCTCCTGCTCGTGATCGGAGGGCGGGTCCATCGCGGGCGCGGACTCGACGGCCGGATCCGGGACCGGGCCGGGCGCGGCGCGGACGACCTCGGGAGGCTCCGCCGTCCCACATCCCACCCCACATCCCACCATACAGAGAGCCGTCAGCCACGAGCGCACTCCGTCACCCTGACGGTGCGGTCGCGCGGCGCAACCCGTGACCCTACGCACGTGCCGGTTGTCGAGAAATCTCGCCAGCGCTAGGTTCGCGCGCTGACCCACCGCCCAGACGGGGGTAGGATTCCGTGGGAAGGAATCCGCGCGGGCGTCTCGACGTCCCACGGGAGCACCTTGGGGAGCAGTACCGCAGCCGAAGGCGCTCGCATCGGTTCGACGATCGCGGGCAAGTATCGACTCCACCGCAAGATCGGGGCGGGGTCGATTGGAGCGGTGTATGCGGCCGTCCACCAGTTCACCGGCAAGCACGTCGCGCTCAAGCTGATCGACGGCACCCTGCTCGAGGAGCACGAGGGCTTCGCGGCCCGCTTTCTCCGTGAGGCGCGCGCCGCGGCCGACATCGGCCACCCCGTGATCTGTGACGTCCTCGACGCTGGACAGGAGCCCGACGGAACGCTCTACCTCGCGCTCGAGCTGCTCGAGGGGCGCACCTTCGAGGACGCGATCGAGGCCGACGACCTGCGGCTCGACGAGGTCGTCGACGTGGGGATCGAGCTCCTGGACGGGCTGGCCGCGGCCCACGACCGCGGCATCGTGCACCGCGACATCAAGCCCGAGAACGTGTTCCTGACGTGGAACGAGCAGGGCGAGATGCACGTCAAGTTGCTCGACTTCGGGGTGGCCAAGAACACCAAGGGCGGCCCCGAGCTCTACACGACGCAGCAGGGCGCCATCCTCGGGACGCCGTGGTACATGGCCCCGGAGCAGGCGGCGGGTGACCCGGTGGACGCGCGGGCCGACATCTGGAGCGTGGGCGCGGTCCTCTTTCACGCCCTGACCGGCGACCCGCCGCACGACGCGCCCAACTACAACCGGCTGATCGGCAAGCTGCTCAACGAAGACCCGCCCAAGCTCCGCAGCGTGCGCCGTGAGCTCCCGGAGTGGCTCTGCACGGCCGTCGACGGCGCGCTCCAGCGGGACCCGGACGTGCGCTGGCAGTCGGCGCGCACGATGGCGGAGACGCTACGGCTGAAGGGGCGCGGCGAGATCGAGCTCGACTGGGAGCTGCACGAGGACGCCACGGTCCGGACGAACTCGCCGTACGACTCCGGCGAGTCGGCCCGCCCCCCGGCGCTCGCGATGATCTCGGTCCCGGACGAGCCGACGGTGGACGTCTCGGGCATGCAGGCCGACAGCGTCGAGGTCGACCTCGAGCAGCTCGAGCCCGAGACGCTCGAAGAGTCGTCGCCGTTCGACGCGTCGATCTTCGACTCGGCGGGCGGCGCGACCATCAAGAGCGACGTGCCGCCACCGCACGTGCTGGACGCCATCCTCGCGGCCCGCGGCAAGCCCGCCAAGAGCCGCCTCTGGACCGGCGTGCTCCTCGGCGTGGTGGTCACCCTGCTCGCCGCCGCCGCGGCGGGGTGGTTCGTCTACGAGCGCTACCTGCTGCCGGAGGCCGCGCCCCCCGTCGAGGCGCCCCCCGCGCCCGTGGGCTGAGCCTTCGACGACCTGGACGCGCCCACCGCGCGGCGCACCGACGCCTCGACGTCGCGCACGTGATCCGGATCGAGCGCGAAGATCGTCACCTCGAAGCGGTCGGCGTCGAGCACCGCGATCTCCGGCTCGCGCGCGATGGCTGACCAGTGGCACGCGAGCGCGCTCTCGCGGATGAGCCGCTTGGTCTCCGCCACGGGCGGCGCGGCGGGGAGGGTCAGCTCGAAGACGTGCAGCGTGCCCCGCTCCGACACCGGGGTGCGCAGCAGCTCCGCCCGCGCCACCCGGCTGTAGGGGATGATGGCCTCCTCGCCCCGCGCCGTCTCCACGACGAGGACGCGCTGCCCCATGCGCTCGACGCGCCCCTGCACGTCGCCGATGCGCACGTAGTCGCCCACGCGGCAGACACGCCCCGCCTTGAGGAAGATGCCGCTCACCACGTCCCGGAGCGCGAACCACGACGCCGCGATGCTCACGCCGAGGATCACCGCGACCGCGATCGGGAAGTGCGTCGGGTACTTGTCGAAGAAGAACGCCGCCGCGAGGAGCATGTAGAAGACGGCCGAGGCGCCGCTCAGGAGCGGGTGCGCGCGCCGGAGCTGCTCGCGTCGGGTGGGCGCCAGGGGGACGACGTCGATGGCGAAGCGCGTCGCGCGGAGCAGCGCCCAGACGAGGAGGGCGCCGAAGAGGATCATCGCGAGGTCACCGAAGGACGTGTAGACGTCGCCCATGACCGACGCGTCGAGGCCCTTCGGCTCGCCGCTCACGTCGCTGACCGCGCCCGACACCCTCACGGCGACACCTCTTTCGAGGCAACCGGCTTCGAGGCGACCTGCTTCGAGGCGACCTGCTTCGAGGCGACCTGCTTCAAGGCAACACCTTCCGCTCCCGGAGCCGCTCGATGAGCGCGTGCGTCACGAACCGGTTCACGCTCGCGACGCCCTGACGGTTCTCCTTGATCAGGCCCATGCGTCGGAGCGCGTCGAGCTGCCGGTCGAGCTCTCGCCCCTCGAGGTCGGCGACCCGCATCAGCCGCTCGCGCGTCAGGCGCTTGTGGAGGAGCAGCTGGACGAGCACCGCCGTCCAGTCGGCGCGGAGTCGGTCGAGCACCTCCCAGTCGCGACGGCTCGGCGCGCGGATCTTGATGGCGCGGTCGTCGCCCTCCTCGACGTGCGTGATCCACGAGGTGAGCGCGGTGCCCACGAGGCCCCGGCTGTAGGTGAAGTGCTGCGAGAACAGGCGGGCGAGGCGCCACTCCGACAGCTCGCTCTCGGCCGTACCGTCCAGCGAGAAAGTGATGCCGGTCGAGCCGTGGCGCAGCGTCACGATGTCCTTGAGCGCGTGCGCGGGGAGGGGGCCGCACTCGACGACCGCCAGCGCGTGGTCCGCGAGCGGGCGGAAGCGGTTGACGAGGTCGAAGGGCAAGCTGCCCATCTCGATGAGGAAGAGCACGCGGCCCGCGTGCGCCTCGATGACCTCGATGAGCGCGTCGATCACCGCGAGCCCGTGCTCGCTCCGCTCCCACCAGAGCTCGAGATCTTCGATGACCAGGACGCTCCGCTCGGGGATCGTCTGCACGATGTCGTTGACGCTGCCGCTCACCCCGGTGACCTCGGAGAGCTTGCGCCGGAACGCCTCGACGTCGGCCGCGCCGTCCTCGGGCGGCGGCACCCAGTGGATCTCGCGACCCGAGAGCGCGCGGCTGGTCAGGCGTCGACAGAGCGCGGTCTTTCCGCTGTCCGGCTCGCCCGTCACGACGAGGATGCCGCGGCCGCCCCGGGCGTGCTGCGCGATGCCTCGGCGCGCGCGCGACAGCTCCTGCTCGCGCTCGACCCAGAAGGTCTCGTTGAACGTGTTCTTCCCGAAGAAGAGCTGGCGGTAGTAGAAGGGCAAGTCCTCCAGCACCTCGGCGCTCGGCGTGTTGGCCTCGACGAAGCGCGAGACGCGCTCCACCAGGGCGCCCGCGGTCTCTCCCTCACGGAGGCGCCGCGCCATCAGCACGCCGGCGCTCCGCCCGTAGATGGCCTGGACGAGGCCCTCGCGCGCGCGCTCCAGGCCACGCAGCGCCAGCGACTGCGCGCCCGACACCGCGCGCTGCCCCTGGTGGCGCCGGATGTGCTGACCCAGCTGGCGCGCCGACTCGGTCAGCTCGTAGACGTCGGTCCCACGGAGCACCGCGGAGAGCTTCGCCTCGAGCAGCGCGTCGACGTTCGGCACGATCGCCTCGAGCGGCGCGATCGCGCCCTCCACCCGCTCGAGCCCGTTGACCACCACCGGGCGCATGTGTGCGTGGAACCCGCCCGTGGACTCCTTCGGGTCGTACTCGTTCTGGTGGAAGCCGATCAGGCGGACCACGTCCTCGGCCACGCCGACCGACTGCTGCTCCTGGGCGGGCACCTCCGCGAGGAGCTGGCTGAGCGGGCCGACCAGCTGCGCGTCGAGCAGGAACTGAGCGAGCCGCTTCAGCGGCAGCTCCACCATCTCGACCTCGTCCGCGTCCCCCTCGGCGAGGCGCTGGATCGACGCGTCGCTCAGGGTCGAGACGGACTCCGCGAGCTCCCCCGCCGAGCGCTGCCCCTCGCGCACCAGCGCGTCGACCGCCTGCACGGGATCGAAGCGGTGGGAGAGATCGACGTTGAGCTTCACCGGCTCATCGCGCTCCTCCTCGAGGAAGGCGCCGAGCGCCTTCTTCAGATCGTGCGTGCCGTGCAGGACGCCGTTCTTCACCTCGAGCGCGATGGCCTCGCGCGTGCGCTGCACGATGGTCGCGATGCGGTGCTGGAAGCCGCTGACCTCGAGCCCGATCTGCGCGCGCTCGAAGAGCGCCTTCTGGTGCTCGTAGAAGACGCCCGCCTCGTCGAGCAGGCCCGTCTTCAGCGCCTCGCTCTGCCGGCTCAGCTTGCGCTGCGACTTGAGCAGCTGCGGCAGGTCCACGCGGTCGAGGTCGTCGGCGTAGCCCTGGCTGAGCACGCGCGCCTCCTCGGCGAGGCGGGCGGCGTGCTCCTCGATCCGATTCTCGTGCAATCGCATCAGCTCTTGCAGGCGCTCCTTCGCGGTCTCGCGCTCCGACTCCACGAAGCTCGCGCGCGCCTCGTCGCTGCCGCTGCTGCCCTGGATGAGCGTCAGGCTCGTGCGCGAGGCGTGGAAGACCTTCAGGAGCTGGACGGCGAGGTGCCAGCTGTCGGTGACGAAGGCGCGCACCGTGTCGTCGACCGTCTCCACCGCGGCGTGTTCGACGTACCAGCGCTGGAGCGGCGCCGTCTCCACCTCCAGCTTCACCACGCCGCCCCGGGCGCGCTCGCGCCGGGCGCGCTTGACCTTGGCGAGCTCGCGGGAGTCGCTGGGGCTCGCGGCGAAGTCGGCGACGGGCCGCTCGAGCGTGACCATCCCGTGGGGCTCGACGAGGGTCGCGTCGCCGAGGAGCGCGCGCACGCGGCCCTCGAGGATGTCGCGCTGATCCGGGAGATCCTGCCGGACGTAGTCATCGATCAGCTTGCGGCACTCGATCAGGAACGCGCTCTGGACGCGGTTGATGTGCCGCCGCCGCTTCACGGGGTTCGTGATGGCCAGCCCCTCGGCGAGCACCCCGAAGTGACGATCGACGAGGGTCTCGGTCCGGGCGAGCAGCTCGAGGTTCCGCGCGCCGAGCCGCGCCACGCTCTTCTGATAGAAGTCGCGCAGCGTGCCCTCGAGCCGCTGCGCGAACGCGCGCGCCTCGTCGGCGAGCGGCTCGAACGCGGGAGGGCGCAGCGAGGACAGCTCGATGCTGTCGGTGACGTCGGCCGCCTCCTCGGCCCCTTCGGCCGCCTCCTCCACCGGCGCCCGGACCACGCGGCCGACCGCCTCGAACTGCGAGCTGGGCGAGACGAAGAGCACCGTGGGCACCGACGTGCGGACCGAGTCGAGCGCCTCCAGGTGCGGGGCGGTCGGAGGCGGCGGCAGCTCCACGACCGCGAGGGTGGCGTCCGAGGAGCGGTCGCAGACGTGACGCTCGAGCGGCTTCGGGTCGACGGTGTCCAGGATCACCTCGACGTCGGCCGTGACCCGCGCCGCCTCGAGGAGCCGCCGCGTCGCGTTGCGCAGGCCGTCGCTCAGCGAGCTGTCGCGGCTGACCGTGATGAAGCGGACGGCCGCGCGACGGTGCTCCGGGCTCGAGGTGATGAAGCGGATGAGCGAGATCGACAGGGCGGGCGTGCTGTCGGCGCGCCACCACACGTCGATCCGCGGCGGCGTCCCCGGGGGCGGCTCGTGCGTCGCGTCGGTGAAGAGCAGCGTGTTGAGGTCGAGCTCCCGCAGCTGATCGATGAGACCCGCGAGCCGCTCGCCGTCCTCCGCGAAGCCGTCCCAGTCGATCAGCGCCGTGTTCGGCTCGATGCCGGAGTACCCGTGGTGCGCGGCGAAGCGCTCCATCGTCGCGTAGGGGTCCTCGGTCTCGACGTCGCGGGTGAACACGCCGACCACGGGCCCCTCGTCGAACAGGAGCGGATCGCTCTGCGCCGGCCGCTTGCCCCGCGCGCGCAGCCGGAT
>SHBB01000298.1 GCA_004213565.1 Sandaracinaceae bacterium
GGGCGCGGGCTCGGTGGGCTCGGGCTCGGTGGGCTCGGGCTCGGTGGGCTCGGGCTCGGTTGGCTCGGTGGGCGCAGGCTCGGTCGGACCGGGGTCGACGATGGGCGGGGGCTCGGTCGGGACGTCGCCCGCGTCCCCCATGACAGCGCCCGCGTCACCGGCGGTCTGTCCTCCCTGGGTGGGAGGCGGGGTGACGACGACGCGGCCCTGACAGGCGACGAGGGAGAGGCTCAGGAGGAGATGGTGTACGCGCATTGCGCAATGGTCTAACGGCACCTCTCGCACGGCGAAAGAGGGGAGATGCCTTACGTGGCAGAGGGCCACGCGACCTGGCGCGCTCCGTCGCGAATCGCTTCATCCGCGTTCGGTCACGTGTCGTCGTCCACACCTTTGGGTACGACTTTGATGCGCTTGAATTTCTTGATGCGCACCTGCCCGCGCGGCGCGCCCTTCTCCTTGGAGACGTTGGCGGCCTGGCAGTGATGCACCTCGGCGCGAGGGGCGCCACGCGCTTTGCTATACCACGCCGCCAGCTCCGCCGCGCGCTCGAGCACGTGCTGCGGCACGGGCGCGCCCTCGGGGTTCTGCACCACCACGTGGCTGCCGGCGATCCCGCCCGCCGCGTGCAGCCACAGGTCGCGCGGCTTCGCGACCTTGAAGCTGAGGTAGTCGTTGTCGGCGGCGCTGCGCCCGACCAGGATGTTCCAGCCGTCGAGCTCCACCGTTCGGTACGGTCGTCCCTTGCTCGCCATCAGATCTCCGGGGCGCTACGGACCGGCTTCGCAGACGAAGCGCTTGGTCTCGTCGCAGGGCACGTCGTTCCAGCTCCCGAGCGTCCCCATCACGGTCTCGGACGGGTCCAGCTCGGCGCAGTCGCCGCTGTCGTTCGGCTGGCCCGGTCGCCAGTTCGTGTAGGTGGCGGCGGTGAGGTCGGCCGCCCAGTACCAGACGGCCGACATGTAGTCGCTCAGGCCGATCCACCAGTCGTTGCCGGCGGAGATCGCGGCCATCTCGGCCGCGATGAACGCGTTCTCCGCCGCGGTCTCGATCTTCACCATCGAGTAGCCTTCTGCGGCGCAGAACCTCGCCGCGTCGAGGAAGGAGAGGCGGTCGCCACCGGCGCCGCAGAAGAGGTAGCTGCGGCCGCCGCGGCCGACGCGGGTGCACGGGCAGCCCGCGCCCTCGTCGATGGCTCCGTCGCAGTCCTCGTCCGTGCCGTCGCAGGTCTCGACGCTGTCGCCGGTCATGTCGCCGCAGGTGATGACGCCGCCGCCGCACGTCGACGCGCCCTCGAGGCACATGTCGGCGTCCGAGCCGTCGCAGCGCACGCCGACCCCGGGATCGTCGGCGCCGTCCGCGGTGGCCGGGTTGCAGTCGTCGTCGATGCCGTTGCAGAGGTCGGCCGTGTCGCCCGTCGCGTCGCTGCAGACGAGCGCTCCGCCCACGCACGAGCGGGTGCCTTCGTTGCAGAGGTCGGCGTCCGGGCCGTCACACATCGCGCCCACGCCGGGGTCGTCGGCGCCGTCGGCGGTGGCCGGGTTGCAGTCGTCGTCCATGCCGTTGCAGAGCTCGAGCGCGTCGCCCGTGGTGTCGCCGCAGACGATCGCCCCCGAGATGCAAGACGTCGTGCCTTCCTGGCAGAGGTCCGCGTCGGCTCCGTCGCAGGCCACGCCGACCCCGGGGTCGCCCGAGCCATCCACGGTGGCCGGGTTGCAGTCGTCGTCCACGCCGTTGCAGAGGTCGGGCGCCGGGGCGGGCGCGTCCTCGCAGCGCAGCGTCCCCGCGTCGCACACCTGCGCGCCGTCGGCGCAGAGATCGACGTCGTCGCCGTCGCAGGCCGCGCCGAGCGTCGGCTCGCTCGCGCCGTCCGCGGTGCTCGGATCGCAGTCGTCGTCGAGCCCGTTGCAGAGCTCGACCTCGTCGGGCTGATCTCCGTCGTCCTCGCAGACGAGCGATCCGTCGACGCACGCGATGACGCCCTCCTCACAGAGGTCGACGTCGTCGCCGTCGCAGGTCGCGCCGAGCGTCGCCTCGTCCGCGCCGTCCGGCGTGGCCGGATCGCAGTCGTCGTCGACGCCGTTGCAGAGCTCGGGCCCAGGCGTGCACCCGTCGACGCCGGAGTCGCGCCCCGCGTCGTCGTCGATCACCTGCCCATCGATCACCTGCCCGTCGCGCCCGATCTCGGCGTCGAACGGCGGCGTCGCGCCGTCCGCCGGCGCCAGGCCGCTGCGCTCGAGCGCGCATCCCGCCAGGAGCAACGCGCTCGCGATCAGGAGCCGAAGCCCACTCCGTGAAGTCATGCTTCAGCCTATCGCGCGCGTCCGCGGATGTCAGTTTCGGCCGCGCTCAGAAGCGGATCGCGAGTGTCTCGACTTGCCCCAGGTAGCCGCCTGGCAGCTGGCTCTCCTCGTGGACGCCGATCCCTACGGCGACGCCGATCCCGACGGCGAGGGCGGCGCCGATCACGAGCCCGACGATGAGCGGGGTGTCGTCCGAGCCGGGCTGCGCGTCGCCCGTCGCGCCTGGCTCGCCCGCGCGCGGCTGGACGATCTGGAGGACCTGTCGCTCTCCGCTTCGCACGTCGATGTCCCGCTCCTGCTGCGCGCCGTCCGGGAAGACGATGGTCACCGTATTGCGGGGCGGCATCAGGTAGAAGCGCGCCGGGTCGACCTCGCGCCCGTCGATCAGGATCCGCGTCTCCGGCGGCTCGACCTGCACGGTGAGGATCCCGACCTCGTCGAGGAGCTCGCGCCGGAGCGTCTCGACCTCCGCGCGGCGCGCGTCCGGCAGCGGGCCGTGCGTGCCGGCGAGCAGCGCGTCCACGTGGGTCAGCGCGGTCGGCGCCTCGCCCGCGCGGCGCGCGCTGAGGGCCGCGTTGAACGCGGCGGCCGCCGTCGGGTGCAGCGAGAGCGAGCGCTCGAAGAGCCGGAGCGCGTCCTCGTGTCGGCCGTCGTCGGCCGCGGACCGCCCCGCGTCGAACAGGGCGCGCGCCTCGAGCTGGTCGGGGGGCGTCTGCGCGGCGGCGGGGCTCGCGGCCCACATCAGCATCACGAACAGCGCTCTCATGGCCACTCCCACATCTCGCGGCCCTCGTCGCCCGCGCGCGATGGCGCGGGCCTCGCGCCGCGCCGGGTCGCTCGCCGGACGGCGGGCCGCGGTGATTGCGTGCTCGACTCGGGCTCGAGCTGGGCGGTGCTGGACGCAGGGTTCGTGTTCGACGCCGCGCTGGGCCCAGTGTTGGACGCAGTGTTGGACGCAGTGTTGGGCGCAGTGTCGGTTGCAGTGTCGGACGCAGTGTCGGACGGAGCGGTGGGCGTGGTCTGCGTGTCCTGCCCGGGTGAGCCCGCCCCGCTCGCGGGGGCGCTCGGCATCGCCGTCGGAGCCACCGACTCGGCTGGAGGGGGCGGGGGCGCCGTGCCGGACGAGGGCGGCGCGGGCGCGGAGAGCCAGAGCCAGCTCCCCAGCGCGAGCGCGACTCCAGCGGCCAGCGCCAGCGCGGGGATCCACCTCGGCCGGCGCCGCGGTGCAGGCGGCGCGGTCGGCAGCGGAGTCGCCTCCGCCCGCGCGATGGCGGCCGCGCGCCGGGTCCGCGCCTCGGCCCGCTGCGTCGCGAAGTGCTCCTCCACGAAGTCGCGCAGCTCGATCACCTCACCTTCGTGCTCGACCTCGCGCAGGATCTCCCCGAGCCGGAGCGCGACCTCGTGCGCGCTCGCCGGTCGGTCCTCGCGGCGCTTCGCGAGCAGGTCGAAGAGGAGCTCGGTCAGCGCGGGCGGCGCGTCCTGCCGCGTCATCTCGATGTCGGGGGGAGGTCCGTCGAGGATCTCTCGCGCCACGTGCTCGATGCCGTCGTCTCGGGCCGGGTAGAGCCGCTCGCACGCGAGCAGCTCGTAGAGCACGACGCCGATCGCCCAGAGATCCGAGCGCCGGTCGAGCGACTCGAAGCGGAGCTGCTCGGGCGACATGTAGCCGAGCTTGCCCTTGAGGGCGTCCGCGCTCGACTCGTGCCGGCCCGCGCCCAGCGCCTTGGCCAGCCCGAAGTCGGTCACCCGCGCGATGCCCTCGAAGTCGAGCAGGATGTTTTGCGGAGACACGTCGCGGTGCACGAGCGAGACCGGGGCCCCGTCGTGATCGCGCAGCTCGTGCGCGGCGTGGAGCCCCTCGGCGATCTGCTTCCCGAGCGTGAGGCAGACCTGCAGCGGGATCAGCTCGCCCTCCGCGCGGAAGCGGGCGATCACCTTGGCGAGGCTCAGCCCCTCCACGAAGTCCATGAGCAGGTAGGGCCCCGCGTCGTCCTCCCCCACGTCCAGCACGCTGACGACGTTGGGGTGTCGGAGCAGCCCGGCGAGGGTGGCCTCGCGGAGGAAGCTCGCCCGGAACTCGTCCGCCCGCTCGTGCGCCCCGTGCGGCCGCTTGCGCGCGTACAGCCGGCGGAAGTCGCCCTCGCGCCGCAGCACGAGCTCGACGCTCCCCATCCCCCCGCGGGCGAGGGGCGCGACCGCCACGTACGGCGATCGCCTCGTGCTCGCAGCCGACGACCCCACGGCGCCCAGCCTATCAGCTGCCCTGCGCCCCTCCACGCGGGTCGTCTCTTCGAGCTGGCGCGCGGCGGACACGACCGGGGAAGGTAGTGCAGGTCGGGGCGCGCGTCCGTGACGCGGGTTGCGCGGGTCTACAGCCCGAGCAGGTGCACGGTGGCCTCGCGTCGCTCCACCGCGGCGCCCGAGGCGAAGACCGCGACCGACGCGTCGAAGGGCGCGGCCGCGCTCACCCCGGCGAAGAAGGGGTAGGAGAGGCGCGCGTCGGCGTCGAGCGCGTGGGTGAAGCGGCGCTCGAGCGCGTCGGCGCGGAGCACGGCGCCGCGGGTCCCGCGCGCGAGCAGCGCCACCGATCCGATCGCGATCCAGTCGCGGGGGGCCGCGGGGGAGCGCACCGAGGCGAGGGTCTCCGGCGTCGCCGCGCTGGTGCTGCCGACCTCGAGCGCGTCGTCGTGGACGGTCGCGCCGAAGGCGCCGAGGTCGAGCGCGATGAGCTGCGCGTGGCTCGCGTTGCTGGACGGCGCGCCGGCGCGGACCTCGAGCGCGAAGCGAGCCTCGGCGCCGGCCGCGAGGGACGGCGCGCGCGCGAGGAAGAACGACTGCCGGTCCAGGCTCGCCCCCGCGAGGTTCGGCGGGGTCCCGGACGCCATCGGCCAGCTCTCCCCGCCCGCGTCGACCCGTACCCCGACCGCGTCGGTGGCCGGCATCGTCGTGGCGCTCACGTGCGCGAGCACGAGGTGGCGCCCGGCGCTGGACGGCGTGAAGCGCAGCTCGGCCAGGCCGACCCACCCCTCGGCCTGCGTGAAAAAGCGGTTCTCGAGCGCCGCGTCGCGGTAGGCCGCGCCCGGGATGGGGAACGCGACGAGCCGCAGATCGCGCAGCGTCGCCGTCGCGCCGCTCAGCCCCTGGAGCTCCACGTCCACCTGGCGGGCCCCGCCTGCGTCGAGGAACGCGATGGCCGACCACGGTCCGCCGCCGCTGCTGCCGCTGCGCGTCACCTCGGCGCCGTCGACCGTCAGCCGCGCTTCGGCCCGCTGGGCGCCCGCGACGTCCGCGCTGAGCGCGCCGCTCGCGAGCACGAGCCAGGCGCCGTCGCGCGCGTCGATCGAGAGCGCGCCCCCGAGCGCGCTGGCGAAGCCGCCGCCCTGCGACGCGGTGGGCACGTGGCGCTGCACGAAGGCCGGGCTGGCGGCGCCGCCGTCGGGCGGGTCGGCGTCGTCCGGCCCGGCGTCGCGGGGGCCGCCGTCGTCGGCGCCGCCGTCGGGCGCGTCGACGCAGCGATCGCCCGTGCTCGTGATGCACGCGTCCGCGCAGACCCCGCCGCGGCAGGTGGTCGCGCCCGTGCACGCGAGGCCCGCGTCGCAGCCCTCCGTGAACCTCAGGACGATCTGGAAGGCGGCGCCCGCGACGTAGCCGCCGTTCACCGCCACCCGCGCGAGCGGCGCTCCGTCCGCGTCGAGCAGGCGCCCGATGACCGTGAAGCGCCGCGCCGCGTCGCCAGCGCGAGGGCGCAGCCGCACCGCGACCGGGAGCGAGCTGAGCGGCTCGTCCACCTCGAGCACGGTGTCCACCTCGAGCACGGTGTCCCCCTCGGTGCTGAAGACGCGCACCTCGATCCGGGCCGCGGCCGCCTCGAGCGCGGGGTCGGCGGTGAACAGCACGTCGACCCGCGTCGGGTCCGCGCAGCCGAGGATCAAAAGGCCGAGGAGGGCACGCCTCATCCCCGGCAGGGTACCGCGTCGAGGGGCCCGAGGGCTTCAGCCGGCTCCACTCCGTCCCTTCCGCTCCCCCACGCGTCTCCCCCGCTCGGCCAGGCGCGAGTCGGCCGAGCCCCGGCGTTGCAAGGGCCGCAGCCGCTTCGGCCCGAGCGACGACGGCCTCTGCCCCCGCTGCCGTGGCGCGCTCGCGGAGGACTGATCGGCGCCGCGAGCTCCCCTGGCTCAGGGCCTCGCTCCGACGAGATCCTCGGTGACGCGGAGGGCGACGGCGGATTGGTTGTAGCCGACGCCGGAGCCGACGAGGACGACCTTGTCGCCGACCGAGAGGCGGCCCTCGGCGAGGGCGTCGTGGAGCGCCATGGGGATGCAGGCGGAGCCCGTATAGCCCCACTTCTGCATGATGCAGTGGGTGCGATCGGCGCCGAGGCCGAGGCCCTCGGCCACGCGCATGATCTGGCTGCGCCGCACCTGGGTGAAGATGCCGAGGTCGACCTCGTCGACCTTCCAGCCGGCGCGATCGCAGACGGTGCGGAAGAGCATCGGCCAGCCCTCCTCGTTGATCTCGCGCGGGTACTTCTCGACCATGCGGACCTTCGTGCGGCCCGCGTCGATCGACGCGTGGGTGGCCGGCTCGCGGGTGCCGCCGCTCTGGATGAGCCACTGGTGCGCGTGGGCGCCGTTCGCCCGGAAGGCGCTCGCCACCAGGCCTTGCTGCTCCGAGGCGCGCACCACCGCCGCGCCCGCGCCGTCGCCGTAGAAGAAGAACATCGGGTCGTCGGGATCCGCGAGGCGGTGCATCAGGTAGGCGCCGATCACGAGCACGTTCCGGATCGACGGGTTGGTCGCGATGAGCCCGGACGCGGTGGCGAGCGCGGTGGGGAAGCTCGCGCAGGCGCAGCCCACGTCGAAGGTCCCCGCGCGCTCCGCTCCGAGGCGGTGCTGCACGATCACCGACGTCGACGGCGTCAGATGATCGGGCGTGTCGGTGCCGACGATCACGAGGTCGACGTCGCGCGCGTCGAGCCCGGCCGCCTGGAGCGCGGCGCGACCCGCCTTGGCCGCGAGGTCGCTGGTCGCCTCGTCGTCGGCCGCGTGGAAGCGGGTCGTGATGCCGCTCGGCGCCTCGACCTTGTCGACGAACTCCGGGTAGCGCTCCCGGAGCGCGGCGTTGGGGACCTCGTTCGAGGGGACGAACATGCCCGTGGATACGAGCGCTGAGAATGTCTGACGGGTCATCGACCTATGGCCTCCGTCCCGTCTGCCCGACGCCGCCGAGCATACCCCGAAGCGTCAGGTACGCACGGTGTTCCTCGTTCACGCCGCAGGTCCAGTCCTCGCAGCCGCTCGAGAAGCCGTAGCGCGCGTCGATCCACACGCCCTCGATGAACGAGAAGCTCGCGCCCGCGTTGACGAAGTGGCGCTGCTGGAGGGTCCCGTTGCCCTGCTGCTCCCGGACCCAGACGTACTGCCCGCCCACGCCGAAGGTGGGCAGGATGTTGACGTCGAGCCCGCCCCCCGCGGTGACGGCCTCGTAGCACTCGTCCGAGAGCGTTCCGAGGTCGGTCGGGTCGACGACGTCGTTGTGCACGCGCGAGACGTTCGCGAAGGGGCGGATGCGGCCGTCCCAGAAGCGTCCCTCGACGCCGGCCCGCAGGTTGTAGCCGTCGATGTGCGCGTCGGCGCTGCTCCCCGTGTTGGTGTTCGCGTCGAAGTACTGGAACGCGGCCTGGGCGCGCACGTACTCGTGCTCGAAGGTCACCGAGGGCGAGAGCAGGACGACGTGGAAGGAGCTGGTCGGGAAGCCGCGCGCGTCCCGGCCGACGTTCGACCACGGCACCTCGTAGAAGCGCGCGAAGGGCGGGAAGGTGCCGCCGATCATCACCGTCCCGGTGGTGCTGGTCGGGTTGCCCGCGTTGACGGTGAAGCCGAGGTGGAGGCCCTCGAAGAGCTCGTAGCGGGCGAGCACGCCGTTGCCGCGGTTGAAGCCGCTGACGAGCAGCGGGAAGCGCGTCAGGTCGTCGGTGAGCAGCATGTTCGCGACGTACGCGGAGAAGTAGTCGAGGCTCGCCGGATCGGTGATGCGGCCGACGTCGACCTGCAGCCCCTCGTACTCGAGCCGCAAGAGCTGGTTGCGCACCTGGATCGCCGCCTGGCCCTCCCACACGCTCGTGCCGTAGGGGCCCGCGTTCAGCTCGAGCTCGCTGACGAGGGTGACGTGTCGACCCCAGCGCGCGCGCAGGCCGATGCGGGTCAGCGCGACGGTGGTGAAGCGGTCCTCGCGGTCGTCGGGAATGTCCGAGCGGTTCATGATGAACTGCCCGTACGCCCCGCCGACGATGGTGGCGTAGGGCTCGACGCTCAGCCGCTCGCCGAGCACGTCGAGGCCAGGCTCTTCGGTCGCGGCGCCCTCGGTGGCCGCCGCGTCGTCGGAAGAGGAGGCCTCCGACGCCGCGCCCTCCGGGATGGGAGAAGACGCGGCGTCCGAGGCCGCGGTAGGGGCGGGATGGTCCGCCGACGCGGGCTGCGCGGCGGCGCCCACGGGGAAGCAGAGGCAGAGCGCGAGCAGCGCGTGGGCGGTGCGCATCGGTCAGCCCCCGATGCCGAGGGCCTGGCGCACGACGTCCATGGCCGCCTCGCTGCGCGCCGCGCCATAGTGGTTGCGGAAGAGCCCGCAGAAGAAGTAGTTGCTCTCGTCGACGTCGTTCAGCCCGATGGTGCGGTTGTCGGCGCCGCGGAGCGCGGAGCTGGCCTCGGAGACGAACAGGTCCTGTTGCTCCCCGCCCGGCAGGTCCTCCATGACGATCGTCGTGTAGCGGACGGCGTTGTCGCCGCAGGCGTCCGCTCGGCCGAACGCCGTCTGGCCGTCGGCGCAGGGCGTCTCGTGCTCGCCCATCGCGCCGTTGAGGGGGAGCAGGAACTCGGTGGGCGCGAACGCGGCGCGGTTGCCCATCTGACACGCGACCCGGCCGCGCATGGTGGGGTTGCTGCCGCAGAGCGCGAAGCTCGACACGCCGTGGTTCGCGCCCGCCATGTAGATCGCGTGGTCCAGGCGGGAGAAGACGTCGAAGCCCTCGTTGACCGAGAGCCGACGCAGCGCGTCGCGCGTGACGGTCACGCCCAGCGAGAAGCCCACCACGACGAAGCGCCGGTCGGGGTGCGCCTCCATCGCGGCGCGGATGAAGTGCTGGGTGATCGGCACCGCCCAGCCGTGGTCCATGTTCTTGGCCGCGTTCTCGGTGTCGTTGTTGGTGGCCGGGTCGTCGACCTGGTCGAAGCGCAGATCCACCGCGTAGGTGCGCACTCCCGCGCTGGTCAGGCGCTCGGCGAGCATCGGCGCGCCCTCGGTGGCGCCCACCCGCGGGTTGCCGGCGTCGTCGGTGCAGGGAGGCTCGGGGGTGTGGGCCATCCACGAGTGCGGGGCGTCCGAGTTGCCGTGCACGAGGAGCACGATCGGCGCGCCGGCCGCCTCCGTCCCGCCGAGCTCCGTCAGGAAGTCGCGCGCCGCGCAGCGATAGCCCGGCAGCTCCGCGGCGGGGTAGGCGAGGCCGTCGTTGGTGCACCCGGGATGCGCCGCGAGGTCGTCGCGGTACATCACCGAGGGCGCGTCGCTCGGGTCGGTGGTCGATCCCGTCTGGGTGCCCGCGTCGTCCATGGGAGCCGTCATCGGGGCGGTCGGGGTACACCCCAGGAGCGCGAGGGCGCAGATCACCCTCCACGCACGAGTCGTCGTCGTGTTCATGTCCAATCCCTTTCTCGAGGGCGGCGCGCTCATCCATGGGCGCCGCGAGGTTCGAGATACGAGACCGCGCGCCTCGCGTCGACGACGGCGCGGTTACCCGGGTTGCGCGGGTCGACGCCGGAGCCGGCTGAGCGTGGGCTCGGCGAACGTGGTGTCTTCCACGACGTACTGCACGCGGCGGCCGTCCTTCTCCACGCGCGCCGCCCCGTCGTCGACGAGCTGTTTCAGGGCGAGCTGCACGGTGCGGAGCGGGACCCGCACGCGCTGCGCGATCTCCCTGGCGCCGCCGGATCCGGTGGCGAGCGCGGACAGGATGCGTTGCTCGGCGGGCCGAGCGCAGCGCGGGTCGGGCACCAGCAGCGGGCGATGGGCGCGGAGGGTGAGCGTGTAGCCGTCGCGCTCGATCTCTCCCGCGTCGCCGAGCAAGCTTCGCGCGCGGTGGAGCAGCGTGCGCATGACCGCGTCGTGCTTGGCGCTCGTGAAGGCGAAGCCGTACACGGCGGCGAACGCGTCGTCGAGCTCCATCGGGCCTTCGAGCGCGAGCACGGAGAGCAGGGTCAGCGAGCGTTGCTCGCGGAGATCGGTCGGCGCCCAGGCCGCGCGCTCCGTGAAGCCGCGGCCGGCGTCCAGGATGCGGGTCGCGTCTCCCTTTGCGAGCCACACGTGGGCCACCGGGCCTTCGTCCTCGGCCGGGTCGACCACGCCGTGCGGCGAGAGGGCGTCGGCGCCGCGCTCGAACGCGCTCCGCGAGGGCGCGTCCGGGTCGAGCGCGCTCGCGATGGCGAGCACCTCCGCTTCGAAGGGCGCGAAGCCGCGCGCGCGCCGCAGGCACGCCTCTCGCGCGCCGTCGAACGCGGCTCGATCTCCCGCCCGCGCCGCGTCGAAGAGCGCGCCGAGCGCGCCGTCGCGACCCCCGGCGAGCGCCCGCTCGTAGGCGAGCCACGGCTGCCAGGGCGTGGGGGCGACCGCGCTGAGCTGCTCGAGGATGCGCGTGGCGAGGTGGGGCGCGCCGGCGTGGCGACGCACCCGCGCGAGCACCAGGTTCGCCAGGTACTCCGACTGGAGCAGCCCCTCGGTGCGCGCGATCCGGCTCGCGCGGCGCGCCCGCGCGACGGCGTCCTCGCGGTCTCCCGCCGCGAGCGCGGCGAGCGCGGCCCACGCGGCCGCGTCCGCCACCACGCTCGGGGCGTCGGAGCGCTTCCGCAGCGCGTCGAAGCGTCTCAGCGCGCCGGCTGCGTCTCCCTCGGCGAGCGCGCGCAGCGCCGCGTGCTCGTCCGCGAGGTCCGCCGCCAGGCCCGTGGCGTCCGACGCGGCGGGCGCGAACGACGCGTGCGCGCGCCAGTCCATCTCGAGCAGCGCGCGCCTCGCTCGCTGCGCCAGCACGATCGCGCGGGCGTCGGGATCTCCGCCCACGGGCGGCTCGGGCGCGGACAGCGCGTCGGGCGCGGCCATCCAGCAGACCGCGCGCAGCGCCTCGCGCCAGCCGTCGGCGGGCCCTCCGTCGAGCAGCCGCTCCGCGGGCAGGTAGTCGCCGGCCAGCGCGCGGGTCCAGGCTTGTCGGTGCGCGTCCAAGGACCTTCAGGCCAGGGTCCGTCGACCGCGCGCGAAGAGCAAGAGGCCGAGCCCGAGAAGGAGCGCGAGCCAGGGTGATGGCGCGCGCCCGGGCGCCGCCGCGCAGCCGCAGAGGTGCTGCATGTCCGGGGAGACCACGCCGCCGCCCGCGTCCACGCCCGGGC
>SHBB01000299.1 GCA_004213565.1 Sandaracinaceae bacterium
GCACGCCGACGGCCTCGTCGCGCTCGCCCCGGACCCGGACACGCTCGGCTGGTGCGCCGAGGCCTTCGGCGATCGGCTCTACGCGCTGCTCGCCCGCCATCGGCGGAGCGACGAGGTCGAGCGCGAGGCGGCGCTCCGGGTCGCGGCGCAGCGCTTCCGCGCGCCGGTCGTGGCGGCGGTGGAGGTCCTCTATCACGACCCGCGACGCCGCTTCCTCGCCGACGTGCTGACCTGCATCCGCCACAAGACCACGCTCGACGCGGCGGGTCGGCGCCTGAAGCCCAACGCGGAGCACTACCTGCCCTCGGTGGAGGAGATGGCGCGACGCTTCTCGGACCTGCCGGACGCCGTCGCGCGCACGCTCGAGGTCTCCGCGCGCTGTCGCTTCGCGCTCGAGCAGCTGCGCTACCGCTACCCGGCCGAGCACCTGCCCGACGGCGAGAGCGAGCAGAGCTGGCTGCGCAGGCTGACCTACCAGGGCGCGCGCGAGCGCTACGGAGGCGAGATCCCGAGCGACGTGGCCGCGCAGCTCGAGCGGGAGCTGAGCCTCGTCGAGGAGCTCGACTACGGCGGCTACTTCCTGACGATGTGGGACATCGTCCGCTTCTGCCGCGAGAACGACATCCTCTGCCAGGGGCGCGGCAGCGCGGCCAACAGCGCGGTCTGCTACTGCCTCGGCATCACGGCGATCGATCCGGTGCGCATGGACCTGCTCTTCGAGCGCTTCCTGAGCCGCGAGCGCGCCGAGCCGCCGGACATCGACCTCGACATCGAGCACGAGCGCCGGGAGGAGGCCATCCAGTACGTCTACGCGCGCTGGGGCCGGCGCCGCGCGGCGATGGTGGCCAACGTGATCCGCTACCGCACCAAGAGCGCCATCCGCGACGTGGGCAAGGCGCTCGGCCTGCCGCAGACCGCGCTCGACCACGCGAGCAAGCTCTCGAGCGGCTGGGGCGAGCCGCTGAGCGAGGAGGCGCTCCGGCGCGCGGGGCTCGACACGGAGAGCCGCCGGGTCCGCCAGCTCGCCGCGCTGGTGCCGGAGATCGCGAACTTCCCGCGGCACCTGTCGATCCACCCGGGCGGCTTCCTGCTCGGCGCGGAGCCCATCGACGAGCTGTCCCCGGTGGAGCCGGCCACGATGGAGAACCGCACCGTCGTGCAGTGGGACAAGCAGGACGTCGAGGATCTCGGGCTCTTCAAGGTCGACCTGCTCGGGCTCGGCATGCTGACCCAGATCCACCGCTGCTTCGATCTCCTGCGCGCGCACGAGGGCCTCGACCTGACCATCGCCACCGTGCCCGCGGAGGACCCGCCGACCTACCGCATGATCAGCGCGGCCGACACGGTGGGCGTCTTCCAGATCGAGAGCCGCGCGCAGATGTCGATGCTGCCCAGGCTCCAGCCGCGCACCTTCTACGACCTGGTCATCGAGGTGGCCATCGTGCGCCCCGGGCCGATCCAGGGCGACATGGTGCACCCTTACTTGCGGCGTCGACGCGGCGAGGAGGCGGTGACCTATCCCCACCCGAGCCTGCGGCGGATCCTGGAGAAGACCCTCGGCGTGCCGATCTTCCAGGAGCAGGTGATGAAGCTCGCGGTGGAGGCGGCGGGCTACACGCCCGGCGAGGCCGACCAGCTCCGGCGCGACATCGCCGCCTGGCGCTCGCGCGGGCGGATCGACGAGCACGAGCAGAAGCTGGTGCACCAGATGGTGAGCCGCGGCATCCCGCGCGACTTCGCCGAGCGGGTGTTCTCGCAGATCCGGGGGTTCGGAGAGTACGGCTTCCCCGAGAGTCACGCGGCCAGCTTCGCGCTGCTCAGCTACGTCACGGCCTGGCTCAAGTGCCACCACCACGCGGCCTTCACCTGCGCGCTGCTCAACGCCTGGCCGATGGGCTTCTATCAGCCCTCGACGCTGGTCGAGGACGCCAAGCGGCACGGCGTGGAGGTGCGCCCGATCGACGTGCACGACAGCGGCTGGGACTGCTCCCTCGAGCGCGCGCCGCGTGGCGACCTCGCGATCCGGATGGGGCTCCGCTACGTCAAGGGGCTCGGGGAGCGTGAGCGCGCGCGGCTCGAGGCGGTGCCCGGCCCGTACGCGGATCTCGCGGACTTCGCGCGGCGCACCAAGCTCGGCAAGAAGCCGCTGCTGGCCCTGGCGCAGGCGGGCGCGTTCGGGGCGTTCGGGCTCGATCGACGGCGCGCGATCTGGGCCGTGCGCGGCGTGCTCTCGACCGAGCGAGACGGGCTCGACCTCGCGCCGCCGGTGGCTCCCGACGCCCTGCCCCGCTTCGCGCGCCTGAGCGCCGCGCAGGAGGTGAGCTGGGACTACGCGCACAGCCTGCACAGCGCGCGCGGTCACCCGATGGCGCGGCTCCGGGCCGCGCTGCGCGAGCGGGGCGTGCCGGACGCGCGCAGCCTCAACCGCGTGGAGGCGGGAGGGCGCCGCAAGGTCACCTACGTGGGCATGGTGATCTGCCGACAGCGACCGCAGACCGCGACCGGGGTGACCTTCATGACGCTCGAGGACGAGACCGGCCTCGTGAACCTGGTGGTGTGGCGGCAGGTCTACGAGCACCACGAGACCGTCGCGAAGACCGCGGCGCTGATCGAGGTCGACGGCTATCTGCAGGAGGAGCAAGGCGTCGTGCATCTCATCGCGGAGCGCCTGCGCGAGCCGCGCTTCGACGTCGGCGAGCGCGGCGCCGCACCTCGCTCCCGCGATTTTCACTGACCGTCGCTCGGGGCAGGGCACGTGTGATAGGGACGGTGCGTGCCCCGCGACAAAGCCGAGAGGGTCGACGACAACCGCGTCGTGACCCTCACCTTCACCCTCGAGGACGAGACCGGCGCGCCGATCACCGAGGCCCCGCCGGCCGCCCCGTACGTCTATCTGCACGGCCACGGACAGCTGCTGTCCGCCTTCGAGGAGGCGCTGGACGGCCGCGAGGTCGGAGAGCGCTTCAGCCTCACCGTGCCCCCGGACGAGGCGTTCGGGCGCCGGCGCGAGGCCCCCGAGCGGGTCCTCCCGCGCGACGCGCTGCCGAGCGCTGGTGAGCTCGTGGCGGGCGCGCAGCTGACGATCGACGACGACGGCGCGTCGATCCCCGCCTGGGTGGTGCGGACCACCGCCGCGCACGTCGTCGTGTCGCTCCAGCACCCGTGGGCGCGAGACGGCGCGGTGAAGATGGACGCGGAGGTGCTCCAGATCCGCGAGGCGGACGCCGAGGAGCTCGAGCGCGGACGCGCGGCGCCGCGCCGGGAGGACGCCCCAGCCGAGGTGGAGCCGCCCGACACGACCCCGGAGCAAGGACAGGAGGAGGAATGAGCACACGCATCCTGACGCGCGCCGACGTCGAGTCGTTGCTGGAGATCGAGGGCGCGGTGCACGCGGTCGAGGGCGCCTTCGAGGCGCATGGGCTCGGCCACGCGCGCATGCCGGCCAAGGTCTACCTCGACCTGCCGGAGCACGACGGCGACTTCCGCGCGATGCCGAGCTTCATGGACGGCTCCGCGGGCGTGAAGTGGGTCAACTCGCACCCGAAGAACCCGGAGCGACACCAGCTGCCGAGCGTGATGGGCGTCTACATCCTGAGTGACCCGGCCACCGCCGCGCCCCTCGCCGTCCTCGACGCCACCTGGATCACCGCCGTGCGCACCGGCGCGGCGGCGGCCGTCGCGTCCAAGCACCTCGCGAAGCAGGGCGCGCGCACCATCGGCTTCGTGGGATGTGGGGTGCAGGCGCGCACCATGCTCGCCGCCCACCGCGTGTACTTCGACGACCTCGAGGTCCTCGGCGCCGACGTCTTCGCGGACGCGGCGCAGCGCTTCGCGACCGAGGTCGGGGGCCGCGCGGTGACGCTGCGCGAGGCGTGCGGATGCGACATCGTCTGCTGCGCGACGCCCGTCCGCACGCCGGTGGTGCAGCGCGCCTGGATCCAGCCCGGCGCGCACGTCAACGCGATGGGCGCGGACGGGCCCGGCAAGCAGGAGCTCGAGGCGGACATCCTCCTGCACGGCCGCGTGTTCATCGACGACTGGGATCAGGCGACGCACAGCGGCGAGGTCAACGTGCCGCTCCACGCGGGCACGCTGAGCCGCGACGACATCGCCGGCACCATCGGCGAGGTCGTCGCGAAGAAGATCGCCGGCCGTAGCGCGCAAGACCAGATCACCGTCTTCGACTCGACCGGGCTCGCCATCCAGGACCTCGCGGTCGCCCGCGCGGCCTACGAGGCCTCGCTGGAGAAGGGCGTGGGCCTCGAGGTCGCGCTCGTCGGCTGATCACGCCGCCCGGTACGAGATGATCGGCGTCTGCCGCACGTAGTGGCCGCCTCTCAGCGCGCCGAGGATGAGGTCGGCGACGTCGGCGCGTGAGATGGCGATGGAGAGCGTCGACCAGTCCTCGACCTCGCCGTGCGCGTAGTCGCCGGTGCGCGGGCCGTCGGTGAGGTTCGGCGGGCGCACCACGGTCCAGTCCAGGTCGCTCTCGCGCAGGATCGCCTCCTGTCGCTCGTGCTCCTGGACCGGGCGGCGCAGGTACGTCGGGAAGAGGACGCGGCGGAGGAAGAACGGGAGCTTCGCCCGCGACGCGCCCGCCCCCATGATGCCGACCACCGCGACGCGGCGGATCCCGAGCTCGGCCATCGCGTCCGTGATCGCGCGGAGGCCCTCGCTGCGGACCTTCGAGCGGCTGAGCGCGGGGGCGCCGAGCGCGCAGACCACCGCGTCGACGCCCGCGAGCGTGGCCGCGACCGCGTCGGGATCCGTGGCGCTGCCCTGGACGACGCGCAGGCCGTCGCGCGGGGCGAGCTTCGACGGGTCTCGCGCGAGGGCGGTGACCGCGAGGCCGGCGTCGAGCGCCTGGTCGAGGACGGCCCGACCGATCCCGTTCGTGCCCCCGAAGAGGGCCACGTGGCGGACGGAGAGGCGGGTGGATTCGTGCTTGCTGAGGACCTGTTGCATGGAGAGCTCCTTTCGCTCGCCCTCAATCTGCTGCCGCTCTTGCCGTGAATCGAACGAATGACTTGAATGGGGCCATGAGCGACGTTCATGACACCGCCGCGCTCCATCAGCTGGATCTGAACCTGCTCGTGGCCTTCGACACCCTGGCCCGCGAGCGCAGCGTCACGCGGGCCGCCGAGCGCGCGGGGGTCACGCAGTCGGCCATGAGCCACACCCTGCGGCGCCTGCGCGAGCGCTTCGACGACCCTCTCCTCGTGCGCGGCGCCTCGGGCATGACGCTGACCCCTCGGGCGGAGGCGCTGGTGGTCCCGCTGCGGGGCGCGCTGGTGGGCCTCGCGCGCGCGCTCGAGGCGCCCGAGGCGTTCGATCCCGCGGCCTCGACGCGTGAGCTCCGCGTGGTCGCGCCCGATCTCTTCGAGCTGCTCGCCTTGCCGCGGCTGTGGGCGCGCCTGTCGGAGACCGCGCCGCGCACGCGCCTCGCGTTCCAGCCGCCGCCTCCCGAGCTGTCCGATGCGCTGGAGACGGGGGAAGTGGACGTAGCGATCGCGCCGGTGCTGCTGGGCGAAGAGGCGACGGACCTCGGCGTGCGCACCGGGCCTCAGCTGCGGCGCCAGACCCTCTTTCGCGATGGTTTTCGGTGCTTCGTGCGCGCGGATCACCCGGCGCTCTCGGGCCGCAAGCGCATGACCGCGGCCCGCTTCGCCGCGCTCGACCACCTGCTCGTCTCGCCGACCGGTCGAGGCCCCGGGTTCGTCGATGGCCTCCTCGCGGCGCAGGGGCTCGAGCGGCGCGTGGCCCTGCGCGTGCCGCAGCACACGACCGCGCTCTCGATGGTGCGCCAGAGCGACCTGGTGCTCACGGCGCCCGCGTCGCTCGAGGCCGCGTGCGAGGACGGCCGGGTGCGCTCCGTGGCGCCGCCCTTCCCGCTCCCCGAGCACGCGATCACCCTCGTCTGGCACCCGCGCTTCTCGGACGACCCCGCCCATCGCTGGCTGCGAGAGCAGGTGGCCGCGGTCGCGCGCGCGATCCGATCGGTCAGTCCGCGGCGATGAGCTTGGTGAGATCCTTCGTGAGGTTCTTCTGGTGCGCCTCGATCGTGCCGCCGCCGATCTCGAGGAGCTTGGCGTCGCGCCAGAGCCGCTCGACCGGGTACTCGCGGCAGTAGCCCGCGCCGCCCATCACCTGCATCGCCCAGTCGGCGACCTGCTTGCCCACGGGCGCCGCGAAGAGCTTCGCCGCGTCCGAGCCGACCCGCGCGCGGTTCCCCGGCGCGACGTCGCGGGCGACGTTGTAGGTGAGGCAGCGCGCCGCCTCGGTCATCGCGTAGCCGTCGCCGATGTAGCGCTGGATCTGGCCGTAGCGGTTGATCGGCTCGCCGAACGCCTTCCGCTCCGCGCCGTAGCGCACCATGATGTCGACGCAGCGCGAGGCGATGCCGCAGCTCATGGCCGCGAGCGTGACGCGCTCGATCTCGAGGTTGCGCATCATGTGCGTGACGCCGCCCCCGATCTCGCCGAGCAGGTTCGCCTTCGGGATCTTGCAGTTCTCGAAGATGAGCTCGGACATCGTCGAGCCGCGCATGCCGAGCTTGTCGATGTGGTTCGAGGTGCTGAACCCGGGGCAGTCGCGGTCGACCACGAAGGCGGTGATGCGGCCGTCGACCTTGGCGTAGACGAGGAAGCAATACCCCTCGCAGCCGTTGGTGATGTAGGTCTTGGTGCCGTTCAGCACCCAGTGGTCGCCCTCGAGGGTGGCGGTGGTGCTCATGCCGAGCACGTCGGTGCCCGCGCCCGGCTCGGTCATGCCCATGCCCGCCACCCACTCGCCGCTGATGGTCTTGGGCAGGTAGCGCTGCTTCTGCTCGTCGTTCGCGCAGTGGTAGAAGTTGTTCACGAAGAGCATCGAGTGCGCGAGGTACGCGAGGCAGAAGCCCGGGTCGCTCTTGCTCAGCTCCTCGTGCACGATGACCGCCGCGAGGGTGTCCATGCCCGCGCCGCCGTCCTCCTCCGGGATGGTGATGCCGAGCAGGCCCAGCTCACCGAGCTTGCGGAACAGCGCCACGTTCAGCTCGCCCAGCTCGTCGTGCGCGGCGGCCTGCGGCTCGACCTCTTTGCGCACGAAGTCGGCGACCGTCTGGCGGAGCATCTTGTGCTCGTCGGTCGGGTGGAAGAGGGCGTCGGACGTGGGGTTCTGCATGGTCGAAACGTGCCGTCAGGCGCCGGAGAGGGACAGGGGCCGTGTGCGTTTTCACAAGCGCGGGACGCGCGGCGAAAAGGGAGTAAGGTCGGGCCGATGCGCGGATTCATGGCCTTCCTGTTGACGTGCGCGCCGATGGTCGCGTCGGCGCAGCGCGACGAGGACCCCGAGGCGCTGGAGCGCGTCGAGATCCATGCCGAGTCGCAGGCCGAGGCGCAGGCCGAGTCAGACGCCGAGACGGCCGAGCCCGAGGCCGAAGCGGCCCCCGATTCCTCCGAGGAAGAGAGCGAGGCGCGACCGATCGGGCTCGTGCTCGTGCTCGGCGGAGACGACGCCGCGGCGGGAGCGCGGGCCCGCGCCGCGGTGGTCGAGCGGCTCGACGAAGACGGGCTGCGCGTGCTCGCCGAGGCCGACGTGGCGATGCGGGTCTCCCCCGCCCGCGTGCGCGCCTGCGCCGCGACCGACTGCGCGCTGTCGATCGGCCGCGCGGTCGGCGCGTCGATGACGGTCGGGATCACCGCCTGGGGAGGCGAGGCTCCGACCGTGACCGTGACCCTGGTGCTGGGCCCCGACCGGAGCTTCACGGCCACCGAGGCGGTGCGGGACGGCGCGGTGGAGATCGCGGCGCGCGACGCGCTCGTGGCCGCCCAGGCGGAGCGGCGCCGCGCGCTGATCGTCGGCGGCATCGTGGGCAGCGGAACCGAGCAGGAGGCGGAGGAGGAAGACGTCAACGTGCCCGTGATCGAGGATCCCGTCGCGGCCGAGCGCCCGCTCGAGCAGCTGGTGCTGCCCACCCTGCTCGGCGCGATCGGGCTCGTGGCGGTCGGCGTCTCGGTCTACGCGATGATCGACGAGCAGTGCGCGGTCCGGGGCCCCGTATCCGGCATCTGCCTGCGCGGCGACGGCCCCAACTACGGCATCGGCGCTCTGTTGGCGGTGACGGGCGGCCTCTCGATCGCGGGGGCGATCCTCTGGCTCACCCTCGGCGGCACCCCGCCCGAGATGGGCGACATCGACGTGGTGATCGGGCCGGGCGGCGCGGCCGTCCGGGGGAGCTTCTGATGCGCTGGGCGGCGCTGTGCTTCTGCCTCGCGCTCGCGGGCTGCCTGCGGGTGGACGTCGATCGCTGCGGCGACGATCCGCCGCACCCGGAGTGCGCGCTCCTCGACGGGGGCGGGGACGGCGCGATCGCGGACAGCGCCGTCCGAGACGGCGGGACGATCGACGGCGGCGCGGAAGACGGCGCGGTCGACGGCGGCCCGGACGACGGCGGCCCTCGGGACGGCTCGGTCGACGGCGGCCGGGACGACGGCGCGGTCGACGGTGGGGCCCCCGGCGAAGCGAGCCCGGACGCGAGCAGAGACGCCGGGTAGGCGCGCGCGTGTCGCCCGAGCGCCACGCGCCCTGGGATCCCCGCGCATTGGCTCCACCCATCCGCCCGTGTAAAGCCAAGCGGAGTGAGTCCGAGATGAGCGGCGCCGAAGAGAGCACGTCCACGGAGGGATCGCCGTCGTCGAAGATGGAGACCCGGGGGCTCGGTGTGCGCTACGGCAAGACCTGGGCGCTCGAGGACGTCTCCGCGCCGATCGTGCGAGAGCGGGTGACCGCGCTGATCGGGCCGAGCGGGTGTGGCAAGAGCACCTTTCTCCGCGCGCTCAACCGGATGAACGACGTCATCGACGGAGCGCACACCGAGGGGACCGTACTCCTCGACGGGCAGGACATCTACGCGCGGCAGGTCGACGCGGTCGAGGTCCGGCGGCGGGTCGGTATGGTCTTCCAGAAGTCGAACCCCTTCCCCAAGAGCATCTTCGAGAACGTCGCCTTCGGGCTGCGGATCGCCGGGGAGAAGGACCCGAAGAAGATCGAGGCGCGGGTCGAGGAGTCGCTCGCGCAGGCGGCGCTGCTCGACGAGGTGAAGGACCGGCTCGACGAGTCGGCGCTCGGCCTCTCCGGCGGGCAGCAGCAGCGCCTCTGCATCGCGCGCGCGCTCGCCGTGCGGCCCGAGGTCGTGCTGATGGACGAGCCCGCCTCGGCGCTCGACCCCATCGCGACCGCGCGCATCGAGGCGCTCATCCGCGAGCTCGCCGAGCGCTACACCCTCGTCATCGTCACCCACTCGATGCAGCAGGCGGCGCGGGTGAGCGACTTCACGGCGTTCTTCTATCTCGGCAAGCTCGTCGAGTACGGGGAGACCCAGAAGATCTTCACGCGGCCCACGCAGCAGCGGACCGAGGACTACATCACGGGGCGCTTCGGCTGATGGCGCGGCCGCACACCAGCCGCGCCTTCCAGGAGGAGCTCGAGGCTCTCTCCGCGCGCCTCGTCGGCATGGGCCAGCGCTGCACGGAGCTCATCGAGATGGCGAGCCGCGCGATGAGCGAGCGCGACGTGGAGCTGGCCGCCCGCGTCGAGGCGGCGGACCGGGAGATCGACACGCACGAGATGGAGATCGACGAGCTCGCGGTGCGCATCCTCGCCCTCCGCCAGCCCGCGGCGCGGGATCTCCGCTTCCTCGTCTTCGCGCTGAAGGTCGTCACGGATCTCGAGCGAATCGGAGACGAGGCGGCCAACCTCGCCGAGCGAGGCGCCCAGCTCGCGGCCCAGGGCGTGCCGCGGACGGACCTGCAGCCCGCGCTCCAGGAGATGGCCGCGCTCACGCGCGTGCAGGTGGAGCGGGCGCTCGAGGCGTTCGTGGCCGGCGACGAGGCGCTCGCGCGCGAGGTGAGCGCCCGGGACGACGAGGTGGACGAGCGCTACCGCCACCTGATCGACGCCTGCCGCGACCACATCGAGGCGCACCCCGATCAGACCGAGGTCGCGATCTGCCTGGCGTCGAGCGCGAAGTACCTGGAGCGCATCGCGGACCACGCCACCCACATCGCCGAGATGGTGGTCTTCGTCACCAGCGGCGAGGACGTCCGGCACCCGGAGAAGCGCTGAGCCGCCCGAGCGGCTACCCTGGCCACGTGGACGGGGGCGAACGTCGGCGGTTCGGGCGCTACGAGACGCTCTTCCCGATCGCGCAGGGCGGCATGGCCGAGGTCTGGGCCGCGCGCGCGCTGGGCGCCGCGGGCTTCCAGAAGCTGGTGGCGCTCAAGCGGATGCGCCCCGAGCTCGCCGCGGACGCGAAGTTCGTGACCATGTTCCTCGACGAAGGTCGGGTCGCGGCCAACATCACTAGCCCCCACGTCGTCAGCACCCTCGATCTCGGTCGCGCGGACGACGACTCGCTCTATCTCGTCATGGAGCTCGTCACGGGCGCCTCGCTCGAGCAGCTCATGCGCGAGGCGACGCTGCGCGGCGAGCGGCTGCCGGTCGGGCTCGCGGTCGACATCGTCGCCCAGGCCGCCCAGGGGCTGCACGCCGCGCACGAGGCGCGCAGCCCGGCGGGCGAGCCGCTCGAGATCGTTCACCGCGACTGCTCGCCGCACAACATCCTCGTCGACGTGCACGGGCAAGTGAAGATCACCGACTTCGGCATCGCCAAGGCCATGGAGCGGCAGACGCGGAGCCAGGCCGGGGAGATGAAGGGCAAGCTCAGCTACCTCAGCTACGAGCAGGCGCGGGGCCACGCGGTCGATCGGCGGAGCGACATCTTCATCCTCGGCATCGTCGCGTGGGAGGTGCTCGCGGGGCGGCAGCTCTTCGAGGCGCGGAGCGCGGTCCAGGCCCTGCACCGCATCGTCACGATGGAGATCCCGCGCCTCGACCAGGTCAGCGACGTCAGCGCCGACCTCGCGGACGCGGTGGCCCAGGCGCTGGTGCGCGAACGCAACGAACGCTACTCCACCGCCGCCGCGTTCGCGAACGCGCTGCTCAACGCCCACGGGGTGCGCACGCCCCCTCCGAGCGAGCTGGGGGCGCTGGTCCGCCGCTTCGGGGGCGATCAGCTCAGGAAGGTCGAGGGCGGCATCCGGGAGTCGATGGGCGGCAGCGCGGTCGACCTGATGAGCGCCTCGGAGCCGGAGTATCCGATCCCGCTCGCCGCGGTGAAGTCGAGCCCGCCCCCTCCCCGCGAGCGCATCCGGACCAAGCCGCTGGCCGCGCTGGCCTCCCCGCCGCCGCCCGCGTTCTCCACCACCGGATATCCGGAGGGCGACGCGAAGCCGCCGTTCCCGCAGACCGCGGTTCAGGACGTGAACGACGCGGTCGACCATGAGGTGGACGACGACTCCCCGCGCGAGCGCGCGGCGACCTTGCCGATGCACGGCGCGCCCGCGCCGCGCGTGAGCCACGCCACCGTCGCCCTCCCCTCCGAGCCCCCGCCCAGCGGCCCGCTCCCCTCCGAGCCCCGGCTGCCCACTCCGCGCGAGCGCGCTCGGACGCAGCCCCTCTCCACCCCCGAGGCTCCGCCGTGGGAGCGCCGCCCGAAGCGCTCGCGCGCCGGCGTCTGGGTCGCGCTCGCCGCGCTCCTGGTGATCGCGCTGGGCGGCGCGGGCGGCTGGTGGGTGGCCACGCGCGGCCCCTCGGACACGCCGTCCGAAGCGCCCCGCGCGGCGACGGCGCCCGAGACGCCCGCGCACGCGCACGCTGTCGAGCCGGTCGAGCCGGTCGA
>SHBB01000003.1 GCA_004213565.1 Sandaracinaceae bacterium
TCCGCGCGCGCACCCGGCTCAGCCGCTCCTCCGGCGGCCACACCACGCACGCCCCGTCCTCGAGCCCCGCGGCCCAGCTCACCATCGCCTCGCGCTCGTCGAGGAGCGCGCTCGTGTCGTCGTCGGCCGGAGCGCGCCAGGCCGCGAGCCACGCCGACGGTGAGAGCGCCCCGGTGTTCGCCGGCACCCACGCGATCGGGAACAGGGCCGCCCACCCGGCCAGCGCCCAGGCCAGGCGAGGGTGTCGGCGCCCCATGCGCCACGCCTCGAACGCGAGCGTCGCCGCGAGGGGCCACATGAGCGCCCCGACGTGCTGCAGACGCCACCCGAGCAGCCCCGCGAGGAACACCGAGAGCGTGGCCGTCACCCGGACCGCGGCGCCGACCGAGGCGGTGACCCGCGCGTGGTGCAACGCCATCGCCGCGCCGACGAGGGCGAACGTGGAGAGGCCGAGCGAGGACAGCGCCGGACCGCGCTCGATCGGAGTCAGCCAGAGGCTCTCCCACAGCGCGAGCTCGCCGCCGAGCCCCGCGTCCAGCACCACCCACACGACGAGCGCGAAGAGCAGCGCGCCGAGCGCGTCCCGGTGACGGGAGAGGGCGCGCACGTCACGGCGCGCGATGCCCTCCGCGAGCGCGGCGCCCAGGAGCGCGGCGACGCCCGGCACGAGCGCGAGCGGAGTCCACGCCGCGGCGAAGAGCACCCAGCCGACCGCTCCGAGGGCCTCCCTCGAGCCGGCGCGCTCCGCGTGTCCTCCGTCTCCGAGCCGCTGCGCCGCGAGCAGCAGCGCGAGGGCGGCGGGCGCGTCGGCCTCGTGGTGGAGCGCGAGCGCGAACACGGCGGCGGCCGCCACGCCCACGGTCGCCGTCGGCGCGGAGGGACGGGCTCGGCGCACGGCCAGCCACGCGAGCCCGGCCGTCCACGTCGCGGAGACGAGCGTGAGCGAGAACGCGATCTGGTCGGGCGCGGCGCTCGCCCACGCCACGGGCCAGGCCATCAGCTGCGGGAGGATCCCGTCGTGGGATCGAGTCGTGAGCGTGCTGAGCGCCCCCTGCGACGCGAGCCACGCCAGCTCGATCCGCGACGCGAGCGCGTCGAGCGCCCGAGCCTCGCCACGGCCGACGCCGACGGCGCGCGTGATCGCGAGCCCGATCGCGATGAGCCCACACGCGGCACCCGAGGTGACCAGGCCCCACCGAGACCCCCGAGCCAGTCCAGCCGCTCTCGGCGCGCCCTCCGTACGCTCGGACATCCGCGTCGGCGATTGTGGCACACTCGTGTCGTGAGCGCCGAGCGCGGGTCGCCGTCACAGGCTCGCGCGCGAGCGCCCAGCCATCGCCTCGTCGCGTGGACGCTCGCGGGCCTGCTCCTGGCGACGACCGGCCTGCACGCGGCGTCGTGGGACGACGGCTTCTACAACGACGACTTCTTCCACCTGGCCGTGCTCGAAGGCCGGCTCGCCGGGGTGGGGCGCCTCGACCTGTTCGAGTTCACGGCGGCCAGGCCCGTCTCCTCCGCCCAGGGTCACCTCTGGCCGTGGTGGACCAGCCCCGACCTCCGCCTGCGGTTCTTCCGCCCGCTCACGAGCGTGACGCTCTGGGTCGATCACGCGACCCACGGGCGCTGGCAGCCCGGCTACCACGTCGGCAACCTCGTGATCTGGTCGCTCTTCGTCGTGGTGGTCGTGCTCGGAGTGCGCCGCCTCTGTGCCCGGTCCGGCCGGGGCGCCGACGCCTTCCTCGTGGCCGCCGCGTGCGCGCTCGCGAACGAAGCCCACGCGCTCCCCGTCGGCTGGGTGACCGACCGCCACGCCCTCCTGCCGATGGTGTTCGTGGTCGGGGCCCTGCTGCTGCATGACACGCACCGGGCGACCCGCCGTCGGAAATGGCTGCTCGCCGCCTCGCTCGCGGCCGCGGCGGCGCTGGCGAGCAGCGAGTCCGGCTTCGCCGTCTTCATCTGGATCGCGGCCTACGAGCTGGCGTCGCGAGACGGCTGGGCGGCCCGTGCGCGCCGCGTCGCGCCCTACGCCGTCCTGGCCCTCGCCTACCTCGCGACGCACGGAGCGCTGGGGTACGGCGTGGACGGTCTGGCGTACTACGCCGACCCCATCGGGGCCCCCGCGTCGTTCCTCTCGAGCGCCCTCTCCGAGCGTCTTCCCCTCCTGACCCTCGGCGCGGCCACGCCTCTGCCCGCCGACCTGGCCCTGAGGGTCGAGGCGCCCACGCGCGCCCTCCTCCTCGCGGGCGGCTGGCTGCTCTTCGCGCTCCTCGGCGCGTGGGTGTGGCGGGCGCGCGCGGACCGGACGATCGCCTTCGTCGGGGTGGGAGTGGGCATGCACCTCCTCTTCCTGTGTACGAGTGAGCCCACGGATCGCGGCGCGTCCCTCCCGGTCGTGGGGGTGGCGTGGCTGGTGGCGACGGCGCTCTCGGACGCGCGCCGGAAGCGAGGCCCGAGGGCCCTCTCCCTCGCGGTGGCCGCGCTCGCTGTCGGCTTCGCGCTGGGTCCCGTGCAGGTCGCGCGATGGCAAGACCTCTTCGGCGACGCCAACGCCCGCCGCTGGTCCGAGGCGGAGCGCGCGGAGTGGCCTCGCGGCGCCGACTCCGCCCACGCGCGGGTCCTGTTCCTTCACGGCTCCCCCGACACCGCGGCCGGGTTGGTGGCGACCCGCAGCGCGCTGGGGCTGCCCGAGCTGCAGGCGGCGTGGCTGCTCTCGATGACCCCCGTGGCCGACCGCCTCGAGCGGGTCGGTCCCGACTCCCTGATCGTGCACGCGCGTCCCGGCGAGACCTGGCTGGCTTCGGCGCGCGAGCGCTCCTGGATGGCCGACCCCTCGACGCCGCTGTCACCCGGCGACCGCTTTCGGGTGGGCGCGCTCCGTGTGCGGATCGTCAGTCCGGCCGCGCTCCACGTGAGCGTCGATCGCGATCTCGACGACCCCAGCGTGTACCTGCTCGCCTGGGATGGCGCGCGCCACCGGCGGCTCGCCGCGCCGCCGATCGGGGAGACGGTGACCGCCGCGCCCCGGTGAGCCCCCGGCTGCTATCCTCCCGCCGATGCCGGATGGCGACGAGCACGCGCCGACGCCTGCGTGGAAGGCGCTCGGTGTCACCGTCGCGGTGAGCCTCCTCGCGATCGGCCTCCACACCGCGGTCGCGCACGTGAGCGATCCGCCGCCGGCGCCGCCCCTGACCCTCGACGCGCGCGCGCCCGCCGAGCCTCGGGTGGGATACTTCACCTGGGGCCGCAGCCCCGTGCTCGACGAGATCGAGCGCGCCTTCGTCGATCGCCTCGGGGAGCACGACGAGGTTCGCGTGCGGGTGATGAGCCACACCGCGGACTTCGACCTGGACAACGTCGAGCCGCTCATCGCGCGGGCGCTCGCCACGGAAGAGCTCGACGTCGCGGTCGCGGTCACGACCCCGCTCGCTCGCGCGCTCCACACGCGCTCCGGCCAGCTCCCCCTCGTCTTCGCGGCGATCACCGATCCCGTCGGCGCCGGCCTCGTCCCGAGCTGGGAGAACGAGCGCGGATCGAGGGTCACCGGGGTCTCGGCGCATTGCCCCGAGGACAGCCACCTCGCGCTCATCCAGGAGCTGCTCCCGGAGGCGCGCCGCGTCGCGCTCCTCCACGACACCCAGAGTGAGCTCTTGCCCCCGCTGCCCTTCGCCCTCCTCGAGGCGCGCGGTCTGACCCTCGTCCCCGTGCGCGCCACCGCTCGCGGCGAGATCCCCGAGATGGTCGGCCGCATCGAGGCCGCGCGTGCGGATGTCGTCTGGGTTCACACGGCCTGGGCGAGCCCCGAGGTGGCCTTCGCCGGCTTCGACACCCTCTCGCGCCTGACCGCCGAGCGGCGGCTTCCCATCATCGCGAGCGACACCCTCCAGGTTCGCCACGGCGCCCTCGCGGCCCAGGGCCTCGACATGGAGGCGATCGGGACCGCGGCGGCCGAGGCCGTCCTCGCCATCCTCGGCGGCCAGGACCCGGGCTCCCTCCCCGTCTCGCGCCTCGGGTGCGGCCGCCCCGTCCTCGACCTCCGGCGCGCCGCGCAGCTCGGCGTCTCCGTCCCGCCGGCCCTCGCGGCCCGCGCCGTCACGCAGCTCGACGACGCTCCGCCCGCGCCGAGCCCCCCCGAGGCCTTCCTGCCCTGACGCGCGGGTCCCCGAGCGCTCCTCGCCTGAGGGGACGCTAGCGGGCTTGTCTCCCGGGACCCTTTCGCGGATGCTGTGACGCGAGGGGAGCGAGGAGGCGTGGCCACCTACGAGATGTTCTGGGACTGTGCGTCCTGCGGGACGCAGAAGCTGCTCGGCAAGTCGCATCGGCGGTGCCCCGAGTGTGGCGCGCCGCAGGACGCCTCGCGGCGCTACTTCCCGGCCGAGCACGAGAAGGTCGCCGCGCACGATCACGTCTACGTCGGGCGCGACTACGTGTGCGCGCACTGCCAGGCGCCCAACAGCCGCGCGGCCAAGCACTGCGTTCAGTGCGGCGCGCCCATCGGCGACGACGACGCCGACGCGAGGCTCGTCCCGTGGAACCCCCAGCCCGCGCAGGCCTCGCGCCTCGCCGGCTTCCGCGCCTTCGTCCGCCATCGGTTCGCCACGCGCCGCCGCCGGATCCTCAGCGTGCTCGCCCTGCTCGGGGGCCTGGCTGGCATCGCGGCGATGTGCGGCGCCATCACCATGTTCTGGACGCGCGCGGCCGAGGTCGAGGCGACCGGCCACCGCTGGGAGCGCAGCGTCTCCATCGAGCGCTTCAGCGCCGAGAGCGCTGGCGCCTGGTGCGACGGCATGCCCTCCGACGCATACGGCGTCAGCCGCTCGACCCGCCAGCGGGACACCCGCCGCATCCCCGAAGGCCAGGACTGCACCTCCGTCAACGTCGACAACGGCGACGGCACCTACAGCCAGCAGCAGGAGTGCACCACGCGCTACCGTGAGGAGCCCATCTATGACGACTGGTGCGACTACACCGTCGATCGCTGGGTCTACGACCACTCCGAGACCGCGGCCGGCGAAGGCACGCGTCCGTCGCCGTACTGGCCGAGCGTCAGCGTCAGCGCCTGCGCCTCCCTCGGCTGCACCCGGCAGGGCGGCCGGAGCGCCGAGTACGTCGTCCGCTATCTCGAGGTGGGCGAAGACGAGCCGCTCGAGTGTGACTTCGACCAGCGGACCTGGGAGAGCGTCGAGCGCGGCAGCCGATGGTCGGCGGAGATCCGCGTGATCACCGGTGGCCTCGTCTGCGACTCCCTGCGCGCTCGCCGCTGAGGTGTCGATCATCGTGTCTCCCCCGAGCCTGGTGAGCACTGCGTGATCCGTCACAGCCCGGTGGCCGCGTCGGGTAGGCTTCCCCCGTGACCCACTGGAACGGAGACGACCGCCCGGCGGAGGCGATCCTGTTGCAGCTCGACGGCCTCCGGAGCGAGGCCTCGACGGCGCCCCCGCTCGCCGAGCTGAAGGGCACCACCTATCGGGAGGGCGAGGCGACGGTCATCGCCTTCGACGCGGGGACCTGCCTGGTCCTGCCGCCTCCCGTCTCGGCCCCGTGGCCGCTCACGAGGGGCTTCGCGTTCGAGCCGCCGCCCGCCTTCCGCGCCGCCATGGCCATCGCCAACGGGATGGAGCTCTCGTACGTCGGCTCACTCCCGGAGGGCTCCGGTGAGGTCGCGCGGGCGCACACGCGGTTCTTCACCGGCGCCGGGCGCGAGGCGTTCGAGAGCTGGAGAGACGACTGGCTGGCGCCGATCCTCGAGGAGCCCGAGGAGTACGACTTCGACGCCGCCGCCCTCGCTCGCCACGACCCGTCCGACTTCATGGTCGTCTACGACGACGCCAACGGGACCTTCGGCGGGTTCCACCGACAGATCGCGGGCCCGGCCGGCGAGCCCGCGTTCGTCCTGTGGATGCACGACGAGCCCGGCGGTCTCCACGGCGGCTCGCTCGAGCGCGCGGACACCCTCACCTACGGCGACTACCTCGTGGCCTTCATCCACGCCCACGCCACCGACAGCGACGCGTACGACCTGCTCTTCCGCGGCTGAGCCCGGCTCGGTGGCGACGGCGTAGAGATCGCGTGACGCCTGCTCTGGCGGCGCGCGTCGGCTTGCCGCGGCGTCGGGGCTTGCGATGCTCCCGCGCATGATCGCCCCGAAGCGCCTCCCCTTCTTTTTCGTCGCGCTCCTCGCGGTGGGCTGCGATGGCTCGTCCGACACGCCCGACGCGGCGCGCTCCGACGCGGCCACGCCCATCGACGCGGCCACGCCCATCGACGCGGGCGCGCCGGTCGACGCCGCGAGCCCGGACGCGGGCCTGCCCACCGACGCGGGCGACCCGACCGACGCGGGCGACACGGACGCCGCGAGCCTCGACGCGGGCGTACCCACCGACCTGAGCTTCCGCGTGGTCGACGTGACGCTCCCCGAGGGCGTGGGCACCGCGCGCGGGATCGAGCTCTTCACGTCCGAGGCCGCGCTCGCGGCGTACTTCGGCGGCGTGGCCCCCGCGGGCGTCGACTTCAGCCGAGAGCACGCCCTGCTCTACACGGAAGGCGCGCGACCCTTCCCGGGGCACCTCGCGAGCGTGACCGCGCTGGCGATCTCGGCCGACGGCGCGCGGCTGCTCGTCGACACGCACCACCGCGCGCCCGGCGCGAGCTGCGAGGTCCTCGGCCTCGAGCGCGTCGCCTTCCAGCTCGTGGCGTTCGAGGCCACGCCGAGCGAGGCCATGGAGCGCGCGCACGCGACCTCGTCCTTCGACTGCGCGGCCTCCGGCGCGAGCGAGAACACGGCGTGCACGGCCACCATGCTCTGCGGCGCGGACCTCATCTGCGGCAACCTCACCCGCGGCGCGTCCGGCCTCTGCTACTCGACCGACCTCTGGGACGCGTTCTTCGACCCGACCGAGGGCGCGCTCGTCGACGACGGCGTCACCACACGCACCCTGACGGCCACCGGCCTCGCCAGCGTCGACGTCGACGTCATCGCGTACGTCGAGCTGACCCACGCCGACCCCTCCGAGCTCCGCGTCACGCTCACGAACCCGTCGGGGAACGAGGTCATCGTGTTCGACCGCGAGCCCGCGGCCAGCCCTCTCGTCCTAGCGCGCGTCCCCGTCGGCTTCTCGGGCGACGAGGACGTCAACGGCACCTGGACCTTGCGGATCACCGACCACGCGCCCGGCAACACCGGCACGCTGACCCGCTGGGGCGTCGAGGTCGTGAGCCGCTGGGACTGACCGCGCGCCGTTCGGCGTCTTCTCGACGCGCGGCGACTGACGAGCGCGTCCCTGCCCCTCGCCGCTGGTAGGCTCGCGTCATGGCGGATGGAGGTCGTCGACTCCCCGAGCACACCGGCGTCGCGCTCGCGGCGGTGGGGGTGCTGGCGTCGGTGGTGGTGTTCGCGCTCGTCCGCGGCAAGCTCCTCGAGCGACGGGAGGCGAGGCTCGCGGAGCTGAGCGAGGCGCTCGACGTGGGAGACCAGACCTGGGCGCTGCTCGAGGCGGAGCAGGGCTTCTCGACGCGCGGCGCCTCGCCGATCCCGCTCGTGACCCCGCCCGTCGGCTGGGAGGAGGCGCGCGCGCCGTGGATGGCCGTCGACGCGCGGCGCGCGGTCCCGCGCGGCTTCGACCCCTCCGCGAAGGGCGCGCTGTTCGAGCACGACGGCCAGGGGCTGACGCTCTCGTCGGCGCACGTCGAGCTGCCCGACCGGATCCGCGCCGAGCTGCATCGAGACGTGCAGTGGGTCGCCTTCGTACGGCGCGCGCCGCGGGCCGGAGTCTACGAGCGCGGCGACGAGGCGGTGCGGGCGGAGCGCGCCGACGTGCGGCTGACCCTCCTCGACGGAACCCTGCTCGCGCTCGGCACCTGCGAGGCGGTGCCGCCGCTCGTCCGCAGCGCGTCGTCCACGGGCCCGAGTGACGCGGAGCTCGAGCCCGAGACGATCGCGGAGCTGGTCACGCGCATGCTCGACGCGGCGCGCGCGGCCGACGACTCCGAGGACGACCAGCAGCGCGGTGAGTGCCTCGCGAGCGAGATGCCCGACAAGCCGGCGAAGGCCTCCCGGCCGCACCCGCTCTGCGCGATGGGCGCGACGCCGGAGTGCCTCGCCGACTGCGACTCGGGAGGCGGCCCGAGCTGCACCGTCGCCGCGCACGCGCTCTCCGAGACCGACCCCGCCCGCGCGCGAGAGCTGCAGCGGCGCGGCTGCGCGCTCGGGAACCACGACGCCTGCGTCCAGTGGGCGCTCGCCACGCGGAGCCACCGCGGCGAGGGCGACGAGTCCGGGCTCGCCTGCGCGGCGCGTGTCTTCGAGCGCGCCTGCGACGCGGAGCACCGACTCGGCTGCGGCATGTTCGGCTTCGCGCTCGCCCGCGGCGCCGGCGTGGAGCCCGGCGTGGAGCGCGCGCGCGACCTGCTCGAGTCGTCGTGCTCGGAGCTCGGCGGCGCCCCCTGCTTCGCCCTCGGCGTCCTCCGCCGCGACCGCGTGTTCGGCGAAGCCCAGCAGACGCAAGCAGACGCCGCCTTCTCCCGCGCGTGCGCCACCGGCTACACCGCCGCCTGCGACTGAAGCGCGCCCATGGAGGAGGAGCGCACGCGACGCGGCGTCCTCGTTCGGTGTTTTACTAACTTTGAAAAATGCCGCTATTGTCGCGCCTCGACTCAACCGAGGTAAAAATGCGCCGCTCATTCCCGTCCTTCGCGTCTTCCCTGTTGCCCCTGTTCGGGGTCGCGCTTCTGCTCTCCGCCTGTGGTGGCGGGGGCACCGTCGACGACGACGCCGGGCCCGGCGCAGACGCCGCGGTGATCTGCGACACGGACGAGACGCTGTGCGGTAGCACCTGCTCGGACACCGACGCCGACCCCGCGAACTGTGGCGCCTGCGGCAACGCGTGTGCGGCCGACGAGGCCTGCTCGGCGGGCGCGTGTGTCCTGGAGTGCGGCGCTGGAGCCACCGCCTGCGACGGCGCCTGCGTCGACACCGACCTCGACCCCGCGAACTGCGGCGCGTGCGGGGAGGCCTGCCCGAGCGGCGAGGTGTGCTCCGGTGGGAGCTGCGCCCTCACGTGCGTCGGGGGCACCACCCGATGCGGTGACCGGTGCGTGGACACCGACCGCGATGCGGAGAATTGCGGTGGCTGCGACGTCGCTTGCGGCGCCGACGAGGTCTGCTCGGCCGGCGCGTGCGGGATCAGCTGCGTGGCGGGCTCGACCCTCTGCGACAGCGCCTGCGTGGACACGACGGTGGACCCGGCGAACTGCGGCGGGTGCGGCGTGGCGTGCGCGTCTGGCGAGGTGTGCTCTGCGGGGAGCTGCGGGCTGAGCTGCTCGGGCGGCGCGACGATGTGCGGCTCGAGCTGCGTGGACACGACCAACGATCCCTCCCACTGCGGAGCCTGCGGGGTGGCCTGCGCCTCTGGCGAGTTCTGCGCGTCCGGTTCGTGCGCGCCCCTGTGCCCCGCGCCGCGCACGGACTGCAGCGGCGCGTGCGTCGACATGCAGAGCGACCCCTCCCACTGCGGCGCGTGCGGTATGGCGTGCGGAGCGGCCGAGTACTGCGCCATGGGCAGTTGCACGTCGACTTGCCCTGCTCCGCTGACCGACTGCTCGGGGACCTGCAGCAACACCGACTACGACCCCGCGAACTGCGGCGGCTGCGGGGTGGCCTGCGCCATGGGCAATGTCTGCGTGAGCGGCGCGTGCCGGCCGCTGGGCGGCGTCGGCCCCGCGCGCTACCTCTACCTGGCGAACTGGGCCGCCTTCAACACGCAGTTCGACGTCTATGACGTCGGCGCCAACACCTGGTCCTCGGGCGCCAGCCTGCCGGTCGCGAGCCGCGGCCAGCTGGCCTCCGACGGCGCCACCGTCTGGATGCTCGGCACCGACAACGACATCTACGAGTACGACGTCGCGACGGATGTCTGGACGAGGCGCATGGCCGGCCCGGGTGGGATCACCAGCTACGCCTTCTTCCAGTGGCTCAACGGCAACTTCTACCTCTGCCAGCAGAGCACGAGCACGCTCCACATCTACAGCGGCGGCGCCTGGTCCACCCGGAGCCTGAGCTCCACCTGCTCGATCGCGGGGGGCACCGACCCGGTGGCCAACGAGGTCTACGTCAAGCGGTACGGCCAGGCGGGCTTCTGGGTGGTCGACGCGTCGACCAACGCGGTCGTCAGAACCATCACCGACGGTACGAGCATCGCGGAGAACACCTCGAGCGGCGCCGTCCTCGGCGGCACCTTCTACACCCGCAGCGGGGGCGGCCAGATCTTCGCGCTCGACGGGACCTCCGGAGCGCGGACCGCCACCGGCGACGACCCGGGCGGCAGCTACCCCGGGTTCAGCACGGACCACGCCTCGCGCGTCATCTACATGCACTCGAGCAGCGGCTTCTCCAGCTACGACCCCTCGACCGGCGTGTTCACCCCGCTGGCCACCGGGCCCACGCAGAGCACCGTCGGCACGATCACCCAGACCTTCTGACGACGCACAGGGGACGCTAGGTTGACTCGTTGACTTGTTGAGGGCCGAGCGCGCAGTTCTCGGTTCCCTCGGGTGTGAGGTCGAGCGATGCTCGCCGCATGCCCGCGCCCACCTCGCCCAAGAAGACCTCCAAGGGCCTCATCTTCGTGATCGTGCTCGTCGGCGCGGCGGTCCTCGCCGTCCCGTGCATCGGCGTCCTCGCCGCGGTCGCGGTCCCCGCGTTCATCGGCTACCTCACCCGCGCGAAGACGGCCGAGGCCGAGTCGAACCTGCGCTCCCTCCACGCCGCGGCCGCGAGCTACTACGCGATGGAGCACTACCCGGACGGCGGCGGCGAGGCGCTGTCGGGGTGCGTGGTCCCCTCGGCGCGCACCGAGAACATCCCCGGCGCGCAGAAGACGCTGCTCCCCCCGTCCCTGGGGCCGAGCTTCGACGACCTCGGCTTCGCGATCACGGACCCCATCTACTTCCAGTACGAGATCGTCAGCGTCGGCGGCTGCGGGCACGGGCCGAACGAGCCCCTCTACTCCTTCCGCGCGCACGGGGACCTCGACGGCGACGGCGTCCAGTCGCTCTACGAGATCTCGGCCGGCTCCGACGACCTGAACGAGCTGACCCACCCCGTCATCTACCGGGAGAACGAGCTCGAGTAGCGCCGGTTGTGAGGAGATGTAATTCGCGGGCGCCGAGCGACCGATCCACCCTGCCGCATGCCCCGCCTCGCCGCCCTCGCTCTGCTCTTCGCCTTCGCCAGCGTCGGCTGCGCCATGTCCCGCGAGTCGCTCGACCGGCTCGAGGCCGAGGTCTCCGAGCGCAACGCCGCGCGCCGCCAGACCGCCGGGGCCGAGCTGGCTGCGGAGGGCTACGTCGAGGCCGAGGCGCTGCGCCGGCACGCCGTGCTCGACGAAGCCGACCGCGAGCGCTGCGTGAGCCGCGAGCCGGGCGAGGCGCCCATGCACATCGAGCTGCGCGGCGAGCCCCCGCTCGCGCTGACCGCTCCCCCCGAGGCGACCTGCGACTTCTTCCGCGGCCGCACCCGCGCGCTCGCCACCGTCTCCGAGCCCTCGAACGACCAGCCCGTGCTCCACGCCGTCCCGGACGTCGGCGTCATGCGCGCCCCCGACGGCGAGGTCGTGCTCGTCCGCTACGCGCTCCGCACCGTCGCCACCCACGAGGTGCTCGTCGACATGGACTGCGACCACATGCCCCGCGTAGAGCCCGATCCGCTCACCCTCGGCGGCGGTCAGGTCCCCGTCGTCGCCGCCCCCGAGCGCCCCCGCGAGCTCACCCGCGAAGTCGACCACGAGCTCGTCCAGGTCGAGTGCACCCGCAACACCTACTGACCGAGCTCGGCCCGCCCCAGGGGGGCCTACCAACTACCCGATCGCGCGGAGAGGACGTCGACGATGGCTCACTTCCCCAAGGGCATCCGCAGCGAGAACTCGGAAGCCTCCAGCACGATGAGGTCTCCGCTCTGCATCTCGACCTCCAGCTTCCACACCGTTGCGGTCGAAGTGGGTACTGGCCCCCTCACCTCATTTACGTAAACGCTGGGTCCCCAAGGCTCTCGGCGTGGAACTTCCACGAGGCTGGCGTTCTCCGCTCGAACAGTCGCGATCCCTCGCGCCGTCCTCAGAGAGAGCGCCACTTCGCCCGTACCCCACGCAACGGTGATGCCAACAAGCGTGGCGTCATGGAGTTGATTCCATCGAGTGTCGACCCTGCTCGCCACACAGACCACCCTACCATCTACCCAGCCCGAGCATGCGGTTGGGATAGATGCGTAGGATCGTCCCCGAAGGCCGAGCCGACCGCGCTCCCCGAGTGCTCCCGCGAGCTCGTCCGGGTCGCATGCACACGCAATATTTGCTGACCGAGCTCGCGCTCAGCCCCTCTGGAGGAGAGTGACCTCGGGGCTGCCGCCGTCTCTCTCCGAGGGGCGGACCCAGAGCGCGCAGCTCCTGGGCATGGCGGCCAGCGCGTAGCCCGGATCGCACATGAGAGTCGCCCGCGCATCGCCGTCGACGACCTCCACGAGGACCACCCTCCATCGCAGATCCGATCCCGCCCTGACCAGACGCAGCACGGCCAGCGCGCTCTCCTCGAGCTCGGTCCGCTCGCCGTCCACGACGAGCTGCACCGCGCGCCAGAGGATCCGCTTCCCGCCCCGCGCGCCCTCGAAGCCGCGCCTCGCTCGGGTCCACGCGAGGTGGAGCTCGTCCTCTCCCCGACCGCTCGCCGCGTCGTGCTCGACGGTCACGAGCGCGCCCGGCCTCCCGGCCTGCGCGAGCGCCGCCAACGCGCTTCCGATCTCCTCGCCGAACGTCCAGACCTCGCCGGTCATCCAGGGAGTCTGCCCTCCTGCTCGGGTGGCATCCAGATCGTCAGGAGCGCGCGGGAAGGACGAACGATGCTGCCCTCAGCCACAGCTGAGGCGGGCTGACTCCGCACCTGATCGTGCGTCGTGACCGGCGCGGAGCGAGGAGCGGTCGGGGCGCGGGGTTTGCTCTCTCTGTTGGGAGGAGCGAGTGACGGACCCGTTCCCGCCGACCCCCTATATGAAGGAGATCCACATGGACCTGAGCCAGTACCTCATCGAACCCGCCGACCGCTACCGCGCCTGCATCGAGGCGTGCCTGGAGTGCCTCGTCGCCTGCGAGAGCTGCGCGTCCGCGTGCCTGCGCGAGGACGACGTGACGAAGATGGCCGAGTGCATCCGCACCGACCTCGAGTGTGCGCTCGCCTGCCGCACCGCCGCGGTGGCCATGGTGCGCGGGAGCGAGTCCGCCGCGGCGCTCTGCGGGGTGTGCGCCGACGTCTGTGAGCGCTGCGCGGAGGAGTGCGCCAAGCACGACGAGGACCACTGCAAGCGCTGCGCGGACGCGTGCCGCCGCTGCGCCGAGGAGTGCCGCAAGATGAGCGCCTGACGCGTACACGTCGACGCGAGCCGGCATCGACCTTGCGTATCTCTTCAGCCTCGACGTCGGCACCCCGTCGACGTCACCGCGCAGAGGAGACCAGATGAAAGCATTGGTGTGGCATGGCAAGCGAGACGTTCGGGTCGAGAGCGTCCCCGACCCGGAGCTCCAGGAGTCGACGGACGTCATCATTCGCGTGACGTCCAGCGGCCTGTGCGGCTCGGACCTGCACCTCTACGAGGTGTTCGCGCCGTTCCTGGAGCCGGGGGACGTCCTCGGACACGAGCCGATGGGCGTCGTCGAGGAGGTCGGGCGCGACGTGACGAGCGTGGCGCCGGGAGACCGGGTCGTGATCCCCTTCAACATCAGCTGCGGGGGCTGCTTCATGTGCGACCGCGGGCTCCAGTCGCAGTGCGAGACCACGCAGAACACCGAGCACGGCACCGGCGCGTGCCTCTTCGGCTACACCAAGCTCTACGGACAGGTCGCCGGCGGTCAGTCGGAGCGGCTCCGCGTACCGCAGGGGCACTACGGCCCGGTGAAGGTGCCGCATGGTCCGCCGGACGACCGCTTCCTCTTCCTGTCGGATGTGCTGCCGACCGCGTGGCAGGCCGTCCGCTACGCGGAGATCCCCGACGGCGGGAGCGTGGCCATCTTCGGGCTCGGCCCCATCGGCCAGATGTCCGCCCGCGTCGCGCACCACCTGGGCCGCCGCGTGATCGCGGTCGACCGCGTCGACCAGCGGCTCCAGATGGCGAAGGACTGGGGCGTCGAGGTGCTCGATCTGCGCGAGCACGACGGCGACGTGAGCGAGGCGATCCGCGAGCTGACCGAGGGCCGCGGGACCGACTCCGCCATCGACGCGGTCGGCATGGAGGCGCACGGCGCGCCGCTCGCGAAGCTCGCCCAGCAGGCCGCCGGTCTGCTCCCCGACGCGGCCGCGGAGAGCCTCATGCAGCGCGCGGGGATCGACCGCCTCACCGCCTTGCACGCCAGCATCGACGCCGTGAGGCGCGGCGGCACCGTCAGCGTGATCGGCGTCTACGCGGGCATGATCGACCCGATGCCGCTGATGACCATGTTCGACAAGCAGCTGTCCTTCCGCATGGGCCAGGCGAACGTCAAGCGCTGGATGGACGACCTGCTCCCGCTCGTCTCGGGCGACGACGATCCGCTCGGCGTCGAGTCGTTCACCAGTCACCGGATCCCGCTGGCCGAGGCCCCGGCCGCCTACGAGATGTTCCAGAAGAAGACCGACGGCGCCTTCAAGGTCGTGTTCACACCCTGACGCACCCGCGTGTCGCCGAACGCTGACATCGGGCAAATGTCGTCGAACGGTGACTTTCGCTGATTGTCGTCGAACGGCGACATCGATACACTCCGGGGCATGCCGCAGGTCACGTCGGCCGAGGACTTCGGGGCGCTCGTGCGCGAGCGTCGGCGTGAGCGGGGGCTGTCCCAGCAGCAGCTCGCGGCCAAGGTCGGCGTCAGCCGGCAGTGGATCGTGCAGGTGGAGAGCGGGAAGCCGCGGGCCGAGGTCGGTCTGCTGTTGCGCGTGCTGAACGCGCTCGACCTCGTCCTGCGCGTCGAGCCACGCGCGGAGGACTCGATCCTGGACCTCGTCGACCGCCTCCGAGGTGAGCGGTGAGCGAGCCCGAGATCCTGCTCGCGGTCCACGAGGGCACGGTCGCCGCCCGCATCGAGCGGCGCGGGGAGCGGCTCACCCTCCGGTACGAACCGACCTGGCGCGAGCGAGGGCCGTTCCCGCTGTCTCTGTCTCTCCCGCTCGCGGCCGCGACGCACGAGGGGGCGGCGGTGCACGCCTACCTGGCCAACCTCCTGCCCGACAACGCGCAGGTGCTCGAGTCGTGGGGCAAGCGCTTCCACGTCTCGGCCCGCAGCCCGTTCCGGCTGCTGACCCACGTGGGGCAGGACTGCGCGGGCGCGTTCGCCTTTCTCCCGCCCGACGCGCTGGACGCCCACCGAGAGCAGCCCGGCGACGTCCACTGGATCGACGAAGCCGAGGTCGCCGACCGCCTGAGGGCGCTCCGCACGGACATCGGGCGATGGCGCCGCGATGACGACGAGGGCCAGTTCAGCCTGGCGGGCGCGCAGGCCAAGATCGCGCTCTTCGGGCGGAACGGTCGATGGGGTGTGCCATCGGGTCGCACGCCGACCACTCACATCCTCAAGCCGCCGATCCCGGGCTTCGAGGGTCACGTGGAGAACGAGCACTTCTGCCTCGAGCTCGCCCACGCGCTCGGTCTGCGCACGGCGCGGTCGGAGGTGCGCCGCTTCGGAGACGAGGTCGCCATCGTGATCGAACGGTTCGACCGCGCTGACAGCTCGAAGCTCCCCGAAGCCGCCACGACCACGCGCGGCGCGGTGCTGCGCTTGCACCAGGAGGACCTCTGCCAGGCGCTGGGCGTCCCTCCCGAGCGGAAATACCAGAACGACGGGGGCCCCAGCGTCGCCCAGATCACCGAGCTCCTCCGCGCACGCTCGAGCGACGCGGCGAGCGACGTCGAGCGTTTCCGCGACGCCCTCCTGTTCCACTGGCTGATCGCGGGGACCGACGCGCACGCCAAGAACTACTCCTTGCTCCACGCCGCAGAGGGCCGGCTTCGTCTCGCGCCGCTCTACGACGTCGCGAGCGCGCTGCCCTATCCCGATCTCGACGCCCAGCGGTTGAAGCTCGCGATGAAGATGGGCAACACCTATCGCCTCCGCGACATCGGGCGCGCGGCTCTCACCCGCATGGCCTCCGAGATGAAGCTCGACCCAGGCGCGACCCTCGCGCGTGCGCAGGAGCTGGCCGACAGTCTCCCTACAGCCGCGCGAACCCTGCGCGAACAGCTCGTCGCGAGCGGCGTCGACACCCCGCTCCTGCGCGCAATGGAGAACGAGCTGTCAGCGCGGGCCGCCCGATGCGCGAAGCTGATCGCATGAGACTCTGCTCGCCTGAGACCCTGCTGGTCATTCGCTCCGAACCTTGACGTGCTGTCAAAGTCCGTGGCACGTAGCCTCGATGTCTTCGTGGAAGTACCTCGTTCTGTGTGTCTCCCTGGCCGCGGCCTGCACCCCCGCTCCGGACGCGCGCGAGTGCGCGAGCGATCTCGACTGCGAGGGGTACACCGACACCCCCTACTGCAACCCGCGCACCCGTCGCTGCGCGCCGCCTTGCACCGACGACATGGTGGGCGAGCTGGTCTGCATGGACGGCGTGCCGTCCTACTGCGCGAGCGGCCTCGCGCTGCCGTGTGACGTCTGCCCGGGCGCGTGCAGCGGCGGCAGGTACTGCGACGCGGCGACGGGCGGGTGCGCTCCGCGGAAGGCCCCCGGGGAGGCCTGCGCCGGGAACCTCGAGTGCACGACCTACTGCCACGAGGGCGTGTGCGGCGTACAGCAAGGCGAGGAGTGCACCGACGCGACCTGCGACGGCGCGTGCCTGACCGGCGGCGGCCGCACCTACTGCCTGCGGCCCTGTTCGGGTGGCTGCCCCAGCAGCGCGGCCGGCCTCGAGTGGACCTGCATCCGCTACGGCTGGGACACCAGCGCGCCCGCGTTCTGCGTCCCCAGCGAAGACTGCTCCGACCCCGGCCCCTGCAGCAGCCTGGACGACGCGACCTGCGGCACGGCCTGCTCCGCCAGCGGCCCGTGCTCGAACTTCTGCTCCCCGCGCGTGTTCCAGGACATGCGTATGTGACCGGGCGCATGTGAAGACCTCCCGTCCTTCGCCGCGCGACGGGGCACGTCATCTGCGACGTCGCGAGGTCGACGCGCTCGAGAGGCACTGGGGAGGGACGATCCTTTTCGTTCGTCAAAGTGCGCCCCCGGGATCCGGCGTGGTCGCGCGTGTGAACGAGTCAACAAGTCAACCTAGCGTCCCCCGTCGCGCGCTCCCGTTCCCTCGCCGCGCTCGAGAGGCACTGGGGAGGGACGATCCTTTTCGTTCGTCAAAGTGCGCCCCCGGGATCCGGCGCGGTCTCGCGTGTGAACGAGTCAACAAGTCAACCTAGCGTCCCCGTCTCGCGCTCCCGTCCCCACGGAGTCGGGTAGATGGGTAAGATCTTCCCGGTTCGCCCCCGTTCGCCTGAGGTCTTCGTGCCTCGACCGCCCTGATCCCATCCACGAAGGACGCATGACGACTCCCGATCTGGACGCGCTCGAGGCGCGCTACGACGCCTTCCTCGCAGGAGACAGCATCGCGCGAGACGTGGACGCCGCGTCGGCGCTCGCGCGGGACCTCGGCGCGCTCGGGACCCCCGAGGCGCGGCGCCGCGCGATCGAGGTCTACGCGAGCCTGCTCCGGCTCCGACCCTGGTGGGGCTACCCGTACAACGCCTCTCTGCAGGCGGAGCGGCTGGGCTGTATGGAGGCGGCCGAGCGCTGGATGCTGCGCGCCCTGCGCGTGGAGGCCAACGCGCGAACGCTCGCCCGCATGACCTCCGTGTTGCGCAAGCGAGGCGCGCTCGAGGCGGCCCTGGCCTTCGGGCGCGAGGCGGTGAGGCGCTTCCCCGACGACGAGCCCGCCGTCATCGAGCTCGCCACCGTCTTCGACGCGCGGCGCGAGTACGCGGAGGGCCTCGAGCTCGTGCGAGAGGCGGCGGCGCGGCTGGGCGAGGGCAGGTTCGTCTCCGAGCGCGCCTACCTGAGTCGCGAGCGCGCGCGGCAGCTCGCCAGCGAGGGCGAGGCCGACGCCGCCCGCGCGCTGCTCGACGAGTCCGCGCGTCTGCGCCCCGACGCGAACACGTTCCTGCGTGTGGGGCTGATCGTCGAGGGCGCGCTCGGCGACCCGGAAGGCGGGGAGCGCTGGCTGCGCCGCGCGGTCGACGCCAGCCCAGAGGACCGCTGGGCCCGCAAGAACCTCGGGCGTCTGTTGTACGAGCGCGGCCACCTCGACGAGGCGCTGCCGCTGCTCGCGGGGGCCTACGAAGAGGCGCGCGGCGATGGCAACGGCGCACACCACTACTCGAACGCGCTCGGCATGGCGCTCCGCTTCGAGGAGTCCGAGCAGGTCGTCCTCGACCATCTCGCGCGCGCCGCCGATCCGGTGGACGGCCTGCACCGCCTCGGCCACCTCTACGAGACGGTCGGTCGCCTCGACGACGCGGAGCGCGCCTGGCGAGCCGCGGTCGAGGCCGACCGGCACGGGTTCACCAAGCTGCACCTCGATCTGTCCCGCCTCGCGCTGCGTCGGGAGCGCCTCGACGACGCCGACGCGGAGCTGGCGGAGGGCCTGGCCCGGGACCCCGCGTGCGTGGAGTGCCTGCGGGGGCGAGCGCTGGTGATGGCGGCCCGCGGCGACATGGACGCGGCGCGCGCCGCGCTCGACGCCCTGATGGCCGAGCACCCTCGCCACGCCGCGCTGCGCGTCCAGGCGAGCCAGCTGGCGCTCGAGCGCGGAGACGTGCCCGCCGCGCTGGCCCTCGCGGAAGAGGTCGCCGAGCTGAGGCCTCCCTTCGACCTCGAGGCGAGCCCGCTGGGGCGCGCGCTCTCGGTCGCCGGGCGCACTGACGAGGCGCTGCCGCACCTCCGCCGCGCGGTTGCGCGCGACGCCGATCTCGAGGTCAGCCGCTACGCCGACCTGGCTCGCGCCCTGGACGCGCTGGGTGAGACCGCCGAGGCGGAGCGGGCGCGCCGCGAGGGGCAGGCGCTCGCCAAGCGGCTGGAAGACGCCGCGGCGTCGCTGCAGGGGCTCTCGGCCGCCACGTGGGAGACGCCCCCACCTCGACCGGAGCCGTCGCCCGCTCCGCCGCCCTGGGACTCCGAGCGCACCGCGGTCGCGATCGAGCACGCGCTGCTCCTGCGCGAGCGCCTCGGTCGCGACGAGCGCGAGCGGCGCCTCTTGCGTCAGCTCGAGCCGGAGCTCGACCTCGTCGCCCTCGGACACCGTCACGGGCGCCGGTATGAGGAGCCGATCCTCCCGGCCGGCCCGGCGATCGAGGAGGTCGACGCGCTGCTGGACGAGCTGTTCGCGATGGACCCGACGAGCGCGGGCCGCCACGCGGTGCCGGTCGAGATCGACGTGCGAGACCTGCCCCGCGCGAGGCGCGCCACCGAGGAGCTCGAGGCGGCCACGGAGCGCCTCCGCCTCGCCGGGCTCGCGCGCACTCGCGGCGTCCCCGGGCGCCTCGCCGAGAATCTGTTCTGCGCGCTGCCGCCCCTCCGTCGGCGCGTGTGGGATCTCGGCGGCGGCGCGCTCGCGGTGGCGGGGCTCGCCGGGCGCGAGCCCGTCGCCGTGCTGCAGGCCGACGCGCTCGGCGCGGCCGAGCTGCCGGAGGAGCTCGGGCTGGAGGCGCTCCGGTTCGTCGATCTGTCCGACGCCGGGGCGCGCTCGTTCCCGGACGCGCTCCTCCGTAGCCGACAGCTGCGGTACCTCAGCCTCGCGGGGAACCGCCTCGCGAAGATCCCGGACGGCGTCGAGGCGCTCACCGAGCTGCGCCTCCTGGACCTCGTCGGCGCGGGCCTGCCCGCGGACGAGGTGTCGCGCCTCCGCGCGCTCCTGCCCCGGTGCGAGGTGTGGACGAAGCGCCCCACGCCCGAGGACGATCGCGCCGCGGCCGCGCTCGCGCTGGCGAAGGTGTGCGGGGCGAGCGACCCGGAGCTCGAGCGGCTCCAGGCGTACCTCGCCGGCGTGGAGCTCTCCGAGGACGGCTACGCCGCGCTGCGGGCGCTTCAGCGGAGACCCGAGGCCAGCGGCCCGCTCCTCGTCTACGTCGACTGGAAGGAGGCGCTCGAGGACGTCGCGGCCGCGTTGCGGCCCCTGGTCGAACGCGCCCTCGGCGCGGCGGCGCCGATCCCCTTCGGCGATCTCGACCCCCGCGAGACCCCGATCCATGACGAGCGAGCGCAGTCACACTTGTCGGCGTGGACGCGCGGGCGCGGCCTCCAGCTCTCGTACGTGGACAGCCCCGGCGACGACTACCTGTTCCTCGTGCACCCCCCCGCCGACCTGCCCGCGGTCGCCGTGGCCTGCCATCAGCTCTTCGGCTGGCCAGTGAGCCCCGTCCCGACCGAGTGACCCGAACGCTGGCCACCGAAGGCGATTGGAGCGCAGGGACGATCCCATTCATTCGTCAAACTCTCCGTCCGATGCGCGCTGGAGCGCAGGGACGATCCTATTCATTCGTCAAACTCTCCGTCCGATGCGCGCGACGACCGCGACGACCATCAGCCCGAGTCAGGGAGCACGGGGACGATCCTATTCATTCGTCAAACTCTCCGTCCGACGCGCGCGACGACCGCGACGACGATCAGCCCGAGCCAGGGAGCACGGGGACGATCCTATTCGTACGTCAAACTCTCCGTCCGACGCGCGCGACGACCGCGACGACGATCAGCCCGAGGGACGCGGCCACCGCCCACGCCAGGACGCCGCCGAGGTAGGGCTCCACCGGGTCCCGCGAGCCCGCCACCGCGATCGGCACGTAGGCGAGGGCCGCCGTCGCCGCCGCCCACGCCGCCATCACCGCGAACGCCAGCGCGTGACTCTTCGGCGGCCGCACGATCTCGCCGATGAAGCCCACCGTCTTCGCCGCCTCCACCTCCGCGCCCGTCGGCACGCGAGGCGCCGCCCCGCGCTCCACTCGCCGCGCTGTCCGCGCGTCGAGGAACGCGACCCACCGCGTCCCGTCGACCACCACGGCCCCCGCGTCGATCGGGAAGCGCTCCACCTGCAGCGCGGTAGGGGAGGGCGGCGGCGGCGCGACCACGACCGGATGCGACGGCTCGAAGTCACCGTCCCCGCTGATCGCATGGCCGCCCGTGATCGACGTGCCCACGCGCTCCAGCGCCACCACCTTCCACCGCCGCGCCTCGGGCACGCGGTAGCCGCCCGCGGGGCTGTCCGACCACGCGACGTGCGTGACCCGTCGTCGCATCCTGGGCGAGAACCCCCACGCCAGCAGCGCGAGCGCGAGCAGGAACACCAGCCCCGTGGCGGCCGGCATCAGCCAGTTGGGCAGCGGCTCCACGCGCAACGTCAGGTGCACCGCCGCGTCGCTCACGCTCTCCGAGAGCCACGCGCTCCTCTCCCCGCCCGGCGAGAACATGGGCGCCCAGCCGCAGATCTCCGCGCCGCGCAGGTGCCCGTCTTCCCCTGGCGTCCCGTCGCTCCACAGCTGCGTGCCCGGCACGATGGGGTAGAGCTGCGTCGGCCTCGCGACCGCCTCGTTCGTGAGCCGAAAGCATCGCGGCGCCATGCCCGCGCGGAGCGTGAGCTCGACCTCGAGCGGCTCGAAGTAGTCCTCCTCGGCCGACGCGATCACGTCACCGTCGACCCGCCGCACCAGCTCCACGCGCACCCGGTGGCGCCCCGCCGAGAGCTGCGAGGGGATCGCGAGTCGCCGCCGCCGACCCTCACTCACGCCGATTGCCGCGCCGTCCAGACTCGCGCGCAGCGCCAAGCGCTGATCCGGGGGGGCCCCGCTGACGAACATTTCCCTCCGCCGACGCGTGAACGTGAGGTGCACGGGTGGATCTCGCGTCACCATCAACGCGCGGGCTCGGCGGCCCACGAAGAAGGACATCCCGTGGCGAGGCCGGCCCAGCGGGAGCACCCACCAGCCTTCCCCTCGCCGCGTGACGCCCGACGGCGGCTCGCGGCCGTCGAGCACGATGATTGTCACGTTGTCGGATCGCACGTCCACGGTCAGCATGGAGTATCGGACCTGGAGCGCGTCCACCCGCTGACCCTCCGGTGCCTCGAACAGCCGACGCAGCCCGTCCTCGAGGTCTGCGACCCGCACCACCTCGCTCGGCGCACCGACCTGCGGGCTCACCGCATCCGCGATCGCCTGCAGCCTCGCGTCCTCCGCCGCATCGTCCAGCGCCACCCCGAACGTCGCCCGCTCGATCGGCGGCGGAGCCATCTGCGCCCTCGCCGACCCCGCCGCGAGCAAGATCAACGCGACCACGATGCGTGCTGCGTGCGCCACGCCGCATCATCCCCCCAGCCGCCCCCACACGCCAGGGGACGATCTACCCATCTGCCCGAGCTCGCGAAGGAGCACGGGGACGATCCTATTCATTCGTCAAACTCCTCCCCGGACCCGGCCCGGTCTCGCGTGTGAACAAGTCAACAAGTCAACCTAGCGTCCCCGGATCCTCCCCGGATGGCCGGAGGGAGTCGAGGATGCTCCATGGCAGGCGGGCGAACCTTCTTCACCAACGCGGGCTCGCGGGGCAGTATGGGTTCATGCGTGAGGTCAGCCTTCGCGACATCAGCAACGCCCGCGGCGCCGGGGCGCCGCCTCGCCGTCGCCGTCTTCGGTATCGCGTCACTTCCATGGCTCCGCAGTGGTCGCGGCTCGAGGTGGTGATCCCAGTCGTCTATCGGTTCGCGGCGAACGAGGAGACCTGGGCATCGAGCGGACGCGAGCGCTGGAAGCGCGACTTCGAGCGCACCGCTGCCCAGACCTGGTCGCGCAGATACATCGTCGCGGCGAACGGTTTCTGGGGCCCCGACCGCGTCGAGGTGAGGGTGCGAGTTGCGGAAGAACCCAATGCGCGCAGCGATTTGCTGTGGCACGTCTGGGTCCTTCCATGGCGCGTGGCCGGAGCGCCGACATGCGTCAGCTACGACCACAGCGGCGCCTTCCCGCAGGGCAGAGATGCGGATGGCACCGTGCGATGGGGGCCGCCCTTCGAGCACATCGCGCTCGCACAGATCAGCGCGGAGGATATCGACTGTGGCCCTCAGGGAGCGTACTCGCAGCGGGGCACGGACCATGAGGTCGGGCACATGCTCGGGCTTCAACACCCGACGTGCGTCGGCAATCAGAGGCAGTGCTACGGCGGCTCCTCGGAGGAGCAACGGCGGATCATGGGACTGGGAAGTCTCGTTTCTGCCGATGACTACGCCTGGGCGCTCCGCATCATGCGACGGCACGAGCCCACGAAGAGGTGGCGGCTGGAGTCGGACCGCTGGGTCCTGGATGGTTCACGTCGCGAGCGCCGCTCGGTTCCGACGTGCGGTTGACGCGCGCGGCGCGGATCGCAGCGGTCGTCGGCGTCGCGGTGCTCGCGCTCTGGCCTCAGGCCGAGCATGCGCAGCCCCCGCCGGCCTATCCTTCCCCCGCCGAGCTCACGCCGCAGATCGTCGAGGGCCCCGTGCCGCTCATCATCGCCTGGGAGCGCGCGCGCTGTCCGTGGCCGACGCTGGTCCTCTACGACGACCACACCTGGCTCCGCGCGCCGTCGCTGGACACCGAGTGCGCGCTCGCGCTCGAGGGCGGACAGCTTCAGCCGGACCGCGGGCGAGAGCTCGTCGCGAGCCTGACCGCCGCCGTGCGCCGAGCGCCGAGGCAGACCTTCGTCACCTCGGGCGCGGACTGGAACACGGTCGTCGTCGCGGCCCGGGACGGGAGCGGCTACCGCAAGGTCTGGGTCGAGGCGCTCCTGCCGCGACGTCCGCGCGCGTTCCACGAGCGGGCGGCCCGCGAGCCCGTCGAGCCGCTGCCCGGCGCGATGTTACCGAGCCTCATGTACCCCGCGCCCCTCCCCGAGTCGGTCCTCCACCTGAACGATCTGCTCACCGACCTCGCGCTGCATGGCGACCCGTTCGTCCCGCGTCGACGTCTCGTCTCCGTGACTCCCGACTCACTCGACGTGGGGGCGCCCCGCGCGTGGCCCGATGGCCTCCCCGAGTCTGCCTGTCGCGCCGCGTGGGCCAGACCGAACGGCGTCTGGCTGCCGGCCCCCGACGACCTCGAGAGCGGCCTCTACCGGCTCGGCAGGCTCGGCTGCCGCGTCAGCGCTCCCACGCCCGCGCTCCCCGCCCACGAGACCCTCTTCGACGTCGCCCGGCTCCTGCCTCCCGCGTGAGACCCGGGGACGATCCTATTCATTCGTCAAACTCCTCCTCTCTCACGCGTGAACAAGTCAACAAGTCAACAAGTCAACCTAGCGTCCCCGGTCTCGCGCTCGGGACGCAGAGCGGTCATGCTCCGGGCCGCCGATGAAGTACACGCCGCCGCCGGAGATCCTGGCTCGCCTCGATGAGGCGAGCGTCGAGCAGGCGCTGCGGGCGTTCTACGTGACCCGGGCCGACAGCTCGCTGCGGCCGGAAGAGGTCAAGAAGATCCCGCAGCTCGCGGGCATCCTGCCGGCGCTCGCTCGAACCGGTCCGGACCCGAAGCTGGTGGACGCGGCCGCCGGCCGGGCGCCGGTCGGGCTCATGGCCGCGCGGCTGCTGGGGTGGTCGAACGTGACGGTCATCGAGCGCGAGCCGGAGCGCGCGGGCTCGGCGCGACGGGCGGTGGCGCGGGTGCCTGGCCTGCAGGTCGACGTTCGCCAGGGCGACGTGGCCGACCCGGACGCATGGCCCGCCGCGGCCGAGGTGGTGGTCGCCCTCCACGCCTGCGGTCCGGCCTTCGACGCCGTGGTCAACCAGGCCATGGCCGCGAGCGTGCCCTGGGTGCTCGCCGTCCCCTGTTGCTACTCGAGCGCCATCGAGTTCTCCGACACCGCGCGGGCGTGGGCCGACCATCTGGGCGTGGCATCCCAGGCGCACGTCCGGCGGCGCTTCGTCGAGTCCCTCATCGACACCGAGCGGACCCTCCGGCTCGAGGCCGGCGGCTATCGCGTGTCGGTGCAGGCGTTCGTCCCGCCCGCGGTGACCCCTCACAATCTCTTGTGGAGAGCCCATCGCGTAGGCCCGAGTCGACGCTCAGCCGAGGCCGAGGAGCGCCGGCGCCGCCTGGTGAGCGGCCCGCAGTAGGGGCGACCCCACACACCTGCCCGAGCTCGCCGATTCGCGCAGAGAGTGAAACAGCGGACCGAGGACGCACATGTCAGCGTGACGAATGCCCACGCAGAGACTGTTCGCCGCGGCGCTCCTCCTTCTCGGAGCGAGCTCGTGTGACTCCAACGAAGTGCACACCGGCGAGCCGGATTCGGGCTCCGACTCCGGGAGAGCGATCGAAGACGCCGGAAGCGACGCGGGCCTCATCGATGCGAGCGCGGAGGACGGCGGCGCCCCGGACGCGGCCTCTCCCCCGACGGTCGCACCGACGCCCGAGGACGTCCCCGACATCGTCGCGCAGATCAACGCGCTGGCCCGCGGCCACGCGATGTACCTGCCCACGGTGACGGTGCACCCTCCGGCGGGATACGAGGACCACGACTGGTTCCGATACGGGCCCGGAGGGCGGGACTTCTGCAATCAGATGGCGTACGCGCCGGACCGCCAGAGCGCGCTCTACGCCGGCGCCAACCACGGCAGCCCTCATCGTTTGAACGACGTCTGGGAATATCATCTGGGCAGCAACACGTGGCAGGCGCTCTACGGCCCCGCCGGCGGCAACTTCAACTCTCGCGTCGCGCAGAAGCGGCTCGTTCAGCGGCTCATCGCGGGAGAAGAGCTGACCGACGCAGAGCTGTCCGAGACCGAGGAGTACCGCACCTGGTGGCGCGACAACGTGATGCTGCATCCGGAGGGATATCTCTCGGTCAACGACCCGGGCCACGGCCCGCTGGAGCCCTGGCACACGTGGGACACCCTGAACTACGACCCCGTCAACCGCCGGCTCATGTGGCCCTTCGCGGCCGCCCAACCCTTCGGCATGAGCATGCATCAATGGGCGTGGGACCTGCCGGAGCGGCCCACCCGGGGCGAGAACCTCACCAAGATGGTGTACTTCGATCTCGACTCGAACCGGTGGGAGCTCTACCGCGATCAGGTCGGCGCCCCGCCCGTCGAGTCCAACGCGGCGCTGTCCATCATCCACGTCGGTGGCACCCGCTTCGTCTACGCGACGGCGCATTGGAGAGGCGGCACGGGCATGTTCCTCTGGGACGCGGGCACGGGGGTCTGGACCCGTATCCGTCCCAACGACGGCGCCTCCCTCGAGAGCCTCGCGGAGGACGGCGCGTTCCCGCAACCCGACGGCCTCGGGGAGTACTCGCCGACCCACGACGCGATCCTCTATGTGGGCCAGGGCGTCTACATCAGCCGCGCGCCGAGGGCGCGGCTCTACCGCTTCGAGACCAACGAATGGACGGCCACCGCCCCCCCGCCGGTCCAGGCCTCCGACAGCGACTCCGCGCTCGTCTACGCCGAGGCGGCGGACCGGTTCGTGCTCGTCCACCCCGGCCACGACGCCACCCGCGTCTACGAATACGACGTGAGCACGGAGTCGTGGCAGACGCGCGCCTTCGACGGCCCGGCGCTTCGCTCCGAGCCGGCCTTCGGGTACTACGATCCGCGGTTCGGCGTGGTCGTCATGCAGCCACGAAGAGGCAGCCGCGTCTGGGTCTATCGTCCTTGAGCTTCAGCAGCACCGGGAGCAAGGGGGACGCTCTTCGTCATATCGTCATTGGGAGAAGCGCCATGATCCCGATGGGTTTCGCGAATGACGATAAGACGAGGAGCGTCCCCGCATCGCCGCCTCGTGCTCCCTGGACGGCATCCCAGCGGACGCGCCGATGACCGACGGGGGAGACGGTTCCGGCGCGGGCCCCGGCCGTGCGGCCGAACCGACCAGAGGGACGGGATCTGCCGCTGCGAGCCTCAGCCTCGGCGCGAAGATACGAGAGGCTGTCGCTCAGCCGGGCCCGCTCAGCGCCCCGAGCAGGAACATGCCGACGAAGAAGAGCACCACGAGCGCGACCACGGCGTGGGTCTTCCAGCGGAAGGTCCGGTTGCCGGGCGGTTGGTAGATCGCGTGAGGCTCGCCGTCGCGCACCCCGAAGTGCTCGGCGAGGCGGTAGAGGCCCCAGCCCGAGCCGACGTGCAGGAGCTCGAGCACGGGCGTCGCGTCGCCGGTCTCGCGCGCCGCCTCGTACGCGGCGCGCTCGTCGTCGCCGATCTCGTCGTCGAGGTTCAGGGGCCACCGCTCGCCGTCACGCGTGCCGTGGCCCTCCTCGAAGAAGTAGGCCGCCTCCCAGTCCTGCACGTCGCCTTCGTGCGCGAGCCAGCCCCCTTCGTCCATCGAGTACGAGAGGTGACGCACCCGCTCGCCCGCGTCGTAGACGAAGATCTCCTCGACGCTGGCCGTGCTCTGGAGGAAGAACGCGATGACCTTCCCGCCGAGCTCGCGCGACAGACGCTCGGCGAACGCCGGCGCCTCGAGGCTCGCGAAGGACGTCTCGGCGAGCACGTAGATCCACTCGGCGTCCGCCGAGCCCTCGAGCGCGACATGGTGGGACGCGAGAACCTCGCCGAGGTCAGCGCGCCTCGGGTTCTCGATGAACGCTCCCGCCCAGGTCCCCATGCCGCGGGCTTAGCCGTGACCCGGAGCGGCGTCGAGGGCAGCGCGTCACTCGGCGCCTTCTCCGATCGCGGTGATCCGCGTCTGAAGGCGTGGGGGAGCAGACGGGGGACGCTCTTCGTCATATCGTCATTGGGAGAAGCGCCATGATCCCGCTGCGTTTCGCGAATGACGAAAAGACGAAGAGCGTCCCCGCCTCGCCGCCTGGAGCTTCTACCCATCGGCGCTCAACGATCGAACGCCGCCTTCACCGCGGCGAGGTCGAACGCGTCGGGCCGCCAGTCGCCGAGCCAGCTCTCGAGGTCTCCGTCGCCAAACGGGTCCTCGCCCGTCTCCACGAACTCCACGACGCGCTCGTACCCCGGCCAGCCGCCGCAGTCCTCGGGCGGCGCGGCGCGCTCACCCGCGAGGAGCCGGCGCCGGAACGCCTTCGACTCCGTGTGCACGGCCACGCGCTTCACGTCGTGCCGCCAGTCGTCGCCGAAGTCGTAGATGTAGTCGCACCGCTCCGCCTCCCCGAAGAAGGCGGACAGCTTCACCCTGGCCGCGTCCGGCGTCTCCTCGCCGAAGCCCGGGTTCGGCAGCCCGGCGATGGGGCCCCCTCCGCGGGTCGGCCGCCGGAACTCCCACAGGTGGCAGCTCTCCCACCCGAACGCCAGCTGGATCGCCTCGTGGAGCGTGGCGAACGTGGCCGTGTCGCGGATCAGAAAGCGCCGCCAGATCCGCGGCTGCAGGTCGTAGAGCGAGACCTCGAGCTCGTAGTACGTGGGCATGCCGCCCTCTATCACGTGGAGTTCGAATGTTTGAATAGGATCGTCCCCGCGAGTCCGCGGCAGGGAAGGTCAGGGGCCGTCGGGCGTAGCTCACGCCATGACTCGCCTCGGCTGGCCGCTCCTCGTGCTCCTCGTCCTCGCCGGATGTGACGCGGCCGATGGGCTCTGCGAGGGCTGCGACGCCGGAGTGGACCGCCCCGGGGATGGCGGCGGCGCGACGGACGGTGGCGGCACGACCGACGGCGGCGCCCCGGACGCGAGCGCACCCGATGGCGGCGTCGACGGAGGGCTCGACGCGGGAATCGACGCGGGGCCGAGCCTACCGCTCGGGTGCCAGCTCAGCGGGGTCCGGTTGGGCGCGCGCTATCGCTTTCGCACGGTCACCGACACGTCCACCAGTGAGTCGACCAGTGAGATCACCGCGTGGACGCAGACGGGTGACGCGGTGAGCTACACGTCGGAGTCGACGGGCTCCAACCGAGGGGACGGGTACGAGCAGACCCACACGTCGGTCGGTCACGCGCGCTGCGATGAGACGGGCAGCTACGCGATCTCGAGCGAGACCAGCGGCACGACCCGCCGCGATGGAGTGTCCACTCCATTTTCGACCCGCACGACCTACCGGCCCGAGTTCAGGACGATGGTGGCGGAGCTCTCCGTGGGCCAGACGTGGACCAGCCGCCAGGCCGGCTCGACCGTGTCGGCGGGCATGACGACGCCGTTCGACAACAGCTGGCGCTATCGCGTGGCGCGCGAGGGCCGACGCACGGTGGGCGCGGGCACCTTCGACGCGTTCGAGATCGAGGTCACCCAGGTGGGCGGGATGGGGGCGTGGTCGTTCTGGTTCGCGCCCGGCGTCGGCACCATCGAGACCGGCCCGTCCGAGCTCGTCGAGATCCGATAGTCGCTCACCCGAACGAGCCGAGCTGCTCCGCGAACCAGGGACGATCCTATTCATTCGTCAAACTCGTCCCGGCACCGGCGCCGTGTGAACAAGTCAACCTAGCGTCCCCAGGAATGCGGGCAGCGCCGGTTCGCCGAAGACCCCAGGGGTCGAGCTCAGTCGATGGTCAGCGTGTACTCCGCGACGGGGCCGGCGGGGTGGCGCACCTGGACGTCGTACGTGCCCGGCTCGGGGAAGCGCAGGGCGAGCTCGTATCCGTCGGAGTCCCCGGACCACAACGGGTTCGCGCCGCCGCTCACCTCGAGCTGCGCCGGGTCGAGCGCGAGGCGCTGGCCATCGAGGGTGGCCCGTAGCTCGAGCCTCACCAGGAAGTCGCCCGAAGCATCCTGTTGCGCGCGGCACTCGCGCGGGCAGCTCAGCTCGAGGGCGTCTGGCGCCCCGATTCGCGTCGGGCCGACCTCGAACACCTCCTCCTCCGCGCTCACGAGGGAGCGAACCCGCACCTCGGCGCCGAGCGTCCCCTCGCCTTCGGGCACGATCCGGACGAGCGTCCGGTCCTCGCCCATGAACCCGCCCTCGACGAGCTCGGGCTCGTCTCTGAGGAGCGGATAGTCCCTCCACACCTCGACCTGGCACGGCGCCCCGTCGCACGTCACCTCCGCCTCGAACCTCTCCTGGCCGCAGGACACGACGGCGCGGTCGTCGTACTCGCAGTCCGATCCACCGACCCAGACCACGACCTCCAGGGCCTGGCCGGCCTCCATGGCCGGCGCGCACTCCCGACAGAGGAGCTGCGGGCCCATCTCGAGCGGCGCGCAGGCCGAGAAGAGGGCGATGATCGGGAGCGCGACGAACGTACGGCGGTTCATGCCGCGAGTCGTAGCAACCATCATGCCCGACATCGACCGTACTCGATCGCCTGACTGGCTCGGCGAGCCCTAGCGAACGCGGGGTCACGGGTGTGCCCGCCGCGCCCGGCGCGGACGCCAGCAACCGGGGACGCTACGTTGACTTGTTCACACAGAGGCGAGCAGCACCAGGGACGCTCTTCGTCATATCGTCATAGGAACAACCGCAGTGATTCCGATGCGTTTCGCGAATGACGATAAGACGAAGAGCGTCCCGCAGCGCCGCGTCTCCAGAGACCGGGTCCGGGCATGGAGTTTGACGAACGAATAGGATCGTCCCCACCAATCCGGCGCTCAGCGGGAGCGGACGACGTCGCCGGCGAGCTGCTCGGCGCCGTCGGGTCCGACGATCACGACCCGCTCGAGCCACGCGCCTTGGTCGATACCGCCGAAGCTCAAGTCCATGGTGTAGACGCTGACGCAGCGGGTCACCGCGCCCGGCTGCGTCAGGCTGAGGCGCAGGGTGTTGCCGACGCGGGTCGCGGTGAACGTGGGACCGGGGCTGCAGTAGTAGCTGAAGCGATCCAGGTGCACGATGACCTCGCCCTGGCTGGAGGTCGCGCTGAGCAACGCGCCAGTAGAGCCAGGCGGTCGAACCCGAGCCTCGGAGGACTCGACCTCGAAGGGGATCGAGTCCCCGTCGGCGACGGGCTGCGCGCCAGGCGCGGGACCGCTGGTGCTCGACGGAGACGAGGGCGGCGCGGGCTCGCTGCTGTGGGCGGGCCGAGCGTTGTCGGCTGCCGTGGGCTCCCCGCCTCCGCAGGCGAGCGTAGGCAGCGCGAAGGCGATGATGAGAAGGGCGGTTCCGAATGAAGTAGTCATGGCTCTGGGACCATCCCAGCCGGCCCCAGGCTGGGGGTCCAACGTAAGGCTCTCGTAAAGAGGCTCCGTCGCGCGGGCTCTGGGCGACCCGCATCGTCGAACTCGACCACCGGCCCCCACCAGGCCATCACGCGCTCCTGGGACATGGTCGGCGGGACCGGCTACGGCACTTCCGGACCGACGCCCACGGCGACGTGATCGCCTACGGCTGGTGGGGCACGCGGAGCCCCGCGCTCCCGCTAGCGCAGACTACCCGCGCTGGCCGGGCGAGCTCGACGAATGAGCAGGCCCGAGGCTTATGCGATGGTGGTAGGGTGCCAAGCGAGGAGGTTGACATGACGAAAACAACGCTGCCATGGATGGCCGTCATCTCGCTCTACGCCTGCGCCCCGGAGACGCCGGCGACAGTCCTCTCGTCCCCCACGGAGGCGCTGTTCCTGCACGCATCATCGGCTCGCGTAGTGGCGTTCGCCGAGGGCACGAACTGCCGCGAGGCGCTCGCCCAGCTCGAGTCGGGCGACGGCGAGCTTCTCGCTGACAGCGGCCTCGTCGAGCCGTGTGACTTCTGGGAAGCGGGCGCCTTCACGTTCGAGGGTGCGCCCGCGGAGCAGGGCGGCCTCAGGCCCTTCACCGAGACCGTCCCTCGGGAGGCCGTCTTCGTCGCGACGCTCCTGGAGCGGGACGGAGTCACCGTGATGGCCACGGGCTGCCGCGCCGGACGCGCCGCGGAGGAAGAGGTCGTCATCGAGCTCGCTCCGACTACCTACTACAACGAAACCTACGGCCCGACGCCGCCGAGGTGCGAGAGCGCAGAGGCGCGCTGCGCGTCCGACGACCGCGACCCGCCCTGCGAGTAGCCCCGCCCCCACCGGGGACGCTCTTCGTCATATCGTCATTGGGATAACCGCCATGATCCCGATGCCTTTCGCGAATGACGATAAGACGAAGAGCGTCCCCCCAGCGCCGCGAGGGATGCCCCGACCTCAGCGAGCCGCCGCTCGAGCAGCGATCACCATGAAGAAGAAGTACTTCAGGCTTGTCGATGACATGACGCTCGCAGGACGCTGGGAGGTTGGAGATGTTCTCCTTCCGGACGGCGACCAGCCCATTCTCGGCTCGCTCGGGCCGATCAGTCCCGGACCCGTCGAGGCTGTGGTGCATCAGCCGGGTCACGCTCTCGAGTACAGCATGACCAGTCTGGGGTGGCCCTTGGCCACAGCGGAGCTCGCCGAGGCCGTGAAGCGAGTCGCCAGCTCCGATGTCCAATGCCTGCCCGTGAAGGTAGCGCGGCAGCCAGACATGGTGATCTTGCATTCGCTCAGGTTGGTCAGCTGCGTTGACGAGGAGAGATCCACGTTCACGAAGTGGAAGGTGACCGATCACCGTTCGGATCTAGCCGGTTGGTATCGAAGCATCACCAAGCTCGTGCTCGACCGGGCGGCCGTGCCGGAGGATGCGCATTTCTTCCGGATCGACCGGTGGCCGATCGGTCTCATCGTCTCCGACTCGGTCAAGAACGCCATGGAAGCGGTGGGCTGTCGGGGGGCCGTATTCAGAGATGTGACTCCGTGACCGGCGCGAGGGAGACGCCTGGGGACGCTAGGTTGACGTGTTCACACAGAGGCGCGCGGATCCGCGCTGCCGGACGACCTCGACGAATGAACGGGAGCGCCTCCCGAGCCGGCGCGGACGTCACCGAGGGGTCCATCGGTTCACTCATGGCTTGCCTTCCCGCGGGAGACCGCCGCCTGGAGCTGCGCCGCGATTCGCACCGGTGATTCCGGGTCCTCCATGACCAGCTCACGCTTCCAGTCCTCGCCCTCCAGCCGCAACAGGTTCTCGGCCGGATCCGCTTCGACCCGAACCAGCGGCCCGAGCCGGTCTTCCCCGAACACGACCCCGTCCGCGCCCTCGAAGCGAACCTCGACCTCGCGGGGGAAGAGACGTCGCACGGCATCGGCGGTCCACCAACCCAGACGTGCGCCGACGGCGATGGCGACCGGCGACAGCGGCGCGAAGTGGTCGATCCCGTCTCCGAAGGTCGCGGTGACCAGGTAGAGGATCGCCAAGCACAAGAGAGCGAACGAGACCGCAGCCACGACCTGGACATGACGCGCGCGACGCGAGCGTTGCCCGCGGCTCCGCACCCGCAGATCATGAAGGACCCGGTCGGCCTCGCGATATCGCCCGGCCTTCGCGACCACCCGCAGACGATACGTCTCGTCGCCGGCGAGAGACTCGGTCGGAGGCGTGCTGATCGTTGCTCCCAGAGACGTGAGCGAGCTTGTCAGCCGCGGCCGCTCTACACAATGATGAATGTCGGCTCCCGCGCGGGTGCGTCCCTGCATGCCACGCACTGCGGCCAGCGAAGGCCGTGGTTCAGGCGCACCCGTCGAGCTGGACGCCGCCCCACTCGCCGCAGCAGCACCGGGGACGCTCTTCGTCATATCGTCATTGGGAGAACCGCCATGATCCCGGTGCGTTTCGCGAATGACGATAAGACGAAGAGCGTCCCCACCCCGCGCTCGAGCATTCCTGCTGCAACCTGCCTTGTAGATCGACCCCCACACCCCACGCGGGTTAACCTCGCCCGCGGTGTCGTCCCCCAGCGACAAGCGCTGCCCGTTCTGCGCGCTCCCGGCCGAGGACCGCACCTGGTCCGGCGCGCTCGTGTTCGCGTTCCGCGACCGCTACCCCGTCTCCCCCGGCCACACCCTCATCGTGCCCGAGCGGCACGTCGCCACCTGGTTCGACGCCACCAGAGAGGAGCAGCGCGCGCTGCTCGACGCCGTCACGCACGTCAAAGCCCAGCTCGACCGCGAGCTCGCGCCCCGGCCCGACGGCTACAACGTCGGCTTCAACGCGGGGGAGGCCGCCGGGCAGACGGTCATGCACCTGCACGTGCACGTCATCCCGCGCTACCGCGGCGACATGGACGACCCGCGCGGCGGCGTCCGGCACGTGATCCCCAGCAAGGGAAACTACCTCGCCCAGCCCAGCCCCCTCGCCACTGGCGCCGACGACCCCTTCGCCCGGCACATCCTCCCGCTCCTCGCCCGGGCCACCGACGTCGCCATCGTCGCCGCCTTCGTGCAGCAGAGCGGCCTCGACCGCCTCCGCCCCGGCCTCGAGGAGGCGCTGCGGCGTGACGCGCGGTCCCAGCACCGGGGACGCTGATCGTCATATCGTCATTGGGATAACCGCCATGATCCCGATGCGTTTCGCGAATGACGATAAGACGAAGAGCGTCCCCGCAGCGCCCCGCGTCGTCCCCGCAGCGCCCCGCGGCGCCGCCCCGCAGCGCCCCGCGGCGCCGCGTCGTCCTCCTGCCCCGCGGCGCCGCCGTCCTCCTGAACAACGCTGCCCCCCTAGGACCCGGCGCCTCCTCTACCCGCGCCCAATGGGCCACCCCAACCGCACTCCGAGAGGCTCGGCTGCGAGTCTCGGAAGACCTGGGCGATGAGGGGCAAGTGTTGTCGGGCGTTCCCGGGTGTGAGAGGTTACGCGTCATGCGCGCATACAGCCCCTCCCGCCTTCGTGGTCCCGCGGTTCTCGCCTTGCTCACTGTCGCCGGATGTGACGGGAGCACGGTTTCGCCGGTGGACTCAGGCCAGCCGGACACGGGTCAGGCTCTCCTCGACAGTGGGCTTGCAGACACCGGGCTCGGGGATGCGGGCCGTCCCCTCCCCGAGGCCGACATATTCATCGTGGCGGACGTCGAAACCAGCGCGACTACGGACAACGCCACGCTTTGGTGGAATGGCGAGCGTCGCACGCTGTCGACCGACGATTCGCAGGTCAGGGTCGTGCGGGTGGTCGACGACAGCCATGTCGAAGTCCTCGGGCGGCAGCGCTCGGAGTGGGTGGTCTGGACCGTAGACGAGACCACCGATACCACGCGAGCTGCCGGGTTCGTCGAGCCCGTTGTCGACAGCGGGGACAGCTACTTCGACCAGGCGTTTGCGCACACGACCGATGGGTGGCTGCGCGCCGGCCGGTATCGTCGAGGCGGGCGCTCTTCCTGGATCCTCTTCTGGAACGGGAGCGAGTGGCTGCGCCATCCCGAGTCGCCTACGGACGAGGACCAGTACGAGCCGGGAGACATCGAACGATTCGACGGCCGCACATACATCGCGATGTACGAGCGAGACGGCGACATCCCCGCCAGTCTCTGGATCGACGGCACCGAAGTCGTCGCCCTCCCGGTCACGGGCGCGTCGAGCGCCGTGTATGCGCTGACCAGCGATGATTCGCGGCTCTATGCGTTCGGTACCGACGGTGGCACGCGGGTCATGTGGACGGGAGATGGCACGACCTTCGAGCGGCACGAGATCGTCGGCGGTCCGAGCGTCGGCGGCTACTCCAGCCTCGCGTTCCACATCGAAGTCCAGGGCGGTAGGGTCTACGTCGCGTACACCGGTAGAGTGGACGATGAAGAGACGCCCATCGTCTGGACGGCCAACGCTGACGGAACCGACGGTGCGCTCGAGATGCTCTCCACTCCACGTTGCGGGGGCGTCAGCGGTCTCGCGGTCGCCGACGGCGTTCCCTACGTCATCGGCTACGCCGACCGGCCGAGTAGCGGATCGACCCAGTGTGGCCACGACTCCGCGCTCTGGATCAGAGGAGAAAGCCAGCCGTCGCTCGAGCTCGACAGCGACTACCGAGCCACGTTCCTACGCGACATCGAAGTCGTCGCGCGGTAGAGGGCAGCGGCAGCGGGGGTGCAGCAGCACCGGGGACACTCATCGTCATATCGTCAGTCAGCCAGCACCGGGCGTGCTGAGCCAGCCCCGGGGACGCTGATCGATATCGTCATTGGGATAACCGCCATGATCCCGATGCGTTTCGCGAATGACGATAAGACGAGGAGCGTCCCCGCAGCGCCGTCTGCCGTCTGGCCGCAACTCGCCTCCGCTAACTCTGTTGCGAAACGTTACGCGTCGCGTTACTTTTTGCGAGAGGTTGAGCGATGTCGAGCCCAGGCACCCTCTACGCGTGGATCGAGAGGCTGCCGGAGGACGGGCGGTACGCGTTCTCGCGCCGAGACGCGGAGGGTGTGACCGACGCCTCCGACGCGGCGATCAAGATGACGCTCTACCGCCTCAAGAAGAGCGGCGCGATCGTGAGTCCGCGCCGCGACTTCTTCGTGGTGGTGCCTCGCGAGTACCGCTCGGCCGGGAGTCCACCGGCGAGCTGGTTCATCGACGACCTCATGCGCCACCGAGGACGCCGATACTATGTCGGGCTGCTCAGCGCCGCCGCGCTCCACGGTGCGGGCCATCAGCAGCCGATGGCGTTCCAGGTCATCACCGACGCCGTCGAGCGCGCTGTCGAGGTCGGGCGGGTGCGGGTGGAGTTCCATGTGAGCAACCTCGTCGAGGGCGCCGCGACCGAGCGCGTGCAGACCGAGACGGGGACCATGGTGGTCTCGACGCCGGAGACGACGGCCTTCGACATGGTTCGCTTCCCCGGGTCGTGCGGCCACTGGAACAACGTCGCGACGGTGCTCTCCGAGCTCGCCGACAAGATCGATCCCGACGAGCTCGTTGCCGGCGCGGACCGCGTCGCGCGAAGCGACGTCCAGCGCCTCGGCTGGCTGCTCGACCTCGTGGGGGAGTCGAAGCTCGCCGACGCTCTGGCCAAGAAGCTGGCCGGCGAGCGTCTCCTGCCCACACCCCTCACCAGCGCGCGCGATAGCACCGACGCGCCTCTCGACGCCCGATGGCGGGTCCTCGTGAACGACGAAGTGGAGCCCGACCTGTGATCCCCAAGGCGAGCATCACCGCATACTCGGAGGACATCGATCTCGCTATGGATAGACCACCGGCGGGTCTACTCGGACTTGCCACGACATCTCGGAGAATGTGACCGGGCGCCCGAGGACGTCTTCGAACTGCACGCCGCTCGCCTCGATCTGAACCAAGTCCCCGACGTCGCCACCGGCGCGAATGCGCCACTGACCTGAGAGCAACCGCGCCCAGGTCAGGTCGCCGTCACACTCGGCGCCGGGCGTCGTGCTCTCTTCGTATGCGAGGATCACGAAGACCGCGGGGTCGTAGCCGTCGCCGCTCACCTCCGTGACGTCGATGAGCTCGCCTTCGCTGCCGGTCTCCAGAGGGAGGTTCTGGATGAAGACGTTGGCTCCGCACAGGCCGGAGGGAAGTCCCCGGAGAGTCGAATCGACGGCCGGATCGCCGCGGTAGCCCGTGCTCACGCGCCGGGCCGGCGCCGAACGGTCGGGGGTCTCCCACCTGGTGTCGGCCAAGGCAGCGGCCACGCAGCCAGAGCTCCCCTGCAGATCTCCCCACCGGTACTCGTAGTAGAGCCACTCGGTATCGCTACCGCACTCGGCCTCGAGTGAGCCACTCGCGTCCGACCCCGCATCGACCGAGCCGTAGGGTGCACCGCAGCTCACCACCAGGAGTGGGGTGAGAGCCGAGGCCAACAGGTTGACGGGGCTGGTGTATCGGTAGCGGCGCATTGTCGAACGTCCCTCTTGCTACCGCCGTCTGCGGGCGGGGCAAGGGTGGTGTTGGGAGCGAACGGAGCCCCGAACACTTCGTTGCCGACCGCCCGAGGGGCGGCGTGGTTAGCGAAACACGATCGGCTCGTCGACCCGCGCCTGCCAGTGCATTTCAGGGAAGAAGACGGAGCGCCCACGCACGTCTTCGAACATCACGTCCCTGGCCTCCGCGCGCACGAAATCGCCGACGTCAGCGCCAACGCGAATGAACCACTGGCCCCCGCGGAGCCGAGCGCTGCGGAGCTCCCCGTCGCACTCCTCCCCGGTGATGGTCGACTCTTCGTACAAGAGAAGGACGTAGGCGTTCGGGTCGTGGCCGTCACCCGTGACGTCTGTGGCGTCCACGAGCCCGCCCCCGGTATCCGAGACTAGAGGAAGGTTCTCGAGCACGAGAGCGGCTCCGCAGATCCCGGAAGGCAGGCCGCGCCTGGTCGAGTCTCTTGCCGCCTCCCCACGATACCCGATGTACACGCGTCTTGCCGGAGCCGTGCGATTGGGAGACTCCCACTGGTGCTCGGAGAACGCAGCAGAGACGCAGCCGGTCTCCCCGCGCATGTCGCCCCATTCGTACTCGTAGTAGAGCCACTCCGTCTCCGGGCTGCAGTCGATCCGAGCGTCCATGCTCGCGTCCCCGCTGGCGTCGGGCGTCTGGACGGGCAATCCGCAGCCGCAGCAAAGAGTAGCCGCGAGGTACCCTGCTGCTGCGAAACGGCTACTGAGTAGGACAAGGTCCATCGTCGAAACGCTTGATCTGGCAGCCTGAGCAGGGGCCTGTAGGGAATCGATGGTCCTGACACGGATCCGGTAATCACCCGCCACCGGAGCCACGAAAGCGAGCTGACAGTCTGCGCCTCCATGCTGCCGTACAAATCGCGCACGATCTAGCGAGCGCCGCGAAGCTCTTCGTCTCATCGTCGCTTGCGCCCGTGCTCGCGCATTCCTGCGGCAACCTCCCTTGTAGATCGCCTCCCACGCCCCCGCGGGTTAGCCTCGCTCGCGGTGGAGAGCAGCACGGGTACGCTCACTCATCGTCATATCGTCATTGGGACAAGCGCCATGATCTCGATGCGTTTCGCGAATGACGATAAGACGAAGAGCGTCCCCAGGCCTCCGTCTCGACCCTGGAGCGCTGGTACACCCCTACCCGTCCGGCGGGATCGAGGCGCTCCGGCCGCAGCCACACAGCGATCGGAGCCACGGCCGCGCGTTCACCGAGCCGCAGTGAACGTTGCTCGCCGCGACAGGAGTCCCCTGCGTGTCAGCGCCGCGTTGTCATCGCTCAACGCACGACGTGGGCCTCGGTGACTCGCACTTGCCAATGCATTCGGGAGAAGTGAACGGGGCGTCCGCGGACGTCCTCGAAGATCACATCTCTCGCCTCGGCGCGCACCACCTCTCCGATCGAGCCGGCGGAGTGAATGATCCACCGTCCAGCACGCAGTCGCGCTCGAAAGTGCTCTCCGTCGCACTCCTCGCCGGGGGTGGTCGACTCTTCGTAGGACAGGATGGCGTAGACGTTCTCGTCGTAGCCATCGCCCGCGACATCGGTGATGTCCACCAGCTCTCCGCTGGTGCCGGAGCGAAGGTCTACGTTCTCGAACACGAGGGTGGCCCCGCAGAACCCCGAGGGGAGGCCGCGCAGGGTCGAGTCGATGGCGGCGTCGCCGCGGTAGGTGAGGGCAATCCGCCTGGCCGGCCCTACACGGGAGGGCGACTCCCAGTGATCCTCCAAGTAGACTGCGGCTATGCAGCCTGTCTCACCGCGTGCGTCGCCCCACTGGTACTCGTAGAACAACCAGTCGGTCTCCGGGCTACAGTCGATGGAAGCACCGCCTCCTGCGTCCTCGCTCCCACCGTCGGGCGAGCCGAAGGGAGCGCCGCAGCCGAGCCCGAGACACGCCAGAAGGAAGTACCCCGGCGCCGGGCACCTAGTGAATCGGAGAAGGCCCATTGTCCTATACCCCTCTGACGACCGCCATCTGATAGCCCGTACAGGGGGCTTGCAGGGGATCGATGTTCCTGACGCGAATTCGATACTCACCAGCCACCGGCGCCACGAAGGCGAGCTGCGAGCCTCCGGGCTCCATGCTGCCGTACAGATCCCGCACGATAGGCACGTGCTCCCCGCTTGGCAGCCGGAAATACTGCAGAGCGTCGGGACCCACAACGGCGAGCTCGACCTCGCACAGGCCCGGTATCCGCGATATCGAAGCTCGTGGCAGAGAAGCGCTCGTACGCGGCGAGCTGAATGGCGTACCCATGGGCGAGCAGCACGGGGACGCTCATCGTCATATCGTCATTGGGAGAACCGCCATGATCTCGATGCGTTTCGCGAATGACGATAAGACGAAGAGCGTCCCCAGTGCTCTCAGGCCTCCTCGCAACTGGCTGGCGCCATGAGGCAGCTTCTGTTCCTCGGGGCCTTCTGCCTGCTCGGCCTCCCTCCCAACGTAGGGGCTGCGTGCACCGACAGTTTCTCTCGTGCCGAGGCACTCCGCTTCGACCGGGACGGCGGCTTCACGGCCTTGCTGGCCCCTGACGGCGATGTGGTTGCCTTCAACCAGGAGCGCCCGGGGCTGCACTCCACGGGCCGTGCGAGCTGGTTGGCGACGGCGCCCGTTGTGGACCTGCGGCCCGGCGGGCGCGTGCTGACGGTGGAGGCCCCGCCTCAGAGGGAGTCAACTCCTGGTTGCTATGTTCCGGAGTGGCGCATTTCAGCCGGCAGCCTGAGTGGAGGGCCTCGCTCCACTCTTCGGTGGGATCCACGTGGCCTCGAGCCCACGAGCGCCATCTACCTATCGCCATCCGGCCATTTCGCGACGCTCACCGCCGCACGCGTGCACGATATGGAAGGCTCGCAAGCGGTCGTCTTCGACCTGCGACGGCGGCGTGTCGTGACATCGATCGCGGCTTCGGACGTCGCCTGGGGAGAGGGCGACATGCTCCTCGTCATCGACGAGAACCGAGAACGCATCGAAGCGCATCGGCGGACTGCTCGCGGGTGGGCTGGCGCGCCGGTGTATCAGTCGTCCCGTCCTGACGGCCCTCTCTCGTTTGTGAACGAGGCCGCCGGCAAGGTCGTAGCTTTCGAACGGGGGGCGAGGAGTCGACTGCTGGTATGGGAGGCCGCCGATGATGGCGCCTACGGTTGGACCACGCGCTCGACGGGTCTCTCCAGTCCTCCGCACGAACTGTCTCTCTCCGGAGGAGTCGCCGCGCAGATCGCGCCGTCGGAGGTTCTGCTGCTCGATATCGAGAGTGGTCGGCGTCTGGCAAGAATCGCGGGAGGCAACTACTACTCGACGGTTGCATTGTCGCCTGCGGGAGATCGGGTTGCTGTGGTGGCGCACCACGCCACCGAGTACGCTGACGAACCGTCGATGACTGGTGAGCCGGCGCTGCATCTCTTCAGCCTGGATGGGTCTGAGCACTTCGTTTGGGGGCGAGCTTCCCACAGCCTTCTATCGAGGGAGCAAGCGAACGCACCCGCGACACCGTAGGACGTGACGCAGCAAGACATGATGCAGGCGATTCAGACGGCCCTGAACGCGCTGGACCGCAACCAGGATCAGGACCTTCCCCTGGCATGCCGAAAGCAGGTCTGGCGTGCCTTCGGTGCGGCGGCCGCGCTGACGCGTAGGTACATGGCCTTCGAGGCGGGCGCCGATGTGCTGTATGATTTCGCGAACCGCCTCAAACAGACAGGTGCCGCTGACGGATGCAAAAGTAAACGACTTGCGACGAGAGCACTGAAACTGAGAGGTGGCCGATGGGATGGGACGAGTTTTCACGCGACGGCGTTTCAGGCTTCACAGGAGACAAGCCGGTCGATCGTCTGGCGGAGGCTTTGCGTCGGGTATCCGAGGACTACCTCGATCGCTTCGCACGCAAGCCGACAGTGACAGAGGTGTTGTACGGACTCGAACGCGCCTTGTCAGCGCAGCCGGCGCGATTCGCAAGCGACCATGAGGGGGTCGTGGGAGCTAGGATCGCGATGGCGAGACCCGGCGCACGGGCTGTGACCTTGCCCGATCCGGCCGCATATGAAGCCAGCTACTCGCCCGACGACGGCGGCTTCTACGCGATCGAACTGCGCTCGTCTGGTCAGGACGTTGCGCACGTGCCGCAGATCGACGTCGTGGGAGATACGCTCGGTGTTGATTTTCGCATAGTAGGTCCGAACATCTCGGATGAGGGCGTCCACCACCTGGTCATCACTCTCATACTCGAAGGGTTGAGCCAAGGAGCCTATCGGAAGGAGGTCGAACGGATTTGCTTCAAGAACCTAGACACTGGTCGGAGCGAAAGTGTGGAATATTCATGAGATTGTCTGTTGCTCAGCAGCTGCGGCCCGGCGAGAATAGTCGCCTCATCCAAGTCGTGGGTGCCTCCCGCAAGACCCGTGCGTGTCTTCAGGACGCCCCGAACCTGGGTTCTTGACAGTATAGATTGCGTAAGCTGCGGACGCCGTGTCGATGGGCATCGTCCGTGCCCAGCGACGTGTGCAACAGGGCAGCGCCCGGGCCCAGTTCGGCGCCGCCGAGGGCCCCCCGGCACTCCCCGCGACGGAACGCGCGAAGCAGACGGCGAGACGCGGCGTGTAGGGAGTCATGACGCGTACCAAGCCGACTGGTGATGGACCGGGGACCAACGATGGATGCAGATGACCTCAGAGCCGGGGTCGCCGCCGCTGAAGTGGCGACCCTGAACAGCCCTGGCGGAGCGCTCTCGCGAATCGACCGGATTTCGGTCTGGGAGGCCCTGGGGAACCCAATCGCGAGCGACGGGGCAGGAGCGTTCACCTCGAAAGGGCACGAGCTTCGCGCCCGCCTCGCGCTGCGGGTCGCGGAACGGCACCTGAAGTACTGGGAGACCGCCCTGCCGGAGGACGTCCATCCGCACAGGATGCTGCTCGCAGGGTTCGAGTTCGTCGCGGGGAACCGCCCGCGCTCCGAGCTGCGGCGCATGAACGACGACTTCTGGAACTACCTGTTGGACGAGCGATCCAGCGTCGCGCTCCCCGTAGGCGCCGCCGCATACGCAGTGCGCGCCGCCATCGCGACCGTGCTCGGCGACGAGGACCTCGAGTCTGGCCAGACCGACGACGAGCGCGACCCCGAGGTCTGGGACGCAGCCTTCTTGGCGTCGGTCTCGGTCAGCGGTGAGACCCCGTGGCGCGGCGGGGACGCCCAGCGACGGCGTGAGTACTGGCTGTGGTATTTGCGCGAGGCCCGAAGAGTTGCCCTCGACTTCGGACTTGTCAGCCACGCCTCCGAGCCCATCGACGCGCTCGTTGGAGGAGCGCTGGCCAGCCGCGAGCTCGTCCCGCTCGTGCGAAGGCGAGCCCCCGACGGATCCTCTGGGCCCAAGCTGCTCCAGGTCAGCGAAATACGCAGGGCTGGTAGCCGCGTCCTGGTTCGGCTATCGATGCGGGACCCCGCGGTATGCCCACACGAACTCGCACGGATCATTCGAATCAAGGTGCTCAGCGAGGTCCTCGAAGGCTTGCATGACAGTGCCGACACGCTAGTAGTCGAGGGCCTGATCGAGACGCCAACGCTCCTCTAGCGAAGCAGGATCTAGCCTCCGTTTCGCTCGGGCCCCTCCATCAGTCCTACCCGGACTATCGTTGACGATTCGAAGGAGGTAGACGTGGCGACGAAACACGCGATACTCTCGGCACTTCAGTCGGCCAAGCGCGCGCTTGAAGCGAATCCTCCTTCCCAGAGATTACTTCTCTGTGCCACCTACTGCGCTCGAGTAGCCCCCACTTTGGAGGCCGAGTTGGCGGGTGTCGACATAGACGGTGTCCTTCGCTGTGCCTACGGAGCGGCCCTCTCTAGCACGTCGCGACCGGAAGAAATCGCTCGTCTCGCCGCGGATGCGGACCACATAGCGGCACGCGCTTCTGACGGCGAGTTGGGCTCCGTCATCGATGTCGCGCTCAGCCTGTACCATGTTGTTCTGGGAATCGCAGAGCACTCGGAGTTGCTCGAGTCGGCGGAGCGTGCCGCGTGGGGCGCTTCGGGGAACCAAGGGGACCCGAGCAAGCGTCGGGACTCCATCGCTGAGGAGCTGGAATGGCAGCGGTCATCGTCGGCGGCGGTGTTCGGGCTTGATATCGAGACTACACGCGACAAACTCGCCGTCTTATGTGAGACAGTACCTTCGTGGTTTAGCGATTTCCAATCACGATTTCCTTCGGCCTCATGGACCGCCGCTGAGCGGCTCCGGTCAGGGTTCGGTCATGTAGTGGATGGGAATGAGAAGGTCCGTCCTTCCTAGTCTCAGTGGAGAGCTGGCCGCCCTCGGTGCGTGGTTCTCTCATCTGGTGCAGAACTCGGAGGCCCCGGCTAGTGATACGGCTCTGATATGGCACGAAGTCGTGCATCCAGAGGACGGCCCGACGGCAAGAGCCTGGGACTGCAGTACGGAGTTCCGATCTCCAATACCGAGCCAGGCCCGCGATGGCGAGTCCAAGCGACACAGGACGACGGTATCGTTCTCAATGGGTTTCACCCCGTGCCCCACTCCATGCGTGGCGTACACGAAGAGTTGACCGAGTTGCTTGCGAACCACGGTCGCAACGACATAGACTCCTACGTCTTCGTGATGAGCGAACCCGGCGAGCGAGTTCAACTCTCGAGGATCTTCTACTACTAGCACTGCCCGATGCGAGGGATCATCAATGATTGACTTGATGCGGTTGATGAAGCAGCAGAAGCGTCTTGCCGCCGCGGCTGCCTTGAACGTGCCGCCGGCGTGGACTCGGTTCACCATCAGAGTGGCCATCGATGGTCACTCGCAGACCGTGGCGCTCGAGGGGCCCGCACTCGCCGCGCCCAGCGACGAGATCTACGAGCCCCTTCGTGAAATCCAGAAGATCCAGGAGGACGCCGGGTTCGCGCTGAATGGCTTCGTGTACGAGTTCACCAAGGACGCGAACGGCACCTGGCAGGGCGTAGGCGAATTCGACTACGCCTGAGCTGGCTCTTCGTCCTACCTGCCACTTCGGGTGGACGCCGTGATGGGCCGCCGACGCTGCGGGAAGACGGTACCGTTACGACAGCGTGGATAACTCGCCGGCCGCGAGCGCTGACGAACTTCGACGACTTGCACGCACTGCCGTCGGCCGCCCGCTCTTGCCGGGTCAGACGCCGCAGAGCCTATGATGACAACGGATACCCTTCTCTTCGGCATGGCTGGGACCTGGGCAACGGATGACCCCGAGATGCTCGCCGCCTTCTTGGCGGCGTTGGAGTCCAACGAGTCGCTGCGCCCGACCCACTGGGCCCCCGACGAGCGCGTGAGTCTGCCGTACTCACGAGCTGAAGTGCTCGAGTTCCAGAAGAACGAAGGTGTCGGCATGGCGATCGTCCGGCGGCGAGCCGAGCCGCTGGGCTACGAGATGTACGTCGGGTTCGGTCGCAACAACTTCGCCCGGATGCAAGTCACGCCGAACAGCACCCCAGAACTCCGAGCGCTTCTTTTCGAGGCAGCCGATGAGCTCTGCGCGATCCTTCGCCCGGACTACGCCGCCGTGAACCTTGGGCGAAGGTTTGCGCCTTGGTCCTCGCGGGACGAGATGTTCATGTCGGTCATGGAAGCGCAGTCGTGGATTGTGGCCGTTCGCTACTTCGCGGAAGGCCCTCGTGGACTCGCGATGCGAACATACTTCGGCCGCAGATATATCACTCAGTTCCCAGAGGGCGTGTTGGAGACGGTGCCTTGCGAGCAGTCCCACACGGACTGGGGCGCCCTCCGACTCGACTTGGCCGAGTCGCCGTGGGCCCTTACTCCGGAGACCGCTCTGCCACTGTGGAGGAGCGCGTGGGAGCACATCAAGCCTGCCGAGGTGACCTGCAAGGTGTTCCCCTTCGACGACCGGCATATCACCTTCTCACGGGGGAAGATGTGCACGATCCCCATGCGTCCGGAGGACGGAACTCGAGCGACGGAGCCGTGAGACGCGCCGCGGAGGCTGGCCTGAATTCGTTGGTCGCTGGGAAAGGGGGGCGGCGATGTTTGCAAGATTCTTTGGCGGACGTCGGAACACAACTCGTGTCGCGAGCTGCCGCGTCGACGGCGACCTCCGAGGGCAGGTACTGTGACACCTATCAGCCCACAGCTGACGGCGGGCATCGATTCGTTAGAACTACTGGAGCAGATGGGAGCCTCTGGCCGGATACAATCGTTCAAGCCACGAAGGGGGTCCTGGTGAGCGCACCTGAAGCGTCAACGCGGGCCTGGCTTGAACAAGGTCTGCAGGAGATTCGGAGCGATCGCAGCGGTCAGCTTTCTTTCCGGACGCGTCGCCGCCTCCTGCTTTCCTTCGGGCTGCCACAGCCGGGGTCGTTGAGCAAGGGCCACTGTGTGCGCGGGGCTCTCGCGGTTCTAGTGGTTCGAAAGGTGCTCCCCGTCTGGGAGGCTCGGTACCATGAACGGCACCCGCACGAGCTGATCGAGAGCGCTAGGCTAGTTCTTGAAGGGAGCGCCGATCGTGATGTCGTAGGGAGGGCTGCCTATCAATACGGGGGGGCTCTGATTGATCGAGTTCCCCCTGAGGACCGGCCAGCTCAGTACGTCGGGCATGCAGCAGCCTGCGCGGCGTTCGTCGCTGTTGATGACGAGGCGCTGCTTCCGGATGAGGGAGTGAGCGACGCCGAACTGGACTCGCCTGAAGACCCCGACCTCTGGGACTGCGCCGTCTGGGCAGCTGCCGCCTACGCTGGCGATTTCCCTTGGACAGACGACGTCTCCTCCTTTGACGCAAGCCTCAACCGGGAGTTTTGGAGTTGGTATCTGACGGACGCTATCGCCGAAGCGCAGCGCCACTTCGAGAGATAAGGCATGGGCGAGTTCGACTTACGCCTGACTTTGGGGCTCGCTGTCGGAACAACCGTGGCTCGCCCGCACTCGAGCCCTACCTGCCACGTCGGGTGGACGCCGTGAAATCGCGAGGGGTGCTGTCCCGGCCGCGGGCTCTCAGAGATATCTGTCACGTGGTCGCGGGGCTGAGCCCCGTGGATCAGGTTCGCTTCGCCAAGGCGTGCCTGGACCATGTGGTCGCGGCGGCCGGCCACGCAGAGCCCCTACCCGACGAGCTCCGAAGAACGGTTGTCGACCCGGTGAGCCAGTTCGCCGGTGAGGTGATCCAGCTCGCGGACGCCTCACGCCTCGCTCCCCCCGACGCGAACGCTGCCCTCGATGTTCTGTGGCCGAGCTTGGAAGCTGAAATGCGTGTCGACGCGCAGCATGTCGGTACGGCGGCGGCGCAACTCGCTGAAATTGCGGGGGGTGGGACGGCGAAGGATCTGGACCGGCTTCTGAACCACCTCGACGAGTTCGTCGACACCGTCGACCCGGAGGGAGAGCGCGGGATTGCTGAGGAGGCCGAGTGGAGGACTCGCCTGCTCGACGAGATCCTTGCTCATCCGGAAGGCGACATGACGGTCTTGGAGCCGTTGGTCGACGAGAGACTGGATTGGTCTCGACGCTACGAGGCGGACTGGCGGCGGTAGCTGTGTCGGGCTACCCACGAACGGTCTCACCATCGCTCCGAGATCTAGCTAGGGTCACGCGTAGGAATCGCTGATTTTCCATGCCTCAACGGATCAACTAACGGTGGTTGACTCCGCGCTGGAGCTCAACCCGCGTAGACGGGGGCCGCCGTGATGGGACCGCCGACGCTGCGGAAAGAACGTCCCGTCACGACAGCGCTAACATCTACGATGACGTGTTACCATCCTCTCTGTGGGAGGAGTAGACGCGCATGACGATGCCCCACGAGGTACTTGGAACTCCATATGACGGTCAGGTAGTGCAGCGTTTCTTGGCGGAGCAAGGAGGCGTTGAAGCGGATATCGAAGATATGGACGGGGAGCTGTATGTCGATGCGCTCGCTGCTGGGCTCTGCATGATCGCGCAACCCAACGGCCACGGACTCGACACGGTTATCATGTACGCCGAGGGGGAAGAAGAGGGCTACTCGGCCTACGAAGGGCCGCTTCCCGAGGGGCTTCAGATGGGCATGTCGCGCAGCGCCATCAACGCGCATATGGGAAGAGCACCCGATTTCAGCAGTCCCAAGCATGATTCATGGGACCTCCAGCACTTCCGACTCGTAGTTCACTACCGTGGAGGCATTCTGAAGGAGGTTGCGATCACGACAGACCGCTAGAGCTAGAAGCCAACGGGACTCGAGCGCTGCGCCGGGACGGCGAGCTGCGAGGTGCGTTCATGACGTCAGCCGATCCTAGTCCTCGTGGAGAGCTGGCCGCGCTCGGTGCATGGTTCTCTCACCTGGTCCAGACCTCGGAGGCCCCGGTAGTGATACGGCTCTGATCTGGCACGAAGTCGTGCATCCAGAGGACGGGCTGAGGGCAAGCCCCATACACGCGGTCCAGTGTTCCTCGAGTACTACCTCGGCCCGCGGCCGATTGGCGCCGTCCCGGGACAGGGCGAGGTAGACCGACTCAGCTGCCGGAGGTCAGGGGGCGGCGGATCAGAGCTCGACAGTCTCGCTCGATTTGCGATTCGCTTTGATCGAGTCGATGGCGCATGGGCCCGCCGGAGACGCACCACGGACGAGTGGGACTCCGGTACCCGCACCTGGCGAGAGATTGACGACGTATGACTGACGAACGGCTCCAGCTGGCTATGGCTGGCACTTGGTTGATGGACGACCCTCAGACGCTGACAGCGTTCCTGGACTGGATGCGCGAGTCCGAGGAGTTCGGACCGACAGCCTGGGCCCCCGACGAGCGCGTCTCGCTCCCGTTCGACTCCCGCGAAGTGCTCGAGCTCGTGGGCAACCGCAAGAGCGGGACGTTCTACGTTCGTCGAGAAGCGCAGGAACGTAGCTACGAGCTGGCTTGCGGGTTCGGCCGCCAGAATACGCTCTGGCTCGAGATGGGAGATCCCGGCGATCAGGCGGTACGAGAACCGCTCTTCGCCATGGCGGAGGTACTCTGCGAGATGCTCTCGCCCGACTATTGCACGGTCAACTATGGACGCTCCATCCGTCCTTGGGAGAACAGAGACCAGATGCTGCTGACTGTGATGAAGGCCCAGGCCTTCATCTCGCCCGTGACGTACTTCAAAGAAGGCCCCCGCGGGCTAGCGATGCGGACGTACCTCGGACCCCGGCTCGCCGAGCAGTTTCCGAGCGGAACATTGGAGTCATCTCCTCTTGTTCTCGCTGGTACCGCTTGGGGGGGGCGGCGTCTCGACTTGGCTGAAGATCCGTGGCGGCTGACGCCGGAGGAGGCGCTGGACCCCTGGAAGATGGCCTGGGATGCGGTGAAGCCGGCGAAAGTATTCGCCCGCGTTTCTCCCTCCCGAAACCAGCGGTCCCTCTACTTCTACAAGGGCGAGAACTGCGAGATCCCGCAGCGGCCCCAAGCGGGGGGTACTGCCGTACGCCCAAACTAGACTCGAGGACGACAGAACCTGGAAGCCGTATGACGAGCCTGCCGCGCACTACTCTGGAATCCGCTCGCGGAGTCCGCGCCCCTTCCTCCGAGGGGGCTCAGATTTTCCGGAACGCACCGGGTCAGAATTTCCGGAACCACCACGCCGCCGTCCTCACTGGGCCGAGGAAGCGACGTACACTACGTCGAGGATGCGCCGCGTCCCCCGGAACACGGGGGGAGGATGGGCCGACCGTGAGTCACGTTGGGATGGAGAGGGGGGGCGTGGACGCCCGCCACCCATCCGCCCGGCAACCAGACCACTCATCGCTGGGATCCCAGCGCCACGCAATGGCAGGAAGTTGAAGCGCTCCAATGACCAGGGAGACGAGGTTCCTCGGGATGGCCGGTGCCTGGACGCTCGACGACCCGAAGGTCATGAGCGGCCTGCTTCGCGCCCTCGCGGACAGCGATATCTTGGCTCCGACCCACTGGGCTCCGGACGAGCGCGTATCCTTGCCATTCTCGAGTGAAGAGGTGCTTCGGCATCAGGCTGAGCGCGAGGCTGGTGTGGCCTACGTGGAGCGTCGCGAGGGGGCGCTGCGGTACGAGGCCGACCTTGGCTTCGGGAGACGGAACGTAGTGGCGCTGCGAATCGTGCCGGTGGTCGCTCCTGAGCTATGGAGAGAGATTTTCGAGATCGCAGAGGAACTCTGTGCCCTGGTTCGTCCAGACTACGCGATCGTGAACCATGGCCGGTCTTTCGACCCCTGGAGCACGAAGGACGAGATGTTCATGACGGTCATGAGTAAACAGGGCTGGATAGCGCCGGTCGACTACTTCTCTCAGGGGCCCAGGGGCCTGAGCCTGCGGACCTACTTCGGTCCCAGGTACCTTGCACAGTTTCCTTCGGGACTGTTGGAGAGCACCCCCGCCTCTCACGAGATGACCGCCTGGGGAGCGCGGCGCCTCGATCTCGGTGATGTGCCCTGGTCACTGGCCCCCGAGGATGCCCTTCCTCTCTGGAAGGCGGCATGGGAGCACATCAAGCCTGCACAAGTGACAAGCCAGGTCTTCGCTTTCGACGAGCGGTTCGTGTCATTCGCACCCGGGAAACGGTGCAGCATTCCCACAGGGCCTGATCATTCCGGACCTCGGGAGAACTCATGACCCGAGTCGAGCACGCGACCCTCGAGGCGGCTCAGGGGGCTCCGGATCTAGTCCGCGGAGTACGCCTGCCCGGCGCCGACCTGCGCTATCTAGACCTCGGCGATCTTGCGCTAGAGATGGCCGACCTCTCGGGCGCTCGTTTCCGGGCCTCGCGGCTGGACGGCTTGCGCGCCGTCGATTGCGAGTTTGGCGGGGCCGACCTGGTCGCAGTGACGATGGGAAATGCGGAGTGCTTCGACACTCGTTTCACGGGCTGCGACTTCCAAGGCGCCGCGCTTCAAGGCTCGGGGTTTGGGGCATGCAACTTCACCGACTCGATCATGGAGGGAACGAACCTTGAGGGATGTAGGCTGGCGGGAGCCGACTTCAGCGGCGCGCGGCTTCAGGGCGCCAACCTGAAGGGGGTATCCGCGGAGCATTCGATCTTCATCTCCGCCGATCTTCGCGGCGCGGACCTCTCGGGCGGAGACTTCACCAACGCCGTCTTTCGACGAGCGCTATTCGACGAAAGGACGAAGTGGGACGGCGCCATTCTGGTGGAGGCTGTCTTCGACGACGGCAACGCGCCCACGGACGGCGTCAGCTGAGCGCTGCGCGGGCGGCGCCGGGCAGCACTGGGGACGCTGATCTTCATATCGTCATTGGGATAACCGCCATGATCCCGATGCGTTTCGCGAATGACGATAAGACGAAGAGCGTCCCCGCAGCGCCACGCTGGGCTGGCTATGGATAGACCACCGGCGGGTCTACTCGGACTTGCCACGACATCTCGGAGAATGTGACGGGGCGCCCGAGGACGTCTTCGAACTGCACGCCGCTCGCCTCGATCTGAACCAAGTCCCCGACGTCGCCACTGGCGCGAATGCGCCATCGACCCGAGAGCAACCGTGCCCAGGTCAGGTCGGCGTCACACTCGGCGCCCGGCGTCGTGCTCTCTTCGTAAGCGAGGATCAGGAAGACCGCGGGGTCGTAGCCGTCGCCGCTCACCTCCGTGACGTCGATGAGTTCGCCTTCGCTGCCGGTCTCCAGAGGGAGGTTCTGGATGAAGACGTTGGCTCCGCACAGGCCGGATGGAAGTCCCCGGAGGGTCGAGTCGACAGCCGGGTCGCCGCGGTAGCCCGTGCTCACGCGTCGGGCCGGCGCCGAACGGTCCGGGGTCTCCCACCTGGTGTCGGCCAAGGCAGCGGCCACGCAGCCAGAGCTCCCCTGCAGATCTCCCCACCGGTACTCGTAGTAGAGCCACTCGGTATCGCTACCGCACTCGGCCTGTATCCGTTCCACGCA
>SHBB01000030.1 GCA_004213565.1 Sandaracinaceae bacterium
CGCCCCCAGCGACTCTTCCGGAGGGGCTGGCTCCGCCTCCGGGGCCTCTCGGGTCACGGCCTGGTTCGCGGCTCCGGAGCGCTCCCCGGCCGTCGCCGCGCCCTCGGTCGCGGGAGCGCTGGCCGGCGCCTCCTCGCTGGAGGGCGTCGCTTGGGTCGGGGCCTCGTCGCGGCCCGCGCATCCGGTCGCGGCGAACGCGATGGCGGCGGCGGCGAGGATCTTCTGCTTCAGGTCTCCGGCGGGCATGTGCGCTCAGGGTACGCCGGAACGGACCCGTTTCCTCAACGTGTCCTTGGATCGCGGCTCCCTGGCGGCCCACGGAAGAACGCCCGCACCGAGCCTCGGCTCAGCCCGATCAGCATCACGGCCCCGAAGCACGCGTCGGCGACCATCTTCGTCTTCCACGTGGGCGACAGGCGAAACGTCAGCTCCACCGGGGCGAGCCACACCGCGAACCCCGAGAGCGACAGCACCGATCCGAGCACGACCAACCAGTAGGCCCAGCTCCGGCCCATCCAGAAGAACCAGGTCACCCCGAGCCCGAGCACCAGCCCGCACCCCGCGCCGTAGAGGTGCGCGCTGCCTCCGACCGTGCCCGGCGAGACGAACAGCCCGCTCAGCGTCGAGGCGGCCATGCCCAGGGCGAACGCGTCCACGAGCGCCGGCCGCTTGGCGCGGGTGGGCTGCCGCGGCGCGTCCAGCTCCTGCGGCACGTGGAACCTGGGCGCCGGCCCCTCGTCGGGCGGCGGCGGCGGGGGTCCCCACTTCGGATCCCACTCGGACATGCGCGGACTCTACCGATTTCCCGCCCCTGGCCCCAGAGCGGGTAGAGTCCGTCTCCGAGGGGAAGCCATGAGCGAGAAGAAGCACCTGTTCACCTACCCGGGCGAAGAAGTCGACGTGACCTGGGACCGTCGCCTCTGCATCCACATCGGCGAGTGCGGGCGCGCCAAGAACGACCTGTTCGTCGGCGGCCGTGACCCGTGGTGCCAGCCGGACCTCGTGGACCAGGCCGACGTGCTCGACGTGGTGGAGCGCTGCCCGACCGGCGCGCTGGCCGCGCACCCCAAGCGCGCCGACGCCCCCGTCGAGACGGCCGAGGGCAGGAACACCGTCGTGGTGACCAACAACGGGCCGCTCTACCTCCGGGGCGCGCTCGCGATCGACGGCGCCCCCGACGACGCGCCCGGCCTCGCGTTCCGCGCCGCGCTCTGCCGCTGCGGCGCCTCGAGCCGGAAGCCCTTCTGCGACAACAGCCACGAGAAGATCGACTTCCGTGACCGCGGCGCGGTGGGCGAGCCCGGGCCGGGGCTCGGCGAGGAGACGGGGGCGCTGAAGGTGAAGCGCGCCAAGAACGGCCCCCTGCTGCTGAAGGGCCCCTTCGAGATCCTCGCCGCGAGCGGTCGCGTCGCCTGGCGCGGCACGAGTGCCGCCCTGTGCCGCTGCGGCGCGTCCGGCAACAAACCTTTCTGTGACGGCAGCCACTCGAAGGACGGCTTCGAGGCCGACTGAGGGCGTGACGCGGCCGTGACGACTCGGGGGGGCGTCCCCATCCGGGGGACGTCGACTTGCGTCCGGCGGCGGAGGCGCTAGCACCGGCCCGATCGGGCGGTCGCCTCGGCGCCGCTCAGCGTTGGCTGAAATCCTTGGAGATCCGGGCCTGTGAGGCCCTGTCACAGCGCTGGCCACCCCGCGACACGGATGTCACGGGGAGGGTCAATCCGGCGCCTGTGTCAGGAGGGCACCGCGACTCGAACGTCCGTCCCGCTTGCCTCTGCGGGCCCGACTCACGCGAACAAAGCGCGGGGACCATAGTGGCACATGGTTCGCATATGACGCGCTGCGTAACGATTCGACCCTACCGGCCCACTGGGTCTCGTAGGACCGGATCGCGGCCCTGCCAGCCGCTCTTTTCTTGGAGATTCCCTCAGATGCGATCGGACGCGACAGCAGCACTTCGCTCCCCGACCCTCGACGGGTCCGACATGGACGTCGTCGAAGAGTCCTCGAACGTCTTCGTGCTCGACACCCTCGCGAACGTCCTCGACCCGCTCACCGCGCAGGCGCGCGACTGTCTCCGCCAGCAGGCGGCGGCGATCGCGAAGCTGAGCACGCGGCTCGACGAGCAGTTCGCCCGCGCCATGCGCATCCTGTTCGAGACGGAGGGCCACGTCGTGATCACCGGGCTCGGCAAGTCGGGCCACATCGGACGGAAGATCGCGGCCACGCTGGCCTCGACGGGCACGCCCAGCTTCTTCGTGCACAGCGGAGAGGCCCTCCACGGCGACCTCGGCATGATCACCGAGCGCGACTCCGTGATCCTCATCAGCTACAGCGGCGAGACCCAGGAGGTCGCGGCGCTGATCCCGCACCTGAAGGCCCGCGGGGTCCCGACCATCGCGCTCGTGGGCAAGCCCCACTCGAGCCTGGGCCGCGGCGTGGACGTCGCGCTCGACGTGTCGGTCGACCGCGAGGTCTGCCCGAACAACCTCGCCCCCACCAGCTCCACCCTCGCCACGCTCGCCATGGGCGACACCCTGGCCGTCTCCCTGATGAAGCTGCGCGGCTTCCGCGACGAGGACTTCGCGCGGCTGCACCCCGGCGGGAGCCTCGGCCGTCGGCTGTCACGCGTGGGCGACGCCGTCGTGCGCGAGGGGGTCAGCGTGATCGCCCCGAGCGCGCCGCTGCGTGAGGCGCTGCTGGCGCTCTCCGAGAGCGAGCTCCCCATGGCGCTCGTCTGCGAGGGCAACACGCTCCACGGCGTGCTCACGAGCGACGACGTGCGAGCCGCGATGAAGCGCGGCGTCGGCATGGACGCGCCCGTCAGCGGCGTGATGAACGCCGAGCCGCCCGTCATCCAGCCCGGCGTGCTCATCGCGGAGGCGGAGCGACGCATGGAGCGTGACGGCCTCGACGCGCTGATCGTGGTCGAGCAGAGCGGCGAGGTCGCGGGCGTCTTCGGCCGCCGGCGCGGAGCGTGAACCGATGCGCGGGCTCAGCACTCTCGCGGGGGTCGGGGCGACCGTGTCCGGCGTGGCACTGTCGCTCATGGTGGCCTGCGGCTCGAGCCCGCCGCGCGAATCCGACATCTACCACGACCCCGCGCTGAGGGCGGGGACAGTCCAGGCCGACGGAGACGGCGAGCGAGCCCTGCTCGACGCGCTCGTCAGCGCCGACGAGGGCCCGATCGAGGTCGGCGGGCTGAGCGCCGCGGCGACCTACCACGCCGCGAGCGGCCGCCGCTGCCGACGCATCTCCGGCGGCGACGCGCGCCTCGCGTGCGAGGGCCAGGACGGCGCGTGGGTCTTCGTGCCCGACGTGCTCTCCGCGGAGGCCCGGTGAGCGACACGGTGAGCGAGCTGCTCCGGGGCGCGTCCACCCAGGCGCGCGTCGTCTACGCGCTCGCGCTGCGGGAGACGCGCACGCGCTTCGGACAGCACCAGCTCGGCTACCTCTGGGCGATGCTCGAGCCGATGTTCTGGATCCTGACCTTCTGGGGTCTGTTCGCGATCGTCGACCGCGACACCCCGATGGGCATGGAGGTGATCCCCTTCCTCGCCACCGGCGTCATCCCCTACGAGCTGGCCACCAAGACCGCCGACCGGGTGAGCCTCTCGGTCGAGGGCAACCGCGCGCTGCTCTTCTATCCGCACGTGCACCCGCTCGACCTCGTGTTCGCGCGCGGCGGGCTCGAGGTGGCCACCTATCTGGTGGTCTTCGTGACCATCCTCGGCGGCCACGCCCTCGCCGTGCAGCACTTCGCGGTCGAAGACGCGCTGCGCGTCCTGGTGGGGCTCGGGCTGGCGGGGCTGTTCGGGCTGGCGCTGGGCACCGTGCTCTGCGCGCTGAGCATCATCAACAACGCGACCCAGCGCATCAAGGGCCCGGTAATGCGGCCGCTCTTCTGGATCAGCGGCCTCTTCTTCACCGCCAACGCCCTCCCCTCGCACATCCGCGAGTACTTCCTCTGGAACCCGATCTTCCACTGCGTGGAGATCGTCCGCGACGGCTGGTTCACGCAGTACCACGCGGCGTACGCGAGCCCCGGCTACGTGCTCGCGTGGACGATCGTGTTGCTCTTCATCGGCCTGACGCTCGAGCGCCGCGTCCGGGCCCGGGTGCAGCTGACATGATCACCCTCGAAGACGTGACCAAGGCGTACCGCACCCAGGCCGGCGACCACGTCGTCCTGGATCGGCTGAACGTGACGTTCCCGGACCGGGTCTCGATCGGGATCCTCGGCAAGAACGGCGCGGGCAAGTCCACCCTGCTGCGCATCCTCGGCGGCGCCGAGCAGCCCGACGCGGGCAAGGTGCTCCGCAGCGGCCGCGTCAGCTGGCCCATCGGCTTCGCGGGCGGCTTCAACGGCTCGCTCAGCGGAGAAGAGAACTGCCGCTTCGTCGCGCGCATCTACGACGCCGACGTGGACGAGGTCGTGGAGTTCGCGCGCGGCTTCGCCGAGATCGGCAACTACTTCAACATGCCCGTGCGCACCTACTCCTCGGGCATGCGGGCGCGCCTGGCGTTCGGGCTCTCGATGGCGATCGACTTCGACACCTACCTGGTCGACGAGGTCACCGCGGTCGGCGACAGCACCTTCCAGGCGAAGTGCCGTCAGGCCTTCGCCGAGCGCCGCGAGCGCTCGAGCGTGATCATCGTCAGCCACCAGCTGAGCACCATCAAGCAGTACGCAGATCGTTTTGCCCTCCTTCGCCGGGGCAAGCTCCACATCTACGACGACATCGATCGCGTGGCGAAGCTTTACGAGGCCGCGGCATGAGCACCACCGTTTCCAGCGACACCCGGGCGAAGACCGCCAAGCAGCTGCGCAAGATGCGCGCGCGGCGGCTCGCGATCCGATTGGCCGTGGGCGTCGGTCTGCCGACTCTGCTCGCCGCGCTCTACGTGGGCGCCATCGCGACGCCCCGCTACGAGTCGGTCAGCACGTTCACCATCCAGTCCGCCGACGCGGCGCCCCAGGTCTCCGCGATCCAGATGCTGATGAGCAATGTGGGCGGCACCGCGAGCCGCGACGTGATGCTCGTCCAGGAGTACGCGCGCTCGCGCAACATGCTCGCGCACCTCGTCGCGGAGCACGGCTTCGTCGACCACTTCTCCGAGGGCGGCGATTGGTTCTCGGGCCTCTCGGCGGACGCGCCGACCGAAGAGGTCTACGAGTTCTATCTCGACCACGTGTCCATCGAGCACGACAGCCAGTCGGGCGTGCTCGAGCTGCGCGTGCAGGCCTTCGACCCCGCCACCGCGCATCGGCTCGGCCAGGCCATCCTCGCCGAGAGCGAGCGCATGGTGAACGAGCTGAGCGACGGGGCGCGCCAGGACCGCATCGAGCTGTCGATGACCGAGGTCGCGCGGGCCGAAGAGCGGCTCGGCAAGGCCCGCCAGGCGCTGCGGCAGCTGCAGGGAGAGCGCGGCGATCTCAACCCGATGGCGACCGCGCAGGCGGCGCTCGAGGTGCGGAGCCGGCTCGAGGGTGAGCTCGCGATCGCGCGGGCCGAGCTGAGCACGGTGAGCGCGACCATGCCTCGCAATGCCCCCGAGGTGGTGGCCGCGCGGCGCCGGGTCGGCGCGCTGCAGCAGCAGATCGATATGCAGAGCGAGCGGCTGGCCGGCTCGCAGGAAGACGGTCTGAGCGCGGAGCTCGCCCAGTTCGAGCCCATCGTGATCGAGAAGGAGTTCGCGCAGCACGCCTACGAGTCTGCGATGGCCTCGCTCGAGGTGGCGCGGGTCGACGCATCTCGTCAACACCGCTATCTCGTACGCATCTCCGGCCCGTCGCAGCCGGAGCGCTCGGCGTTCCCGCGCTTCTGGTACACGGTGCTCTCCGTCCTGGTCCTGAGCTTCGCGCTCCTCGGCGTGGGCACCCTGCTCGTCGCCTCGATCCGCGAGCACGCGAACGTATGATGCGCGCCATGCTCCGCCTCCTCTCCGCGATGTCACTCGTCGCGGCGCTCTCCTCGACGGTGCTGCCTCTGAAGGCGCGCGCGCAGAACGACGCGCCGCCTCCGGAGCCCGCGCCCGAGGGTCCGCAGCCCTACGGCGCCAACCTCTTCACGGGGAGCTACGCCGCGCAGCGCGAGAACGGCCTCAACCCCGACTACACCATCCTCCCGGGCGACCGCGTGATGGTGAACGCGTGGGGCGCGGTGACGATCAACGACGTCTTCGGCGTCGACTCGCAGGGCAACATCTTCCTGCCGAGCGTGGGCCCGGTGCAGCTGGCCGGGGTGCGCAACGATCGACTCACCGACGCGGTGCGCGAGGCCATCCGCCGCAGCTACCGCGGAACCTTCGGCGTCTACACCAACCTGCTCACCTCGAGCCCGGTGGCGGTCTTCGTGACCGGCGGCGTGCCGCGCCCCGGCCGCTACGCGGGCATCCCGAACGACTCGGCGCTCTTCTTCCTCGACCAGGCCGGCGGCATCGACGCCGACAGCGGCAGCTTCCGGGACGTGCGGCTCATCCGGCAGGGGCAAGAGATCGCGACGATGGATCTCTACGAGTTCCTCCTGCGCGGCACGATCCCGACCCCGCAGTTCGAGGACGGCGACACCCTGCTGGTCGGGCGGCGTGGGCCCGTGGTGGAGGTGCGTCGCCCCGATCACGAGACCCTCTACGTCGAGCTCGAAGCGGGCGGCGACGCGACGGGCGCGCAGGTGCTCGAGGTCGTCAGCAGCGGCGCGCGCGTCAACGGCGTGACCCTGCGCGGCATGCGCGGCGACCAGTCCACCGTGCGCACGCTCGACCTCGCGGAGCTGTCGACGCAGGCGCTGTCCGACGGCGACGTGCTGACCTTCCGCGCGGATCTGCGCCCGGACTTCGTGATCGTGCACCTCGACGGAGAGTTCCTCGGGCCGAGCGAGCTCGCGGTGCGCCGCGGCACGCGCCTGCTCGACCTGCTGAACTACGTGCCGGTCGACCCGAGCCTGGCCCAGACCGACGCAGTCTACGTGCGGCGGGACCGGATCCGTCGCGAGCAGCGCCAGGCGCTGCAGGACAGCCTCGACCGGCTCGAGCGCACGACCATGCTCGCCCTGAGCGACACCGCGAACGAGTCGCAGATCCGCGTCCGCGAGGCGGAGCTCGTCCGGACCTTCGTCGAGCGCGCGCGCGACATCGAGCCGCTCGGGCTGATGGTGACATCGAGCGCGGGCCGGCAGCTCAACGTCATCCTGCAGGACGGCGACACGGTGGTGATCCCGCCGCGCACCAACGTGGTGCACGTAGTGGGCGAGGTGAACATCCCCCACGCCGTGATGTACCGGCCCGACCTCAACGTGCACGACTACGTGCGCATGGCGGGCGGCTACAGCCAGCGCGCCAACCGCGGCGAGTTCATCATCCGGCGCGCGAACGCCGAGATCGAGGTCGCCGGCTGGGACACGCCGGTTCACCCCGGTGACCAGCTCATGATCGCGCCGTCCGTGGACGAGAAGTGGCTGCAGAACGGCATCGACCTGGCACAGGTCGTGTATCAGATCGCGGTGGCCGCCTCCGTCGTCCTCAGGCCGGCCCTCTAGGAGCATTGCCAATGAAGATCGCAGGTCACGAAGTCGGTCCCCGCCACCCCTTCTTTCTCATCGCGGGGCCCTGCGTCATCGAGAGCCCGGACCTCTGCTTTCAGGTCGCGGAGACGATGAAGGACATCACCGATCGCCTCGGCATCCCCTACGTCTTCAAGGCGAGCTTCGACAAGGCGAATCGCACCAGCACGGGTTCGTTCCGCGGACCGGGCATGGAGGAGGGCCTCCAGGTGCTGGCACAGATCCGCGACAAAGTTGGCGTGCCCATCCTGACCGACATCCACGAGAAGGAGCAGGTCGACGCGGTCTCCTCCGTGGTTGATGTGATGCAGACGCCGGCGTTCCTCTGCCGACAGACCGACTTCATCCAGGCCGTCGCGAAGCCGGGCAAGCCCGTGAACATCAAGAAGGGCCAGTTCCTCGCGCCCTGGGACATGAAGAACGTCGTCGACAAGTGCCGCGAGGTCGGCAACGAGAACGTCATGGTCTGCGAGCGCGGCGTCAGCTTCGGCTACAACACGCTCGTCAGCGACATGCGCGGGCTGGCCCTCATGCGCGAGACCGGCGCGCCGGTCGTCTTCGACGCCACCCACTCCGTGCAGCAGCCGGGCGGCCAGGGCAGCACGAGCGGCGGCCAGTCGCAGCTCGTCCCGGTCGTGGCGCGCTCCGCCATCGCCGCGGGCGTCAGCGGCGTCTTCATGGAGACGCACCCCGACCCGTCGAAGGCGCTGAGCGACGGCCCGAACATGTGGCCGCTCGAGCGCATGGAAGAGCTGCTGAGCGTGCTCGTCGAGATCGATCGCGCGGTCAAGAAGCAGCCCTACGCCGAAGGCCTGTGAGATGCGCGAGCGCGCGGCGCGGTTGAAGCTCCTCGTCCTCGACGTGGACGGCGTGCTCACGGACGGCTCGCTCGTCTACTCCGCCGAGGGAGAGCAGCTGAAGGTCTTCCACGTCCGGGACGGCCTCGGCATCAAGCTGCTCCAGCAGCAGGGCATCGAGGTCGCGGTGATCAGCGGCAAGGTCGGCGGGCCGCTGAAGCGGCGCCTCGACGACCTCGGCGTGCGCCGCGCCTACCTCGGCCGCGAGGACAAGAAGGTGGCCTTCCAGGATCTGCTCGAGGCCGTCGGCTGCGCCGAGGACGAGGTCGGCTACGTGGGCGACGACCTCATCGATCTCCCCGTCATGCGCCGCGTCGGCCTGCCGATGAGCATCGCCGATGGACACGCCTGCGCGCGCGAGGCGGCCGCCTTCGTGAGCACCCTCCCCGGCGGTCGCGGCGCGGTGCGCGAGATCGCCGACGCCATCCTCGACGCGCGGGGCGAGCGCGAGGCGGCCTACGCGCGCTACCTCGAGGAGCACGGCGGATGACGCGCTTCCACGTCGTCGTGCCGGCCCGGTACGCCTCGGAGCGCCTGCCGGGCAAGCCGCTCAGCGACATCGGCGGTGCGCCGATGGTCGTGCGCTGCATGCAGGTCGCGCAGCGCGCGGGGGCGGAGCGCGTGCTCGCCGCGGTCGACGACGCGCGCATCGCCGAGGCCGTCGAGCAGGCAGGCTTCGTGGCGGTGATGACGTCGCCGGATCACGCGAGCGGCACCGACCGGCTCGCCGAGGTGGCCGCGAAGGAGGGCTTCGGGGACGAGGACATCGTCGTGAACCTGCAGGGCGACGAGCCACTCGTCCCGCCCGCCCTCCTGTCGGCGCTCGCCTCCGCGCTCGAGCTACACCCGCGGACCGGCATCGCGACCATGGCCACACCCATCCGCGAGGCGGCGTCGCTCTTCACCGAGAGCGTCGTCAAGGTCGTGACCGACGACGCGGGCTTCGCGCTGACCTTCAGCCGCGCGCCGATCCCGTGGGTCCGCGGCGTCTTCCCCACCGAGTCCCTGCCCGACGGCGTGCCGTTCCTGCGGCACCTGGGCCTCTACGCCTACCGCGCCTCGACCCTGCGTCAGGTGAGCGCGGCGCCGCAGGCTGCGATCGAGAAGGCCGAGTCGCTCGAGCAGCTCCGCGCGCTCGCGATGGGCATCCGGATTCACGTCACGGTCCTCGACGAGGCGCCCCCCCACGGCGTCGACACCCCCGAAGACCTCGAGCGGGTGCGAGGTCTCCTGGGGTGACTTCGATGGCCGACGCCACGCTCCCCAGGGAACGCCCGAGCGCGCCAGCGAGAACCGAGGAGGCTCTCCTCGCGGGCCGGAGGGTCGGCGTGTTCTCGCCGGGGATCCGCCGCATCCCGCATCTGCAGGCCTTTCTCGGGGCGGCGAGGATCGTATTCGCGCCCGGCCCCGGGCGTCGTGTGGACGCAGTCGTCGGCTGGGGTCGTAAGCCCAACACCCGCCGCGCACGCGTCTACGCCCAGCGTCACGGCGTGCCCTTCGTCGCGCTCGAGGACGGCTTCCTCCGATCGCTGGATCTCGGCGTCTCGGGGGAGCCGCCGCTCTCGCTCGTAGTTGATGACGTCGGCATCTACTACGACTCCACTCGCGAGAGCCGCCTCGAGCGTCTGATCCACGAGGGGTGCGACGAGGCGACGTCGCGAGGGGCGCGGCGAGCGCTCCAGGCAATGCGCGCGGCTCGGCTCTCGAAATACAACGCGGCGCCTGAGCGCACGCTCGGCCCTCATGACGAGGAGCGCGTGCTGGTCGTGGATCAGACGGCAGGCGACCAGTCGCTCGCCCTCGGCGGCTGCGACGTCGGGACCTTCGAGCGCATGCTGAGCGCCGCCATCGATGAACACCCAGAGGCGGAGATCTGGGTCAAGACCCACCCCGATGTCGCGGCAGGCAAGCGCCGCGGCCACGCCGCCGCGGCGCTCGAGCATCCGCGGGTGCGGCTCCTCACCGACGCGGTGCACCCAATCTGTCTGCTGGAGCAGGTGGACCGCGTCTTCGTGATGACCTCGCTCCTCGGCTTCGAGGCGCTGCTGCACGAGAAGCCCGTGACCTGCTTCGGCGCCCCGTTCTACGCCGGCTGGGGACTCACGGACGACCGCGCAGCCACGCCGCCCCGTCGTCGCGCCCGACCCAGCGTCGAGGACCTCTTCGCGGCGGCGTATCTCCGCTACGCGCGGTACGTGGATCCGGAGACGGGCGCGCGCTGTCCCATCGACAGGGTCATCGAGCATCTCTCGCTGCAGCGGGAGCTCGCCGAACGTGACCGGGGCGCGATCGCCGCGGTGGGCTTCTCCGCGTGGAAGCGGAGCTTCCTCCCGAGGTTCGTCGGCGGCCCAGGCACCTCCCTCCGCTTCACGCGGCGCCCCGAGGACATCCGGCCCGGTGAGCGGCGGCTCGTATGGGGCAGCCGCCCGGTGCCGACCGGGCGCGAGATCTGGCGAATGGAAGACGGCTTCCTGCGTTCGGTGGGACTCGGCTCCGATTTGCACGCCCCCGCGTCCCTCGTCGTCGACCGTCTCGGCATCTACTACGACCCGCGGCAGCCCAGCGAGCTGGAGCGGATGCTGGAGCACGAGACGTTCTCCGACGAAGAGCTATCGCGCGCACACCGGCTCCGAGACACGATCGTCCGAGAGCGGCTGAGCAAGTACAACCTCGGGCTCCGCGCCCGGGTGGGCCCGCCCCGCACGGACGAGCGCCGCGTCGCGCTCGTCGTCGGGCAGGTGGAGGACGACGCGTCGATCCAGCTGGGCACTCTGGATATTCGGCGAAACGAGACCCTCCTGCGCGAAGCGGCCGTGGCCGCTCCCCACGCGCATCTCGTCTACAAGCCGCACCCGGACGTTGTGAGCGGCAACCGCCGAGACTCGCTGCCGCTGCACGTGGCGCAGAAGCTCTGCGATGAGGTCGTGACCGAGGCGAGCCTCGCCGACTGCCTGGACGCCGCCGACGAGGTGCACACCATGACCTCCCTCGTGGGGTTCGAGGCCCTCCTCCGCGAGCTCGACGTGGTCGTGTACGGGCAGCCCTTCTATGCAGGCTGGGGGCTCACTCGGGACCGGCACCCGCACCCGCGGCGAACACGCCGCCGATCGCTCGACGAGCTCGTCGCGGCGACCTTGATCCGCTACCCGCGGTACGTCAGCCGCGTGACACGACGACCCACGACCCCGGAGATCGCCGTGGCGCAGCTGCTCGCGGCGCGACGGCGCCCCGCTCGGGCGACGGGCGGTCTCCTGACCAAGCTGCTCAACCTCGCGAAGGAGGTCTCGGGTGTCTCCTGACAGGTTTCCCGATCTGGGCGTCTCGCACGCGCTGTTGCTGCAGGGCCCGGCCGGTCCCTTCATGCGCCGCTTCGCCTCCGAGCTGGAGGCCGAGGGCATCGCCGTCACCAAGGTGAACTTCCACGCGGGGGACGTCTTCTTCTTCCGAGGCCCGGACGCGATCGCGTTCCGGGGAACCTTCGAGGAGTGGCCCGAGTTCGTCGAAGCGCTCATCGAAGAGCGCGGCGTCGACGGCGTGTTCGCCTTCGGCGACTGTCGACCGCTGCACCGCGTGGCGTTCGAGGTGGCTCGACGTCGCGGCGCGCGCGTCTGGGCGCTGGAGGAGGGCTACCTGCGGCCCGACTGGTTCACCCTCGAGGAGCACGGCGTGAACGGCAACAGCCAGATGCCGCGGGACCCCGCCTTCTACCGCGCCCTGGACCTGCCGGAGCCGCCCGAGCCCGTCGACGTCGGACCGCGCTTTCACCTCACGAGCTGGTATTCGACGCTCAACGCGCTCGTCTTCACCCACCTGAACGGGGGCTTCCCCCACTACCAGCATCATCGAAACCTGAACGCCTGGTACCACACCTTCGTCTGGTGCCGGAACGTAGTGCGCAAGCGACGTTACGCGTGGCAGGAGCGCGGCATGATCGAGCGCTTCGCCGGGCCGCTCTCCGGGCGCTACTTTCTCGTCCCGCTGCAGGTCCACTGCGACTTCCAGATCCTGCACTCGCCCTACGAGGACGTGCTGGAGTTCGTCGAGGAGGTGCTGGAGACCTTCGCCGCCAAGGCCTCGCCGGACGACCACATCGTCTTCAAGCACCACCCCATGGACCGGGCCTACCGTGAGTACGGAGCGCTCTTCGTGGAGCTGGCCCGGCGTCATGGTCTGGAGGGTCGGCTTCACTACTGCCACGACCTGCACCTGCCGACGCTCCTGAAGCACGCGAAGGGCACGCTCACGATCAACAGCACCGTGGGCTTGAGCTCGATGCACCACGGAACGCCGGTGAAGTGTACCGGCACCGCCGTCTACGACATGCCGGGCTTGACGCATCAGGGCACGGTCGAGGCCTTCCTCCACGCGCCCGGGCAGGTCGACGCCGACCTCTATCACCGCTTCCGCCGCTACCTGCTCCATGTGAACCAGGTGAACGGCAGCTTCTACAAGCGCCCGCCGGGTGCGCGACGCTTCACGGGCGCGCGCTGGTTCCCCGGTCTCCCCGCCCGCGCCGCTCACTCACGTCCCGCACGAACCCCAGGGAGCACCCGATGACCCACCGCCCCCGCACCCTCGCGCTCGGCGCGCCAGAGAGCGCGTTCTACCGCTCGCTCCGCCACGTGCTCTTCGCCTTCGGCGACCTCGTCTTCGTCAACGAACGCGACCTCGACGACCCGGCGTCGTTGCCCGACCGCGTGCGTCGAGAGGGCTTCGACCAGGTCCTCATGCCGAACCCGTACGGGAACCCTGCGCGCCTGACGGCCTACCGGGCGCTCCGCGACGCCGCCGTGCGCGTGATCGCCAGCGACCGGGGGGCGCTCCCCGACTCCTGGTTCTTCGACGCTGGCTTCAACTTCGACTCGCCCAGCTACGCACCCGAGGCGTGGGACCGGCCCCTGAGCGACGCACAGGCCGCGGAGGTGCGTGGCTACATGCGGCGGCTCCGCGGGGGCAGCGCGGCGCTGGAGGCGCAGGGCCCGCGCGAGGCGCGCGACGCCCTCGCGGAGCGGCTCGGCGTGAGCGGCAAGCGCGTCCTGTTCCTCCCGCTGCAGCGCCCCCACGACACCGTCGTCCGCTACTTCTCCGGCGCCGTCGAGTCGCTCGAGGAGCTGGTTGGTTTCGCGTCCGAGCTGGAGCGACGACTTCGAGCCGACACCGGAGAGGAGTGGGCGGTCATCCTGAAGAAGCACCCGCTGGAGACCGACTACCTCATCCCCGATAACCCGCGACTCAAGTACGTCACCGACGACGTCCACATCCATGATCTGCTCGAGCTCGCGGACGCCACGCTCGTGCTCAACAGCGGCGTGGGCCTGCTGAGCTTGATCTTCGGGACGCCGACCCTGCACGTCGGTGACGCGTTCTACGGCCAACCGGGTCTGGCGGTACATGTGGGCGACGTCGACGCGGCGCTGGCGGCCCTGGAGACCGGATCCAGTCCCGACCCGGAGAAGGTGGAGCGCTTCGTCCACCACCTGCTGGAACACGTGTACTCGTTCGCGGAGCTGAAGACCGAGCTGGTCACGCAGAAGGATGGATCGCGCGTTCGCATCACGCGGGACATGAAGTTCCGACAGCTGCGCATCCTAGGGGAGCAGCTCCCCGTCCCCGATGCGCACGTCCTGGTGGTCACGCCGGTGATTCCCTGGCCCATCTATCGGGGCTCGCAGTCGCGAATCGACACGATGATCGATGGCCTCATGGCGGACCGAAAGATGGTCAGCCTCTGCGTGCTGAACATGTCGTTCGACAAGGCCAGCAAGTCGATCGTCCGGGAGCTACGCGAGCGCTATCCCGGCGTGGATCGAATCGAGGTCCGAAAGCACCCCCGCTTCGACAAGTGGCCGAAGCGAGCCATCCGGGAGGCGCTGCGCGGAGCGGACTTCCTGACCGGCGGGGTTCATCGCATCGCCAACTTCGAGACCTGCCCGCCCAGCTTCCGGCGCGCCGTGGCCAAGATGTGCGCGGAGCTCGATCCGGACTATGTGCTGGTCAACTACGCGAAGATGACGCCCGCGCTCCCGGCCGGCCTTCGAGGCGTGAAGGTGCTGGACACGCACGACTATCAGACGGAGTTCCTGCGGGAGGACCAGACGATGAACCGCGTGCGCCGACACATCGACGCGCGCCGATTCGAGAAGAGCGAGCACGCCGCGCTCCGGCGCTACGACCGCATCATCGCCATCAACCCGCTCGAGGCGCGCACCTTCGAGACGCTCTGCCCCGACGCGTCCGTCCACTGCGTGCCGGCCTTCTCGCCGCCCGCACCGTCGCGAGACATCTTCCTGTCGCACCGGCACGACGCGCTCTTCGTCGGCTCGGTCTCGAACTTCAACGTCAAAGGCATCCTCTGGTTCCTCGACGAGGTCCTCCCGCTCGTCCGCGCGGAGGAGCCCGGCTTTCGAACGGCCATCGTCGGGAACATCGCGCGCAGCAAGGAGCTCGATGTGAGCCGACAGGACGGCGTCGATCTGCCCGGCATCGTCCCCGACCTCCGCCCCTACTACGAACAGGCGAAGCTCGTCATCGCCCCCATCCTCGGCGGCGCGGGCATGAAGATCAAAGTCGTGGAGGCGATGGGTCACGCCAAGCCCATCGTCTGCACCCCGAAGGCCGCCGAGGGCATCGACCTCGTGCACGGAGAGAGCGCCTGGATCGCGTCCACGCCCGAGGCGTTCGCGAAGGGCATTCTCGAGCTGACGCGTGATGAAGCGCTGCGGCGGCGGGTCGCGCAGGGCGGCTTCTCGCTTCACGAGCGAGCCCATTCGCCGCGGGCCATCGCAGAGGCCCTCCACGGCGTATTCGAAGAGCCGACCCAGACACGTTCCCCTAGCGAGCCCGCGCCGCGCACTCCGCGTAGCGCGCGAGCCGGTGGAACGTGATGTAGTTCGAGTTGTGATAGTCGTTCGCTGGCCCGCTCACCTCGGGATAGGCAGTGCGACTCACGAAGACGAGGTCCTCTCCCACGAGCGCGAGGTCCGCGTACTGAAAGCCCGTGTGGTCCACGTCCTCGTGAGACAGCAATACGGCGTGCGATGACCATGACTCGAGGTCGCGGGAGCTGACGAGAGTCAATCGGTTACGCACCGCCGCGGGCAGCCGGACCGGCTCCTCCTCCACCTCGTTCACGAGCGTCCAGTATCGTCGCGTCGACGGATCCCAGCGCACGGTGAACTTCTTGCTCCCGCCGGCGAAACGCGGAAAGCCCAGCACCTGCAGGCGCTCGCCGTCCCAGCCGAGCACGGCCATCCGCTCGTGCTCGCCCCGAACGTCCACGCGACTCAACAGTCGCACCCCCCCTCCCGGGGTGATCACGGGCTGTGTCTCCAGCCAGCCCTCTCCGGGCCCCTCGTCGGGAAACGAGATGGCCACGCTGCGCTGCCAGGCCGTCGCGTCGAGTAGGTCCGCGTCTGCGTCGACGCTGAGCAGGTAGGGGCTCAGCGAACGAGGCCACGCGAACGGGGGGAGAAGCTCCTCGAAGCTGGCCCAGAGCCGCCCCTCGTGGAGCACGAGCGGCATCGGGGCGGTGTGGTGCCTCCCCTCGCGGAGGAGTCGTCCGGTCTCCTCCGACGCCGGGTCGGTCCACGTGGCGCCGCCGTCGCGCGAGCGGCGGATCACCACTGCGCCCAGGCCCGTCTCGGTCCCGAGCAGGTAGAGGGCACTCTGGTGCTCGAAGAGCGACGACCAGAACTGCCCCTCCACGACGGCACGCGCAACCCAGGAGCGCCCACCGTCCTGGGAGGCGTACACGTGCGTCTGCCGTGGCTCGGGCCGCCGCGGGCCGAAGACGTCGTGCGAGACGTAGAGGGTTCCGTCGGACGCGGCGAGCAAGCTCGGGGAGCCGAGGTACTGCCCGCTCGCCGCGGGCCGGTGTGCGACCACGATCCCGGGAGGGTCGCCCGGCGCCCCGACCGAATCTCCCAGCTCGCAGCGCGCCTCCCGCAGCGGAGCGGGCCGAGCCGCTCCGGCGCCGGGTGCGCTGCAACTCGAGAGGGCCAGCAGCGTGAGCGCGGCGGCGAGCCAGGCACCGCGTGATATGGTCCGCACCGCCCGAGCCTACCGTCCGCTCCCCGGCTCGCGCGAACGAGAGGTGTGATGAAGATCCCGAAGGCGGTCCGCCGCGCGCTCGAGAACGTCACCGACGAGGTGTTCGAAGGATGGCTTCGGAAGAAGCTGGAGTTCATCGAGGGACAGAATCGTAGGCAGTTCTTCGCCACGAGCACCTACGTAGGTGACTACACGGCGATCACCTGGATCACCTCGGGGCAGCGGATCTTCGTCGACACGCGCGACCTCGGGATCGCCCAGCACCTCATGTTCAAGGGCTACTGGGAGAAGACGACCAACCAGGCCCTGCTCGACCTCCTCGAGGACGACTCCGTGTACGTCGACGTCGGCGCGCACTACGGCTACCACGTGCTCACCGCCGCACAGCGAGTCAAGAAGGGTCGCGTCGTCGCGGTCGAGCCCAACCCGCGCCTGTACGGCCTGCTCGAGAAGTCCATCCGTACGAACCAGCTGCGTGAGCGGGCGACGCTTCACCACTGCGCGGTCTCCGAGGCGCCGGCCGAGCTGTCCTTCGTGACCCCGGTAGACGATCCCGCCCTCGGACACATCGCCGGAGCAGACGAGCCCGACGACGGGGCGCCGCGCACCACCGTCCGATGCCGCGCCCTCGACGACATCTGCGCCGACCTCGACCGGGTCGACCTCATCAAGATCGATGTGGAGGGACACGAGAGTCAGGCACTGCGCAGCGCGCGCGCCACCATCGAACGGCACCGCCCATTGGTCCTGATGGAGTACGCGCCCGCCCACATCGAGCGTCAACAGCCTGTCACCGAGTTCCACGCTCTGCTCGGGGAGCTCGGCTTCACGCATGTGTACGAAATTCGCGGCGGCCGACTCCACGAAGCCCGCTTCGACAGGCTCGCCGAGGACCGCAACTTACGAAACATCGTGCTCGCGGACCGCGCGCTCACCTGACGCGCACCAGACCGCAAACCCCGTACCTCGCAACATGGAATGCGTCGTGCATCTCAGCGGGCATGACCAAGAATCTGTGCCGAGCCGTGCCGTGTCTACTAGGCGCGCTCCTCGTCGCCACGCCTGGATGCGGCAACAGCCATGAGGTCGCGCCCGACGCCGAGACGCCCCCCATGGGGCCGCCCCCCGGTTCGGGCCCGGGGGTCGTCCCGCCCGGCCCCTGCTGGAGCGGGACGGCTCTCCCGTGTGAGTGCGACGACGGACGCGACGGCCTCCTCTACTGCGAGGACGCAGCCTGGGTCGAGACGTGCGAGTGCGCGCCGGCGCCGGTCGAGGTGGACGCTGGCGTGCCCATCTCGACCGACGGTGCCGTGGCCGACGGGGGCGTCCCAATGCGGGACGATTGCCTCCTGGGCGACCCCGAGTGGTGCGACGGGCGTGACAACGACTGCGATTGGCGCATCGACGAAGGCCACCCATGCGCGGATCCGACCGTCGCCCACACCCTCCCCTTCGATGGTGTCGTCTACGTCCAGGTGCGTGAGGGCTTCGACGGTCCGCTGTCACTGCGTCCTCTGGCGGCGCCGAGCGCGCCGGCCATCTCCGACTTCGACGAAGTCCCCGCCAGCGGAGGCGTGCATTGGACGTCGATCGTGCCCGCGAACGACGGAACGCTCTTCTACCGCTACAACCGAGGAGTCTGGTACCAGCGGGTGGTCGGGGCGCCGGACCCCGAGGTCGTGACCGCGCCGTGCTTCGATGCCAGTCGCTCGCTTCTGATCCCACGGATCGGACCGCCGATGTACACGTGCCCGCCGACGCTCCGTCGAGGCGATGGCGAGGTGCTCATCGCCGACCTGGAGCGCGATGGCCCCGCAGCCGTCAGCGATGCCGGACGCGTGCTCCTACAAGGGCCCGAGGGCAGGCTCACCATTCGAGACCTCGACGGAGCGTTCCGCGAGGTCGAGGGTCTCGGTGAATGGACCGGCCGCTTCCCCGACACGTGGCTGCGCCGGACGACAGTCGCTGGCGAGAGCGTCTTCCACGCCATCCCCCGCGTCTACCGAGGCAGCTCGCGACACGAGCTCGTCGTGTTCCGGATCGACTTGACCGATGGTACGCGACGCCTGGTCCGCCGAGTGCCGATCCGCCCCGCCGTGCGCAACTGGGTCGCCCTCCCCGACGGCCGGGTCTTCGGGGGGTACAACCAGGAGCTCGACAGGGGGACGGGCCAGCTGATCATCGAGTATCCGGTGCATGGCGCGGCCCGGGTCGTCTGGAGTGACCTCAGCGAGGGCACCCGGTTCGAGGACATGTTTGCCGTGAATCGAACGCCGGGGTAGCGAAGAAAACGCCATGGGCCGGGAGTCTGCGCCTCTCGCCAGGAGGGCGGACCCGCTCTCCCAACCCCTCGACGGAACCACAACGACCGACTACGACGCTGACACCTACGCATGCGTAATTGCTCCCAGCGCATTCATGGGGTATGCACGCCGAGTGTTCAGCAGGATCATGATCGCGGTCGCCTGCGGGTCCCTCGTCGTCGGCTGCGTGGACGCTCCGGGCGGATCAGTGGCTTCGACCACTCACGCGCTCGTAGCGCCCCCTTGCACCGATGCCGAGCGCAACGCAGCCCTGGATCCGAACGAGAGCTCCCGGTACCTGCTGACCTGCTCCCTGGAGCTCTCCACGACAGATGTCATCACCCGTCCCCTCTGGCTCGAAGGCTCCGCTGCCAACGGGGTGTCGATCGATTGCGGGGGCGCCACGCTCGACGGGTCCAAGCTCCCTCCTGGACAAGACATCATCCGGATACTCTCCGCGGAGAGCAAAGACGAAGCGGGCGGCGCGGTTTGGGATCCGCCCCATGACATCACCGTGCGCGGCTGCAATATCATTGGCTCGATTCGTGTGCTCGGCATGGGCGAAAACGGTGAGGCAGAGGCGTTGAAGGAATCGTCGCGGTCTCCTGGGCACACTGGTCGCGTTCGCGAGGCCGCCCCGCACGCCATCACCTTCGAGGAGGTCTACGTCGAGGGCATCGATCGAATCCCGCTCTACCTTGCGCCGGGCGTCTCCAGGTTCAGTCTCGTCGGCTCCGAGATCGCCGGGACCAGCGCCAGCACTGCCATCTACCTCGACGCGGAGTCGACCGGGAACCGGATCGTGGGAAATCGAATCCACACGGACACGGCGCGCGAGCTCATCGCGATCGATGGGTCCCAGTACAACGAGATCGTCTCGAATACGTTCTCGAGCCTCGAAGATGGCGGAATCTACCTGTATCGCAACTGCGGAGAGGGCGGGGTGATCCGCCACGCGGCGCCTCAGCACAACCGGATCATCAACAACGTCTTCTACTACCACACGTACGGGGGCTCGAACCCGTCGGTATTCCTGGGTGCGAGGAACGGGAATCGACCCTACTGCGGGCTGGACGCCGGCTGGGCCTTCGGGAGTAGCGCGTCCGACAGAGACTGGGCCCAGCACAACGTCGTCGCCCAGAATCAGGTCTATGTTCGTGAGCTCGGCGAGATGATTCGTGAAGGGGACCCCGCGTTCGACAACGACAACCTGATCACCGACAACGAAACCGTCTCGACGCATACCCATCGTGCCACGGGTTGCTACGTGCCGTGGGCCTACCGCGACCACTTCTACTGGGATGGCGAGATCATCGTTCTCGTCCCGGATCCGAGAGACTTGGCGCCTTCCTGCACCTCGACGCCCTACGTCTGTCGCAACGGCGAGCTAATGGCGGAGACCGCGCCGCCCCCCTGTCACGTGGAGACTCACCACTTCGAGTGCCGCGTCACGGGCGACAACGCCGGCTGCTGGGACTACGCCGTCTGCCCGGCGGGCACTCGTGTCATCGGCGCCCGCGGCGTGTGCAACCTCGAATGGGGAGCTGTCAGTGACGCCGAGCGCGACGCCGCTCGGCCCAACACCGTATCCGTCACGCGACCTTCGGCCCACGTCGACCACGGCCTCTGCAACCTCGGAGAGTTCCAGACCTCGGAATCGGAGATCTCATGGGACGGGCCGGCGGACTACTGGACGTGGTTCGGGTGCCAGGAGCACGACGCCAACGGTGGTGACTGTCACGCGCGGGCGACGATCTACTGCCGGTGATCTTCGCTCAGCCGACCAGGAAGATGACCCAGGCGAGGGCGCAGACGCGGAGCACGAGGGTGAAGGCGACGAGGCGATAGGCCTTGGTGCGGGAGTGGTCGCGGCTCTTCCAGAGGCCGACGAGCACGGGGGTGTTCATCGCGAGCACGACGGTGATGAGCCCCGCGAGGGCGCCGCTCAGGGCCGCGCCTTCGAGGCGGAACTTGGTGATGAGCACGAAGCTGCCCACGAGCACGACCCAGGTGATGCGGGCGAGGGTCCGCGCGAGCTTGGGGTCTTCGATCCAGGTCATGCCGACCGGAGGGTGAGGCGACGGCGGGGGCGCGGCAAGTCAGCGGCGGCTGCGCGCGCGGATGACCATGGCCGTCAGGTTGAGCGAGAACGTGAGCACGAGGAGGACGAGGACGGTGCCGAAGAGGCTGCCGCGCGCGGCGTCGACGTTCGGGCTCTGCGTGCTCAGGGCGTACACGTGGTAGCCGAGGTGCATGAACATGTCGCGGAGGTCGGTCGGGAGGCTCGGTAGGTAGCTCGCCGCGCCGGTGAAGAGGATGGGCGCGACCTCGCCCGCGCCGCGGCTGACGGCGAGGATGATGCCGGTCAGGATGCCGCCCCGCGCGTTCGGCACGACGATCTGGAAGACGGTCTGGAAGCGCGTGGCCCCGAGCGCGAGCGCGGCCGAGCGGAGGTCCTGCGGCACGGCGCGGAGGGCCTCCTCGGTGGTCACGATGACGACGGGCAGGGTCAGCACGGCCAGGGTCAGCGAGCTCCAGAGGACGGCCGGCTTCCCCCAGACGGGCTGGCCGTCGTAGAGGAGCGCGTCCAGGCCGCGGCCGACGAAGAGGATGAAGAAGCCGAGGCCGAAGAGGCCGAAGACGATCGACGGGACGCCCGCGAGGTTCACGACCGCGGCGCGCACCCACGCCGCGAGGCGCGAGCCGCGCGGGGCGTACTCCGCGAGGTAGACGCCGGTCAGGATGCCCACCGGGACGACCGCGACGGTCATCAGGAGGGTCATCATCACGGTGCCCCAGATGGCGGGCCAGATGCCGCCCCCGATGAGATCGGCCGAGGGGCCCTCGGTGAGGAAGGCGACGCTGATGGACGGCGCCCCGAGCACGACGACCTGCCCGAGCACGATGAGCATCAGGGAGAGCACGAGCGCGACGCTCAGGCCAGTGGCGCCCGCGAGGATCCAGTCGCCGCCGGTGAGCTTCACGCCCGGGCCCCCGCGGTGAGGCGCCGGTGGAGGCGCGCGATGACGGCCGCGCCGAGGCGGTTGAGCGCGAAGGTGATCAGGAAGAGCAGCACGCCGAGGAGGAACAGGACGCGCCAGTGAGGGTCGCCCTGCGCGACCTCGCCGAGCTCCGCCGCGATGGTCGCCGTCACCGTGCGGGCGCTGGTGGTCGGGTCGAACAGCTCCATGACCGCGGCGTTGCCGGACGCCATGAGCACGACCATGGTCTCGCCGATCGCGCGGCCGAAGCCGAGGATCACCGCGGCCGCGATGCCGGGGAGCGCGGCGGGGAGGACGACGCGCAGGGTCGTCTGCCACTTGCGCGCGCCCAGCGCCATCGCCGCCTCGCTCAGCTCCCGCGGCACGGCGCGCAGCGCGTCCTCGCTGATGGTGAAGATCATCGGGATCACCGCGAGACTCAGCCCGAGCGCGGCGACGACGGCGTTGAGTCGGTAGGTGAAGCCGAACGCGTCCTGGAGCCAGGTCGCGAGCACGATGAGCGCGAAGAAGCCGAGCACGACGCTCGGGATCGACGCGAGCAGCTCGAGGCAGGGCTTGAGGACCTCGCGCGCGGCGCGCGGCGCGTACTGCGAGACGAAGATCGCGGAGCCGACGCCCATCGGGACGCTGATGAACATGGCGACGGTGGTCACCTTGAGGGTGCCGACCAGGAGGGGGACGACGTTGAGCTTCGACGGCGCGCCGACGGGCTGCCAGACGAAGACCGCGTCCTCGTAGCCGGGCCACTCGCGCGGCAGGAACAGCGCGTCGAGGCCGCCGATGTCGGGCCAGAGCGCGGTCTCCCAGAAGAGAGGCAAGGCCTCCTTGAGGATGAACGCGAAGATGAGGGCGATGGCCGCGATCGCGAGGAAGGCGACGGCGGTGATCGCGCGCTCGGCGAGGCGATGGGACAGCGGGGTGGTCGGGCCTCGCCCGAGCGGGAGCGGGCCGCCCTCTGCGGCCTCATCGGCTCGGCTCATGGAGAGACCCGCGCGGTGCGGACCTGCGGCAGGGGGTAGTAGCCCGCCGCGTCCACGAGCCGCTGGCCGTCCGGGCTGCGCGCCCAGGCGATGAAGTCGGCCGCGACGCCGCGCGGTTCGCCAGCCGTGTAGATGAGCAAGGGTCGTGACAGCGGGTAGCTGCCGTCGAGCGCGCTCTCGGCGGTGGGGGCGACGGCCCGTCCGTCGTCGGTCACGATCGGCACCGCGCGCACGCCCTCGCCGAAGCCGATACCGCCGTAGCCGACGCCGACGGGGTCGCGGCTGATGGCGTGGATGACGGCCGCGGTGCCGGGCAGGGTCTGGGCCTCGCTCGCGAAGTCGCGGTCCTGGAGCACGCGCTCCTTGAAGTAGGCGTAGGTGCCGGAGCTGTTCTCGCGGCTGTAGAGCACGACGCGGCCCGGCGCTCCGCCGAGCTGCGCCCAGTCGTCGATCTGGCCCCGGAAGAGGGCCGCGAGCTGGGCGAGGGTCAGCGACTCGATGGGGTTGTCGCGGTGCACGTACACGGCGACGGCGTCGATGGCGACGGGCACGCCGCGCGCCTCGACCGCCCGGTTGCGCTCGAGGTTGCGCCGCTCGCGCTCGGTGATGGGGCGGCTCGCGGTGGCGAGGTCGGTGGTGCCGTTGATGAGGGCGGCGAGCCCGGTGCCGCTGCCCCCGCCCGTGACCTGAATGGTCGTCTCGGGGTGGGCCCGCATGTAGTCCTCGGCCCAGCGCTGGGTGAGGATCACCATGGTGTCCGACCCACGGACGCTGAGCCGCGCCGCGCCCTGCGCGTCTCCACTGCAGGCGACGCCGCAGAAGACGGCCGCGAGCGCGAAGAGGATCACGGACGGGCGGTTCATGGGCACTCTCGACGTACGACACATCCGGACACGAGCGAGCCGGGACGTGTAACAGGATGGAGAAATCTTGCGAGCCTGTCCCGACACAAAGTGACTTCGCAGCCCGAGCGAAGCGTTCGTGCGCGTGGCCACGGGTCCGGCTTTTTGATACTCCGTCCCGCGTGAGTCGGTTGCGGTGGCTGCTCGCGCTCGCGCTGGGCCTCTGGCTGTCGGCGGGCGCCGCGCATGCGCAAGATGGCTCCGAGGAGGCGCCGCCCGAAGAGGCCCCCCCGGCGCAGCCCGCGTTGACGCCGCCGAGCCTGATCGAGGCGCCGCCCGTGTCGCTGCCCGAGGGCGCGGACCCCCTGCCCGACGACGCCTCGGTGGAGCTCCAGATCACGATCGCCGCGGACGGGACGGTGAGCGAGGTCCAGGTGCTGACCCCGCTGCGCGAGGACGTGGACGCGCTGGTGATGGAGGCGGCGCAGCAGATGCGCTTCGAGCCGGCTACGCGCGACGGCGCGCCGATCCCGGCCCGGGTCCGCTTCCGCTACCGCATCACGCCGCCCGCGCCTCCGCCCGAAGAGGCGCCGCCGGAGGAGCGCCGCTCCGCCGCGGAGGCGATGCAGGCCGAGGCCCCGCTCGGCGGCGACCCGACCGGGCTGGACGTCTCCGAGATGGAGGCCGACGTGCAGGAGCTGGGCGTGACCGCGGTGACGGACCGCGTGGAGCCCGGCGCGGCGGAGCGCATCACGCTCTCGGCCGAGGAGCTGACCACGGTGCCCGGCACCTTCGGCGAGCCGCTGCGGGTGGTGGCCACCCTCCCCGGCGTGGCCCGCAGCCCCTTCGGGCTCGGCTTCTTCCTCGTCCGCGGCGCGGCGTTCAACAACACCGGCTTCTTCGTCGACGGCTTCCCGGTCCCGCTGCTCTATCACCTCGGCGCAGGCCCGGCGGTGATCTCGAGCCGGCTCGTCTCGGAGCTCAACTTCTACCCGGGCGGCTACCCCGCGATGTTCGGCCGCTTCAGCGCGGGCGTGATCTCGGTCGAGACCGAGGCCCCGGACGTGCGCAGCCCCCGCGGCGAGCTGGAGATCGACATCTTCCGCGCGAGCCTGCTCGCGGTGATCCCCTTCGACGAGCAGCGCGGCTCGATCGCCGTCGCCTTCCGCCGCAGCTACTACGATCTCTTGCTCCCGCTCGTCGTGGACGGGCTCGACATCAACTACACCGACTACCAGGTCCGGACCGACTACCGCGTCGACTCGCGCATGTCCCTGAGCCTCTTCGTCTTCGGCTCGGACGACGTGCTCGACCAGACGGGGAGCTTCGGCGGCGGCATGGCGAGCGAGGGGGTCCAGACCCGGCTCGGCTACGACTTCCAGCGCATCATCGGGCGCATCGACCTGCGCCTGCCGCACCGCGCGCGCGTGCGCCTCAGCGGCATGCTCGGCCGCGACGGGAACACCTTCACCAACTCGTCGCCCGGCTCGGACCCGCTCGTCTTCGCGCTGCAGAACAGCTACGCCGCCTTCCGGCTCGACGCGCAGATCCCCTGGATCGACGAGCTCGAGACGCGCTTCGGGCTGGACATCAACGCGACGCTCTTCGACGTCAACGCGACCGCCTTCGTGCCGAACGGGCTCGGCCAGTACCCCGCGCCGCTCTTCACGCCCCAGGCGGCGCCGATCGATCTGACGGTCGTGCGGGCGCTCGGCGCGTTCTACGTCGACCAGATCATCCGGCTGGGCCCGGTCGAGATCAGCGCGGCGGGCCGCTTCGACTACATGCGCTACGGGGACGTCTCGGAGGTCTTCCCGGACCCGCGCCTCGTGGTGCGCTGGCAGGTGGTGCCGGAGCTACTCTTGAAGGCGGCGAGCGGGCTCTTCACGCAGCCGCCGAGCGTCTTCCAGATCACGCGCCAGACGGGGAGCGCGGATCTGGCGCCGAACCGCGCGTGGCAGAGCTCCGCGGGCCTCGAGCTGACGCTGCCCGAGCGCATCGAGGTCCACACGACGGGCTTCTACAGCCAGATGTTCGACATCTCGCGACAGGTCAACCGGGTGATCAGCACGCCCGAGGGGCCCCGCCGGCAGTTCTTCGTCGCCGACGGCGAGGGGCGCGCCTACGGGCTCGAGCTGCTCATCCGGCGCAAGGTCGAGCGCGGCCTCTACGGGTGGCTCAGCTACACCCTCAGCCGCAGCGAGCGGCGCACCGACGGCGGCACGTGGGAGCCCTTCGTGTTCGACCAGACCCACATCCTGAACCTCGCGGCGAGCTACGCCTTCGACGGCTGGCGCTTCGGCGCCGCCTTCCAGCTCGCGACCGGCCGGCCGACCTCGACCCTCGTGGGGACCATCCAGGACCTCGACGAGGACGGCTTCGACCCGAGCTTCCGCGACATGGGCGCGCGGCTCGACACCTTCACCCGGCTCGACATCCGCATCGACCGCGACTTCGACATCGGCCCGATCCGCGGCTCGATCTATCTGGACGTGCAGAACGTCTACAACGCGACCAACAACGAAGGCGTGCTCTTCTCCTTCGACTACGCGCAGAAGGCCAACTTGCCGGGCCTGCCCATCCTGCCCGCGATCGGCATCCGGGGGATCCTCGAATGAGACGCCTCGCCCTCCCCTTGCTCGCGCTCTTCGCCGCGGGCTGCCTGGATCTCGACTTCGATCCGCCGCACCTGATCAAGGAGGCGCGCATCATCGGCCTGCGCCCCGAGCCGCCCGAGGCGCAGTTCGGGGAGGACGTCGTCTTCACGACCCTCATCGTCGACGAGACGGGCGCGGATCTGTCGGAGGCGCCGGACGTGGAGCTCCGCTGGACCGTCTGCGTGAGCCTCGCCGCGATCATCCGCGGGGCCGGCCTCGGCGCGGGCAGCGAGCTCGACGACGACTGCCGGGAGGGCGGCGAGGACCTGATCCGGCTCGACACCGAGGGCCTGCCCCCGAACGCGGCGCGGCTGCCGGGCGCGGAGGTGCTCGCGGTGGTGGCGCAGCTGATGATGCCCGGCCCCGGCGGGCCGATGCCCGAGCCGGTCCCTGGCCTCGAGCCCGGGCTGATCGACTCGCTCCTCGTGGTCATCGCGGAGGTGGGCGTGCCGCTCAGCGTGCGGCTCGAGGTCTACCGGCAGGGCGAGCAGATCCTCGTCGGCTTCAAGCGCTTCGCGATCACCATGCGCGCCGACCCGACGACCAACCCGCCGCCGCCGCGCTTCTCGCTCGACGGGGCCTTCGTCAGCGCCCGGGACGGGGACGACCCGACGCTCTGCGTCCCAGAAGGCGACGCGCTCTCCGTCGAGGCCGGCGCCGAGGTGGCGCTCGACCCGGACGACGACGAAGAGGCGTGGCTCGAGACCTACCCCGTGTTCAACTTCGACGGGGTGGTGCAAGAGAACGAGGAGAGCGCCTACTACTCCTGGTTCGTGACCGCCGGATCCGTCGCGGACGACATCACCCAGCGCCCGAACGACGACACCACGTGGACGGCGCCGGAGGAGCCCGGCACCTACCCGCTCTGGGTGGTCGTGCGCGACGGGCACCTCGGCATGTCGTGGTGCCGCGTCGACGTCGTGGTCAGGTAAGAGCGCTACGCGTTTGGGCCGAAGCTCGTGATGATGTAGCCGCCGCTGCGCTCGTCCTTGCTCAGCTCGAGCAGGCCCTTCTTCTCCGCGTCCTCGAGCATCTCGCTGAAGGTGCGGTAGCCGTGGAAGCGCTCGGAGAAGTTGGGGCGCTTGCGCTTGAGGGTCTGCTTGATCATCGAGCCCCAGAGGTGGCTGTCGCGGTCCTGGAAGAGCGCCTCGACGACGTCGAGGATGTGGTCGAGCCCCTCCTGCTGACGCTCGGCCTCCTCCTCCTTGGACAATTCCTTGCCGCCGCTGCTCGGCTCGGCGCGGGTCGTGGGCACGTCCGCGCCCGACTTGGGGTCGTCCTTCTTGGGCGCCGCCTTCGGCTGGTCGTTGGCCTTCTTGCGCGGCTTCTTGGCGTGCCCGCGCTTGGCGCCGCGCTTCGCGCGCACCAGGTCGTCGTAGTAGATGAACTCGTCGCAGTTCTCGATCAGGAGATCGCTGCTCGAGTTCTTCACGCCGAGGCCGATGACGATCTTGTCGTTCTCGCGGAGCTTGCTGACCACGGGCGAGAAGTCGGAGTCACCGCTGATGATGACGAAGACGTCGATGTGCCGCTTCGTGTAGCAGAGGTCGAGCGCGTCCACGACGAGGCGGATGTCGGCGCTGTTCTTGCCCGAGTAGCTCACGTGCGGGATCTCGATCATCTCGAAGCCCGCCTCGTGCATGGCCCGCTTGCTGCTCTTGTAGCGGTCCCAGTCCGAGTAGGCCTTCTTGACGACGATCTTGCCCTTGTCGAGCAGGCGCTCGAGCACGAGCTCGATGTCGAAGTCCTTGTAGTTGGCGTCCCGCACGCCGATGGCCACGTTCTCGAAGTCGGCGAAGATGGCCAAGTTCGGCGCGGAGTCGTAGTTGTCGCTCAAAGCGCGTTCTCCAAATCTGAGTTCGAATGCAAGTAGGTCGCCACCGCGCGCTCGTCAATTCGCGGACGCGTCGGTGGCTGGCGCGTCAGGCGCCGAGGAGCTGGACGATCTCGGCCGGAGTGACCTCGTCGCCGCAGGGGAGCCAGGACTGGGTGTGAGGCATGGCCTCCTGAAGCCGCTGCCGCTCGGCGAGGGGCATGCGCCAGAGCACCACGCGCGCGCCCCCGCCGTTCTCGGTGAGGACGGCCAGGGTGCGGTCGAGGGGGATCGAGGGGCGCTGGGCGTCGAGCACCACGGCGCTCGAGGGCCGCTCGCCTCGGCCGAGGGCCCCCTTCAGCACCGCCATCGAGGTCACGCCGATCACCTCGGTGCCCGCGGGGGCCGCCGCCATGGCCATCTCGATCATGGAGCGGTCCCGGGTGACGATGATCCAGAGCGCGTCCTCCGCCGTCGGGTCGGTGCCTCCGCGGCGGAGCCCCCAGGCGGGGGTGGCGCGGGTGTGGATCGCGCCGCTGATCAGGTCCTCGTACTCTCGCTGCGCCGCCGTGTCGTCGGCTGGAGGCCGGGCCGTGATGGGCTGGGTCTGGGAGGGCGGCAGCTCCGCGAGGAGCGCGTCGACGATCTCGCCCGCGGTGCTCGGGTGCACGCGGCCGACGAGGGCGTGCCCCAGCGGGCCGCGCACGAAGGCGTTCAGCGCCTGCGGCTGCTCGGGCAGCGCGGACAGGCCGGCCCCCTCGAGGGCCTCCTGCAACGCCTCCGACGTGCCCGCCTCCTCGAGCACTCTCCGCAACCGCTGCTCTGGATCGCTCATCGCCGGCCGGAGCATAAGTCGAAGGCCCCGCGCTCTCCAAGATGGCAGACTCCGCGCGATGAGCGCCCCGTACGATCTCTTCGCCGCCTGTGCCGCCGGGCTCGAGCCCCTCCTCGAGCGGGAGCTGGCCTCACTCGGCGCGCTCGACCCGAAGGCGGTGCCGGGCGGGGTCATCTTCGGCGGCCACCGAAAGGCGCTCTTCCGGGTGAACCTGGAGAGCGGGCTGGCGAGCCACGTGCGCGTGCGCGTGGGCCGCTTCCTGGCGCGATCGTTCGAGGAGCTGGAGCGCGAGACGGCCCAGATCCCCTGGGAGCAGTACCTGACCCCGGGGGTGCCGCGGCGCTTCCGGGTCACGGCGAGGAAGAGCCGCCTGCACCACACCGACGCGATCGCCGAGCGGCTCGCGCGGGTGGTCGCGATCCGGCTCGGAGATCATCT
>SHBB01000300.1 GCA_004213565.1 Sandaracinaceae bacterium
CTCGGGCAGGCAGGTCTCGGGCAGGCAGATCACGGTCGAGCCGCGCCTCGATCGTCAGCCGCCCGCCTTCGCGCGAAGTGACCCCACCGGAGAGGCGCGGGATCTCCGCCACCTCCGCCGCGTGCTCCTCCACGAGGGCCCGCGCCGAGGCCACGAAGGCCGCGTCGACCGCCTCGAGATCGCAGCCGATCCGCCCGAGCAGCTCGTCCCAGAGCACGCGCGGCGCCACCCCGCTCGCCAGCTCACCTCCGCTCTCCCGGAGCGCCGCGCCCACGGCCCGCTCCCCGCAGCGCGACACCAGCGCCTCTGTCCAGAGCTCCCCGAGCGGGTACACCAGCGTGGTGTCGTACCGCGCGCGCAGGCGGTCGTCGTCCATCAGGTCTTCGGGGCGCATGCGGTGTCGCGCCCAGGTGACCGCGCCGATCAGCCGCGCGCGCCGCCGCGCCTCGGGCCCGGGCACGACCTCGTACGCGAGCCACTCCGCCGAGCCTTCCGAGAAGAAGCGCATCGCGCGCCCGTGCCGGCCCGTGCCGCGCTCGCTGATGCGCTGCTGGAGCGCGTGCGCGGTCTCGTGCGCGAAGGTGCGACTCAGCCGCGTGAAGTCGTCCTCCTGCACGATCCCCACCCGGATGTGCGTCCAGCTCGCGATGCCGAGGTGGTCGGCGCTGACCTCGGTCAGGTCCGCGATCAGGACCGGGCCCGGGTCGGCGTCCAGCAGGCGCCGCAGCTCCGCGTGCATCGCGTCGGCGCCGCCCATCAGCCGCTCGGCCCGGGCGCGGTGGCTGACCGGGTAGGTGTAGACGAAGCGCTCCGTGCGCGCCTCGGCCGTCTCGAGCGAGGGGGCGGCGCGGGGCTCGTCCTCCGTCTCCTCGGGCGCGTCGTCCCGGTCGACCGCGAGCACCGCGAGCACCAGCAACACGAGCAGGGTCAGCGCGCCGCCGCAGCCGATGGCGAGCTTGCCCATGATCGTCGCCCGCGCCCGCTCGAAGCCCTTGGAGACGCGATCCCCCGGGCCGAGCCAGGCGAGGGCCGCGGCGAGCAGCGCGAGCAGCGCGAGCGCGAGGTGCACCGCGAGCGGCCCCCAGGGCACGACGAGCGCGGTCCCGTCGTAGCGGGCGTCGAGGAGCGACGCGGGGTTGATCCACGCGGCGGGCGGAAAGAGGTTCTCCAGGATCGAGCCGAGCATCAGGAGCAGCGCGTAGGGCAGCAGCCCGAAGAGGCGGAGCACCGACGCGAGCAGGCCGTGCGCGTAGACGATGAAGGCGAAGACCACCTGCATGCCCAGGTGCGAGAGCGCGAGCGAGGCGCGCCAGTGACCGCCCCGGATGGACTCGTCGTTCAGGCTCCCCTGCAAGCCGTCCGTCACGGTCAGGAGCGAGAGCGCGGCGGTGATCACCGCCATGCCGGCCAGCACCTTCGCAATGAAGATGGACGACGGGCGCACGGGCAGCGCGCGCAGCAGCGCGATGGTGCCCTCGTCGTGCTCCCTCGGGAACGCCGCGTAGGCGACGCTCACCACGAGCGGGATGGCGATCCAGCCGAAGCCCGCGCCCTCCCCGGCGCGCAGGTAGCTCGCGATGTCCTCCCAGGTCGACTGGTCGAGCAGCTCGGTCAGCGGGCGGTAGAGCACGTCGCCGCTGAAGACGACGCAGGCCACGAGGAAGAGCGGCCAGAGCGCGGCCAGCTCCTTGCGCAAGAGGGCGCTCACCGGACCGTCCTCCGCGAGGCGTGCAGGCGCAGCCACCCGCCGAGCGCCGCGCGCTCCACGCCCACGAAGACCCGGTCGCCCGGGCCGTAGCGACCGAGCACCACGCGCTCGTCCAGCTGTCCGCAGGGCGCCTCCTCCCGGTCGAGGGCCTCGCGCTCGAGCGGCAGGTCGAACGGTCCGAGCGCCGCGTGGAGGAGCACGCAGGTCTCCTCGTCGCCGCCGATGGCGCGCGCCCGGACGCCGCGCAGCCCCCCGTCGCGCTCCACCTCCACCTCCGCGCGCATCCGCTCGAGCCCCGCCTCGAGCGGCGCGAGCCGGGCGCGCCAGGCGGCCTCGAGCGCGTCCGCGTGGACCCCGGTGTGGTCGGCCATGCGCGCCTCGACCGGCTCGATGCGGGTGGCGATCACCTCGACGGGCGGCCACGCGGGCGGCCCGAGCACGTCGCGCACGAACGCGCGCAAGGACAGGGCGTCGGCCTCGGCCGCGAGCGCCTCGAACGCGGTCCAGGCCCAGGCGTCGGCGGCGGGCGCCCCGAAGCGCTCCTCGAGCCGCTGCCGCTGGCGGAGCGAGCCGAAGCGAGGCGCACGCTGCCGCGCGAGCCAGGCCGCGCGCCTCGACCACTCCGGCGGCGCGTCGGCCGATACGAGGTGGTGGCTCAGCCCCACCAGGACCCAGACGCGCGGCTCGTGACGCGCCCTCCCCTCGGTCGCCTTCTCGATGGCTCGCGCCAGCGTGAACGCGCGGAAGCGCGCCGTCTCGAACCCGGGGTGCGGCCACGCGGCGCGGACCAGCACGCCCGGCTCGTCCTCGTCGAGCGGCTCGTGCTCCACCTCGGAGGGCCCGAGATCCGCGCGCGGCGCCACGAACACGGGCCCGAGCGCCTCGAGGCCGAGGAGGTCGGCCGCGCGCGACAGATCGTCGTCGAGCGTCGCGGCGAGGAGCGCCGCCTCCGCCGCGTCTCTCTCCCCGTGCAGCACCGACACCCGCCCGTGCCGCGCGACCGTCTCGCTCTCGAACACGAACGCGTCGGGCGGGCGCTCGAGATCCAGCACCTCCAGGATCACGAGGACGAACGCGAAGCCGAGCGCGATGCCCGCCTTCTGGCGGAGGCTCATCGGCGCCGACAGCCCCTCCAACAGCCGCCCCTCCCGGCCCGCGCCGAGCCAGAAGCCCAGCGCCACGAACGCCGCGGCCAGCGCCGAGGTCCCGGCGAGCGCTCCCCACGGCGGCGCGAGCCGCTCGAGCACGAAGGTCTCGTCGACGAGCGCGAACGGCCAGAAGCGCGAGAGCGCGACGTCCGTCGACGTGCCCAGGAAGATGAGCCCGAGGCCGAGCCCCAGATACAGCGGGAAGCGCCAGCGCCCGAAGAGACCCAGCGCGAACAACACGCTCCAGAGCGCGACCGCGAACACCTCCGTCCGCACCATCACCAGCGCGAGCCACCCGTGGGTGACCGGCTCGCGCAGTGAAGCGACGAGCCCCGTCACGACCAGCGAGGCCCCGGCCGTGAAGCCCACGAGGGCCAGCCCGAGCAAGTACTTGGTGAGCAGCACCTCCCAGCGATGGATGGGCAGCGACGTCAGGAAGATGTGCGTCGGGCTCGCGTACTCGCGCACCACGAGGCGGTGACCGAGCGCCATGCCGAAGAGGGGCAGGAAGATGCGCACGAAGCTCGCGTGCGCCTCGAGCATCGTGATCGTGCGCGGGCCGACCTCGGTGCCGAGGAGCAGCAGCCCCCCGATCATCGCGAGGAAGGCGAGCACCGCGGCGATCACGGCGCCGTGCTGCTGGAGCTCCTTCGAGAGCAAGGTGAGGATGCGATCCACGGCCCGCGTCTCAGGTCCGGACCATCTCGATGAACGTCTCTTCGAGCGGCATCGACTCGAGCGCGACCGGGCCGAGCGGCGTCCAGTCCGCGCGCGCCGACTCGAGCGTGATCCGGCGCTCGCCGCGGAAGGTTCGATCTCCGAGGACGCGGAAGCCCTCGGGCGGGGCGAGGAGGATCGGCGGCGGCTCGAGCCCGCGCCAGCAGCGCACGCGGGCCGCGAGGTCCGAGAGCGATCCCTCGTAGCGCGCGCGGCCTCCGTCGACGATGCACACGCGGTCCGCGACCAGCTCGACCTCGTCGATGAGGTGGGTCGAGAAGAAGGTGGTGCGGCCGGTGCGCTCGGCGTCCTCCCGGATCCGCTCGAGCAGCTCGCGGCGCGCCACCGGGTCGAGCCCCGCCGTCGGCTCGTCCAGGATGAGCAGGGGCGGCCGGTGGCCGAGCGCGAGGGCCAGGGCGAGCTTCATCTTCATCCCGCCCGAGAAGCCGCCCACCGCGCGGTCGAGCGGGAGGGCCTGCTCGACGCAGGCGCGCTCGAAGACGTGCGCGTCCCACGTCGGATAGAAGCCGCCGACGAAGCGGCCGAGTCGCCGCGCGCTCATCCACGGATAGAACGCCTGCTCCTGCGCCACGTAGCCGATGCGCTGACGCAGCCGCACCGGGGCGCCGCGCGTGCTCTCGCCGAAGAGCTGGACCTCCCCCGCGCTCGGCTTGGTGATGCCCATCAGGATGCGGATGGCGGTGGACTTGCCCGCGCCGTTGCGGCCCAGGAACCCGTAGACCTCGCCCTCGCCGACGGAGAGGCTGAGCCCCTCGAGCGCCCGGACCCTCCCGTAGCGCTTCTCGAGGGAACGCATCTCGAGGATGGGGCCAGTCATGCCAGCACAGTCATGCCAGCGCAGTCATGTCAGCGCAGTCACGTTTCAGCCCTGGGCCAGGAGGCCCCCCGCGAGGAACCGCATGATCTCCTCGGTCAGCCCCTCGGCGTCGGCGTCGATGCGGCCCTCGACCGTGTCGACCAGGACCTCCTTCAGCCCCCCGAGCCCGACCGCGACCATCACCCGGCGATCCCCGGCGCGCACCATGCCCAGCGCTTGCCCTTGCTCCAGGCTCTCGTCGATCAGCGTGCGCAGGCCCTGGTAGAAGCCGTGCAGCTTCTCGTCCAGCTCCGGGTCCAGCCCCGTCGCGTCGAAGAGCGCGAGCTTGACGATGGTCGGCTCCGCCAGGCACTGCTCGACCACGCGGCGGACGTTGGCCCGCAGCTGCACCACGGGCGGCGGCGCGTCGGGCCCGAGCTCGATGCTCCGGACGCACTGCCCGATGGCGAGCAGGAAGCGGTCGACGAGCGCCTCGAACACCGCGCGCTTGTCGTCGAAGTAGAGGTAGAAGGTGCCCCGCGCGACCGACGCCTTGACGGCGATGTCGTCGATCGTCGCCGCCTGAAATCCCTTCTCGACGAACACGTCGCGCGCCGCATCGAGCAGCTCCAGGCGGCGCTCCTCCTTGGACTTCCTAGCGCGCATCTCACCCCCACTCCCGTCGCCTGGCCGGCGGGACGGGTCCCATCCGCGGCCGGTCCCTCATCGACAATACACCGGCATTTCCTCTTCGCGCCCACCCGCGGCTGGGCCCCGTCGCGCTCGGCCATGCTCGGTCCGAGGCTGTGAGATGCGCGCTGGCCAACTCGGCCGGAGCGTATCACTCCGCGCAGGAGTCGATACCCTCGATCCACGCGCCGATGAGCGCGCTCCCCTCGTCGTCGATCTCGCGCGTGGCGAGCGGCGGCATGCGGAAGTACCCGGGCGTGACCATGCGCATCCACATCGTCGAGCGGTCCGGGATGCCCGGCACGAGGACACGCTGCTCCTCCCAGACGTCCCAGCCCCAGAGCCGGCCGAGAGGCTCGGCGTCGCAGGTGTTCGTGGCCGCGAAGGGCACGGAGTAGCGGAAGTCCATCTGCGCGCGCGTCGGCCCGCCTGCGCGGTGACAGCCCGAGCAGTTGGCGTGCAGGTAGGCGCGGGCGCGCGAGGCGAGGGGCGCGTCCCCGAACGGATCGGGCAGCGCCTCCTGGCGCGCGGTGAGCGCGTCGAGCTCCTCGATGTCCGGCACGAAGTAGTCGTGCTCGAGGAGCCACGCGAGCTGGTCCTCGGGCCCGTCTCCGTAGTCGACCGCGCCGCCGAGCTGACCCACCTCCGGCCCGAGCGCGAAGCCGGCCGCCTCGGTGTGGCACTCCATGCACTGCGCGCGGCTCGGGTAGATCCAGCGCGTCCCGTTCGGGAGCGTCTCGGAGCTCTCCCCCTCGAGGAGCTCCGCGTCGGTCTGCGTCTCGTTCCAGCGGTAGGAGTAGCCGGCCCAGCCCGCCTCGGTGCGCATGAACAGGCGCGTCTCGTGAAGCCGGTCCTCGAAGCCGAACGTCTTGATGAGCACGGTGCCCACCGGGAAGAGGAGGTCGCCGTCCGGCCCGACCTGGACGCGCCGATCGTCCGGCAGCGCGAGCCAGCGCCCCTTGTCGGCGCCGTCCGACCAGAGCCGCGCGGTCGGCTCGAAGGGCACCACGCCGGGCGCCACCTGCCGCGGGTCCTCGGGGTCGAAGCAGCCCGTCTCCGAGAGCAGGCGCGGAAAGGTGCTGGGCTCCGGCGGCGGCGCGGCCTCGAGCCGATAGATGCCGCCCTCGTTCCCCATCATGTCGAAGCGCAGCACGTAGAGGAAGCCCTCCCGGTCCTGCTGCATCGAGACGATGAACCACTGACCCTCCATCTCGAGGCGCGTGGGCGGCTCCTCCACCCCGACCTCGATGCTCCAGATCTTGCCGAGCTGATAGTCGGCGTAGAGGTAGCGCCCCTCGAGCCCCGGGATGTCGTCTCGTCGGTAGCGGAACCCGGCCGTGACCGACTTCCCCTCGCTGTGCCGATACTCGACGATGGGATCGATGAACGACGGGTCGTCGCAGGGATCCTCGAGGAAGCAGATGGTCCCCTCCCGGAGCGGCCAGCCGTAGTTCCCCCCCGCCTGGAGCAGGTCGATCTCCTCGACCGCGTCTTGCCCGACGTCGCCGACGTAGATGTCGCCGGTCTCGGGGTCGACGGTGAAGCGCCACGGGTTGCGGAAGCCGTACGCGTAGACCTCGGGCGCGCCGTCGACCCCGTCCGCGAACGGGTTGTCGGGCGGGATCGAATAAGGCGTGCCGCGCTCCGCGTCGGGCCCGGAGACGTCGAGCCGCAGGATGCTGCCGGGGAGCGTGTGCGGGTTCTGACCGTTCGTCTCCGTCTGCTGCCCGTCGCCCACGGAGTAGTAGAGGTAGCCGTCGAGCCCGAAGATGGCGTGGTTGCCGTTGTGGAAGCGGCTCTGCGGGATGTCGAGCAGCACCAGCTCGCTGTCGCGGTCGAAGGTGCCGTCCGCCTGCCGCGTGAAGCGCGAGAGGCGTGAGGCGAAGCGCCCCGTCCCCGTGGGCGGGATGGCGTAGACCGCGTAGAGGTAGCCGTTCGTGCCGAAGTCGGGGTCCAGGCTGAAGCTGGCGAAGCCGTCGCCCTCGCTCTCGATGTCGCTGAGGTCCAGGACGAGCTCGACACCGGTCTCGTCGGGGTCCGACGAGAACGCGTAGATCTGCCCGCTCAGCCGCGAGACGAACCACTCGCTCGGGTCGGCGGGAGACTGGTCGAGCTGGGTGAGCCCGCGCAGCTGCTCGGGCGAGAACCCGACGTGCTCGAAGGCGCGCACGGGCCGCACCCGATCGGCGGAGGGCGGCGCCTCGATGGCGTGACAGGTCTCGTTGGAGGGGCGGTTCGGGGCGGGCGGGAACACGCCGCCGCCGTCATCGCCACACGACGCAAGCATTGCGCAGGCGCACAACCAGATTCGCGAGGTTCGTCGGGTCATCTCAGCTCGAAATAGGCAGGGAAAGCGGACGCATCACCCTAGCACGGGGCCCGAACCGTCCCAGGCAAGCGCGGGTGTGGCATCGAGCCGCGACACAGCTGCCTCGCGCACGGCCGATGCGACGTCGGATCCGCGACGGTACGGGCTTTGCCATGTCCCCGGAGCACGGAGGAGGAAACTGAGATGCGGACCTCGATGATGTGCTTTGCCGCGACGCTGCTCGCGATGGCTTGTTCCCCAAAGGACGACATGGACGCGGGGGCTTCGACCCGACGCGACACCGCCGTCCCGATCCCCGACGACGGGGGTCTCATCGGCGACGGAGACCTGCCGATCAACTGCGCCGACGAGACGGGGTGGTGTCCCTGTCGAGAGGAGATGAACGGCGGCTCGTACTACCTGTTCTGCATCGCGGCCGCGACGCAGGAGAGCGCGGCCGAGACCTGCGGACGCATGGGCTACCAGCTCGCCAAGATCGACGACGCGACCGAGCACCAGTGGGTCTGGGACACGGCGGTCGACCACGAAGACGCCGAGGGTGACTGGTGGATCGGCCTCGACGACAAGGCGACCGAGGGGAGCTTCGTGTGGGCGGACGGAACCCCGCTCGGCGACTACGCGCCCTGGGGCCCGGACCAGCCGGACGACAACGCCAGCAACCCGAGCCAGGGTGAGGACTGCGTGCACCTGTCGGGCATGGACGAGGGCGCCTTCAACGACCTCGACTGCGAGGCCGACTACCTCAACTTCGTGTGCGAGGCGCGGCTCTGAGAGCCCGCGACCCATCACGAGCGCCCGAGCGTGAGCCCCCCGATGGGCTCGCGCTCTCGCGCGTTTCGGGGAGGCCCGCGTCGTGAGACGATGCGGCCGTGCGCACCTTCGCTCTCTTGTCGTTGCTCGGGCTCGCTGCGCCGGCGCACGCCCAGGAGGCCGACCCGACTCCCGAGGCGGCCGCACGCGTCGACTTCGAGCGCGGCGTGGCCGCGATGGAGAGCGGCGACCCGTCGGCCGCCGTGCGCGCGTTCGAGGCGTCCTTCGGCGCCCTTCCCTACCTCGCCACCGCCTACAACCTCGCCATCGCATACGAAGCGGTCGGCCAGCGCGCGGACGCGGCGAACCTCCTCGATCGGATCCTCGGCGGCGAGCTGGGCGCGCTCGGCCCGGCCGAAGCCCGCGAGGCCCGCGACGTGTACGACGCCGTGCGCGCCCACGTGGGCACGGTGACGCTCCGGGTCGAAGGCGCCGAGGCGGCCTGGGTACGCGTCGACGACGCCCCCGAGACCCGCCCTGCGGGCGCCGAGCCCCTCTTCATCGCGCTCGACCCGGGTCACCACGTCGTGCACGTCGGCGCGCCCGGCCATCGCCCGCGCCGCCTCCTGGTGCGCGCCGAGCCCGGAGTGGACAACGCGCTCCGGGTCCGCTTCGACACCCGCGCCATCGGCACCCTGCGGGTGACTGTCCCCCACGAACAGAGCGCGCGCGTCGAGATCGTCGGCGTCGCCACTGGCCCGAGCCCGCTCGAGCACGACCTGCCGGCCGGGGTCTACGAGGTCGGGCTCGTCGAGCGCCCGGCGTCCCGCCGCTCCGTGAGCGTGGAGCCGGGCGCGCTGCGCGAGGTCTCGCTCCAGCTCGGCGGCGGCGACGAGGTGCTGATCGGCGTGCTGGTCGGAGCCGCGGCGCTGGCCGTGGCGGGCGCGGTGACGGGGGTGGTGGTGGCGACGACAGAGAGCGACGCGCCGCTCGAGGAGCCCGTGTTCGGGATCATCGCCGCGCTGTCCTTCTAGTCTAGCCAGGCACTCCCCCTGCTAGAGTGACGGCGTGGGGAAGCTCGCCCGCAGTCGATTCATCTTCCCCGAGTACGTGGCGCTCGAGGAGACGAGCCCCATCCGTCACGAGTACCTCGACGGCGTCGTCTACGCGCTGGCCGGGGGGAGCCCGGATCACGCCGCGGTCGCGGCCAACGTGATCCGGCTGCTCGGCAACGCCCTCGAGGGTCGACCCTGCCGCGTCTACACCGCCGACCTGCGTGTGCGGGTCGTCGAGACCGGGCTCGGCACCTACCCCGACGCGTCGGTGATCTGCGACCGCTTCGAGGCCGACCCCGAGGATCCCAAGGGACACACGGCGATCAACCCGACCGTGCTCGTGGAGGTCCTCAGCCCGTCCACCGAGGCGTACGACCGCGGCGAGAAGCTCGACCACTACCGGCGCATTCCGTCCCTGCGCGAGGTGCTCCACATCGCCCACGACGCGCGGCGCGTCGAGCTCTGGCGCCGCGGCGCGGGAGACTGGACGCTCACGCGCTTCGAAGACGGCGAGCAAGTCCCGCTGGAGAGCCTCGGCTGCTCGATCGGCGTGACGGAGATCTATCGCGACCCGCTGTCGGGTTGATCGAGGCTCAGCCGCAGCTCGGCGCCCATGGCGCGGACCTCACCCACCGGGGAGCGCTCCAGGTCCTGGATCCACCGCTCGAGCGCCTCGTCCGACAAGTCGAGCGCCAGCTCGTCAAGACCCTTCGCGGCCCACATCGCGACCTCGGGGTCGGCGTCGCTCAGCAGCGGCCGGAGCACCTCCGCGCTCTCCGGTGTGCATATCGCGCGCAGCAGCTCCGTCGCCGAGCGACGCCTGTCTGGATCGCCCTCGCGGATGGTCTCCAGGCAGGCGCGTCGCGCGAGAGGTGAACGGAGCAGCCGGAGCACACTCCGCGCGAGCTCGCTCCAATCGCCGCCCGAGAGATACTCGGATACGGCGTCGTGGATCACGTCCGGTCCGAGCAGGCGCTCGACCGCCGCCTGCGCGACGCGGGTGCCGCCCTCCGCGTTCGACTCGCCCGCGTCCACGAGCTGTCGGCGGAGACGGCTCCAGTCGCCCTTCGTCTCCTGGTCGACATCGCCGTCGACATCGCCGTCGACATTGTTGCCGTCGAAGTAGACGTCGAAAGAGAGCGACGCACCCATCTCCGCCACGCCTCCGAGGAGCGCGGCCGAGAGGTCGGGACCGCCGTGCCCTCGGGCGGACACCCAGTAGCAGAAGAAGTCGACGCGAAACGTCCCCGCCTCGGCGAGCTCCGGCAGGCGCGCACGCACCTCGCCGAGAAGCCAGGTGAGGTGGTCTTCGAGCGAGCGCGAATCGACGTGCCCCCGACTCGTGAGCCGCGCGGCGTAGCCTCGCCGTGAGGGGCCCTCCTCCCACCCGCGGGCCAGGGCCTCGGCCCCGAGCACGGGCTTTCCGGACCACTCGTCGAAGAACACGCGCGCGGACGCATGGGTCTCGAGGCAGGTCGCGACGTCGCTGTTCATCGACAGGCTCTCCATCGACAGGCTGTTCATGACTCTACCCGTACGCGGCCCCCCTCAGCTCGCGAAGCCTCGCAACCGTTCCAGCGACTCCGAGTCCGCGAACCCATCGCACCAGTACTGAACCACGGACTCGTCCCGGCGGGTGAGCAGCCGGCGTAGACGACTCACGTGTCGGACCCGAGCCAACCTCACGAGGATGGAGAGGGACAACCCATGTTCGGGCACCAGCCGCTGCTCGCGCTCGTCCTCCTCGACCGGGCTGACGAGCCCGGCCCACGACGCGTCGCGGGTCCTCCCGAAGACGACGAGGTTCGCTCCCCGCCGGGCCGCGCCCGCGAGGATCTCACGCAGGACGGGAAGCGGCGTGCGACGCCGTTCACGGCAGACGAGAACCGTGCTGTCGGTCGCCGCCACCACGTCTCGCGGCGTGACCAGCTCGATGTGCTCGGCCAGCCCCCGTGCCACGAGCGAGGCTCTAATGGAACGCAGGTTCATGCGCTGTCATCGGCAGCAGGGTTCGATAGCTCCGTGGTGGCGCGCCACAGAGGGCCCAGCCGGAGAAGCCCCCACGTGGGGGCCGCTCCCCGGCTCCGCGCGGACCGTACTCCGCCAGCTCCTCCCGCACCCCGCTCCCGATCGACACTCCCCGCAGCGCCACCCGCAGCGCCTGCTCGGCCGTCGACTCGACACCCACGTGGGGGCGCGCTTGGTCCACCAGCCGCCGCGCCTCCTTCTCCTTGAAGCTGAGCGCCTTCAGCATCTGGAACACCTCGGCCAGGACCCGCGCCTTCTTCGGCTCCACCTTCGGCGAGCCGTAGCCAGACCCATCTGGGTGTTCGAACACGAAGCCCTCGGACCAGGTGCCGCGGATGACGACCTTTCCTCCGTGCACGATCCCATGGTGCGCCGAGCACAGAAGAACGAGCCGCTCCGGATTGTGGCTGCCGCCCTCGGACTTGGGGTCGCAGTGGTGCACATCGCAGCTCGTGTTCTTGCATCCAG
>SHBB01000301.1 GCA_004213565.1 Sandaracinaceae bacterium
CGCGCCGCCCGAGCCCGCGCCGCCCGAGCCCGCGCCGCCCGAGCCCACGCCGCGCGCGGAGCCCGCAGCCCCGGCGGCCGAGCCCGGCGCCTGGGCACGCCTCGTGGACTGGGACGAGCGCATCCGGGGCGCCACCGGCGTGGCCGTGGGGAGCGACGGCACGATCGTGATCGCGGGGCAGGGGGAGCGCGTGTGCTTCGTCGCCGCCTTCGGCGGGGCCGCGCCCCGGTGGACTCACTGGTACGGCGAGCGCGGCTGCGAGTGCACAGGCCTCCGGGTCGAGGAGGACGGGGCGGTGACCTTCGCGGGGCTCACGAGCTCCCGCAACACGTTGGTGGCGGGCGGCGTCAGCACCGTGCCCGGCGATCGGATCGATCCCCGGACCGGGCGAGAGGAGAGCTTCGACACCGGCCTCGCCCTCACCGGGCACGTCACGCAGCTGGAGCCCTCGGGCGAGGTGCGCTGGCGGCGCACCTTCGGGGCCCCCGGACATGTGCGCGGGCTCGCGCGCTGGGGCGACGGGTACGTCACGCAGGTCGCCTCGACCCTCCGCGTCGTCGAGGCGGGCGCGGAAGAGGTCGAGACGCTGACCTTCCCCGGCTGGGACCTCTCCGGGCGCCCGCGCCCGAGCCCCCGCGGCCCCGTGCTGTTCGGGCGGCGAGGCGTCGCTCTCGGGCGCGCCGCGGAGGAGGCCGGCCCGGTGGTGATCCGCCGGGGCGAGGCCGCGCCCACCCTGGTGCGGCCGGTCTCCCTCGACCCCGAGCTCGACCTCGAAGGCCGGATCGAGACCCAGGTGGTGACGGGGAGCCGCTGGACCGTCGCCCTGGTGCTGCCGGGCCGGGGGCCCCTGCGGGTGTCTCACGGCGCGGGAGAGGACGTGGAGCTCGGCGAGCCCGGACTCCACTGGTTCCTCCAGGAGCCGGGCGCGCGCGTGCAGGGGGACACCCTGGAGCTCCTCGCCACTCGAGAGCGGCGGCCGAGGGTCGACGAGGCGGTCCTGCGCTACCGGCTCGACCTCGGCTCGGGCCACGCGGAGGTCGCCGAGTATCCCCTCGAAGGGGAGGTGCGGGTGGCGACGTACGCGTGGGGGCCCGACGGCTCCATCGTCCTGCTCGCCTCCGTGCAGGGCGAGGCCGCCTTCGACGGCGTCCCGCACGCCTCGCCGCGCGGCGCCCCGACCTCGCTCGTGCGCCTCCCGCCCGCGCCCCGGTGACCAGGCCGTGCCGTAGGCGAGTCTTCAGCTTCAAGGGGAAGGGGGCGGTTCAGGTCTTGCCGCCTCGATCGACCTCCGCCTCGATCCACCGCGCGAAGGCCTCGACCTTGGGAGAGCGCTCGTCCGGCAAGACGAGGCGATAGGCGCCGCCCTCGAGGCGGACATCGGGGTGCGAGGGGACGAGCCACCCTCGCGCGACCGCGTCGCCCACCAGGACCTCGCTGACGAGCGCGAGTCCTCGCGCGGCGAGCGCCGCCTGCACGACGTGGTGCTCGTCTGCGAACGAGATGAGCGGGCCTCGCCCTGGGACACCCGCGAGGTCGAGCCACGCGTCCCAGGTCGGAGTCTCCGGCGTCGCCTCCCGGAAGCGCGCCTCCAGTCGCGGCACCTCGGCGCCCGCGGCGGCGCGCTGGACGACGTCGGGCGTCCCGTACACCCCGATCCGCTCGGTCAGCAGCGCTTGCTCTCCCGAGCACGCGCCATAGCGGATCGCGAGATCGATCCGACCCTCGCGGGTGAGGGAGACGGCGCGCGTCGTCGCGTGGATGTCGACGTCGATGTCCGGGTGAGCCTCGCGAAAGCTCACCAGCCGCGGCGCGAGCCACAGGGCGCCGAAGGCCGGCGTGACGCTGACGGTGAGGACTCGGGCGTAGGCGTCCAGCGCCTCGGCGGCGTCGAGGAGGCCCGCGAGCGCCTCGTGAGCCGCCTCGAACAGCTCGCGCCCCGACCGGGTGAGCGCGACCCCGCGTGTCCCGCGTTCGAAGAGCGCGACGCCGAAGTGCTCCTCCAGCGCTCTCACCTGCCGCGAGACGGCGGGCGCCGTCACGGACAGCTCTTGGGCCGCGGACTTGAAGGAGCCGTGCCGCGCGGCGGCCTCGAAGGTCCGGAGGGCCGTGAGGGAGGGCAGACGGGAGAACATGAGGGAACCCGTGGGTGAGGATTTGTGCGGTCGTCACCTCCCGCCGCGCGCTTCAGAGATCGCGTCGAGGAGGAGTCATGCAGAGGACACGGAAGATCTTACGCGTCGACGCCAGCGTGCGCGTCACTCACTCGCTCTCGAGAGGGCTGGGTGATCGGTTCCTGTCGGCCTGGCGGAGGGCGCGACCCCACGACGTCTTGACCCTGCGCGACGTCGGGACGCAGCCGCCCGAGGCCATCTCGAGCGCCTGGGTGACGGCGGCCTTCACTCCCGAATCCGAGCGCACGCCGGGGCAGCGCCGCCTGCTCGAACCCTCGGATCGCATGATCGGGGAGCTGAGGGAGGCCGACGTGCTCGTCATCTGCACGCCCATGTACAACTACGGCATGCCCTCCGCGCTCAAGGCGTGGGTCGATCAGATCATTCGCATCGGCGAGACCTTCACCTTCGATCGCGCCCGTGGGGACTTCCCCCTGCGGCCCATTCTCGGGGGCAAGACGCTCGCGATCTTCACCGCGTCCGGCGAGTTCGGTTTCGAGCCGGGCGGCATTCGAGCCGGGATGAACCACCTCACGCCGCACCTCGAGACGCTGTCGGGATACCTCGGCGCCGACGCGGTGCATCACGTCGGCATCGAGTACCAGGAGTTCGACGACGATCGGCACCGACTCTCGGTGTCACGCGCCCACGCGTCGGCGCAGGCGTTGGGCGAGCGGCTCTCCGCTCAGCCCACCGACCTGGTCGCCGCAGGCTGAGGGCGCACCGCGCTCGAGGCGCATCGCTCGGGGACGCATCGCTCGGGACGCATCGCTCGGGGAAGCATCGCTCGGGAAATGCGGGCGCGTCACCCGGCGTCTGCTCGCAACAAGCGTTGTCTCTGGACCCGGTTCTTTGCCGCCCCGTCCGTGCCTCAGCGAGCGACGACCGGCGCCCAGATGGCGGAGTGGCCCTCCGCGTCGGGCTGTCCGTCCGCGACGAAGTAGTACGCGGCGAGGCTCTGCCGCGTGACGCCATCCGGGCAGGTCAGCGGCGTGGGGTGACCGTGCCAGTGGTCGTCGCCGTGCTCGAAGACGACGAGCCTCCCCGGGGCTGGCGCGATCTTCGCCTCGCAGCGCTCGAGCGAGGCGTCCCACAGCTCGAGGTGGCCGCCCCACGCGTCGTCCCACGCCTCCACGAGGAACAGGACGATGCTCAACCGACGCGCGAGGCCGCGGGTGCGGTCGCGGTCGAAGTCGGCGTGCAGCGCGAGGTGCCCGCCCGGGACCGTGAGGTGGAGCCCCGCGCCCGTGAAGGAGGGGTCCGGGATCAGGCCCCGGATCCCGGTGAGGCGCTCCAGCATCTGCAGGAACACCATGCCGTTGACCTCGTTGAGGAGATGCCGAACGCGCGGATCCACGCCTCGAAAGGCGCGGCGCTGGAGCTGGCCGAAGCGCCCCGACTGCTCCTCGTAGTCGCGGCGGCGGAAGTCGGGGTGGTCGGCGCCGGGGAACGCGCGCGCCGCCTCCGTGACGACCTCTGGTGGCAAGAGGCCGTCGATCACGGCGTGCGGGAACGGCCGGGCGCGCGCCCAGCGCTCACGCGCCGCCGACGCTGCGGCCAGGAGCGGCGCTCGCTCGAAGAAGTGCGGCGAGCGATCCATCGCCGAGGATGTACCGCCGCCGTCCCCGCGCGTCGAACGCCCCCGCCTCCTCGATCGCGACCCGCCGAGGACCAGGCGAGGGTGTTGCTGCGGCCGGCGCTGGTTCTCTATCCTCGGACCGGTGAACGGGCGCCGGGGGTGGGTGGGTCGCGCGGGAACCCGTCCGCTACACGCGGTCGGTTGGGGGCTGCTGTGGATCGTCTGCGTGGGCTGCGAGGACGGCGCGCGAATGCCCGACGCGGTCTTCGTCGAGGAGCCGGCGGGGGAGTCGTGGGCGTCGGTCGAGGCGCGCGCGGCGCTCGATGACCGCGGCGAGGTCGTGCGCTCGTCGAGCTTCGGCTTCGCGCGCGGGCCGGTGTGGCTGCGCGTCGCGCTGCCGCCGACCCGCGTGCCCGGCGTGCTCGAGGTCGCCTATCCCACGCTCGATCGCGTCGACGTGTGGGTCGGCGGCGATCACTGGCGGGTGGGCGATCGGCAGCCGTTCGCCGAGCGCCCCATCGCCCACCCGACCTACGCGTTCCCCGTCGCGCCCGGCGAGCGGGTCGCGCTCGTCCGCGCGCAGTCCGCCGGCGCGCTCGCGGTCCCGATCCGCCACTGGACCCGCGCGGCCTTCGAGCGGCACGCGGCCACGATGCCGCTCGGGCTCGGCTTCTTCTACGGGTTCCTCCTCGCGCTCGCGCTCTACAACGCCTTCCTCGCCGTCTCGCTCCGCTCACGCGCCTACGCGTACTACGCGATCTGGCTCGGCGCGCTGGTGCTGTCGCAGGCGGGCTTCGCCGGCCACACGGGGATGTGGCTCTGGCCCGCCTGGCCGTGGGCGATCAACGCGCTGCCCACCGTCTTCCTCTGCATCTCGGCCGGCTCCGGGAACCTCTTCCTGCTGGCGATGCTCGATCTCCACCGCGCGGCGCCGCGCTCGGCGAAGGTCATCCACGGGCTCGCGCTCGCCTTCTACGCCGCCGCGCTGGGCCTCTTGGTCGCCTACGACGTCGTCGTCCCGGTCGTGCTCGCCCTCGGCATCGCCGACATCGCGACGCTCGCCGTGGTGCTCGTCGCCGCGGTGCGCCGGCGGCAGCGGGCCGCGTACTTCCTGGCCTTCGGCGCGCTGTGCTTCTTGCCGTGGTACGGCGTCTTCGCGCTCGCCACCCAGGGGCTGATCCCGATGGGGTTCTGGGTCCGCCACGGGCTCAAGGTGGGCACCTGCCTCGAGGCGCTGATCCTGGCGTTCGCGCTGGCCGACAGGGTGCGAATCCTCGAGCGAGCCAAGCTGGCCGCGCAGCGAGCCCTGTCACGCGGGCTGCTCGTCGCCCAGGACGACGAGCGGCGTCGCGTCGCCTGTGAGCTCCACGACGGAGTCGGCCAGTCGCTCACCGCGCTGTCGGCGGTCCTCGACGGCGAGCCGGGCGAGCGGGCGCGCGAGTGCGTGGAGGAGGTTCGACGCGTGGCCCACGAGCTCCACCCCGACCGCCTGGACCGCCTCGGGCTGCGCGCCGCGTGCGAGCGGGTGGTCGAGGAGACGCTCGACCGCGCCGGGCTGGAGTACGAGCACGAGCTCTCGAACATCGACGACCGGGTCGCCCCGCCGGTCGCGCTCCACGTCTACCGCGTCCTCCAGGAGGCGCTCACGAACGTGGTGCGCCACGCGGAGGCGTCGTGGGCCCGGGTGACGCTGGGCCGCGAGGATCGGTGGGTGGTGCTCCGGGTCGAGGACGACGGCCGCGGCCTGGGCGATGGCCCGCGCGGGCTCGGGCTCTCGTCGATGGAGGCGCGCGCGCGTGCTTCGGAGGGTCGGATCGTCATCGGCGCCGGCGCCGCGGGTGGCACGGTCGTGGCGCTCTTCGTCCCGACGTGGGAGGCGGCGTGACGCGGATCTTGATCGCCGACGACCACCCGATCGTGCGGGACGGGCTCCGCGCGATCCTCGAGGCGGAGCGGGACCTCGAGGTCGTCCACGAGCTCGGAGACGGCGGCGCGGTGCTCGATCACGCGGCGGACGTCGACGTGGCCATCCTGGACATCTCGCTGCCCGGGCCGAGCGGGCTCGAGCTGCTGAGGCGCTGGCCGGAGGGCGGGCCGCCGGTGGTCGTGCTGACGATGCACGCGGAGTACGCGGCGACCGCGTTCGAGCGCGGCGCGTCGGGCTACCTCCTCAAGGAGGACGCGGGCCGCGAGGTCGTCGACTGCGTGCGGGCGGTGCTCTCGGGCCGCCGCTACCGGAGCCGGCGGCTGCCCGAGCCGAAGCGGCCGCTCGTGGCGTGGCTGACGGACGCCGAGCGCGCGGTGCTCCGCCGGGTCGCGGCGCACCAGACCAGCCGGGAGATCGCGGCGAGCCTCGGCGTCAGCCTGCGTACGGTCCAGAACCACCGCGCGAACGCGGCCTCCAAGCTCGGGTTGCGCGGGCCGGGAGCGCTCCTGGAGTTCGCGCTCGCCCACGTCCACGAGCTGTGACTCGGTTCAGGGGCATGGGCCGGGCATCGGGCTGCCGCCCTCGAACATGCACTCCGACGCGAACGAGTCGCCGGGCCACGCGTCGGGGTTGCTGTTGTCGAAGCACCCGAAGGTGCCGTTGCAGTGGAGGACGTCGCCCGCGCCCTCGCCGGGGATGTCGGCGTGCTCGATCGGGTCGATGTCGAGCGTCACGAGCCCGCCCTCCGGCACCTCGACGCCGTCGACGAGGGTGCGCGCCAGCCCGGGGCCCGTCACGGACACCTGCAGCGTGCCGGCGGGGACGTCGAGCACGGACTCGGAGTCGGCGGTCGTGGCCCCGATGCGGCACTCTTCGGAGTCCGGGGCCACCCGGCACGCGTCGGTGGCGACCAGCGTGCTGACGTCGTTCACCGCGTCGCGGGTGGAGATCAGGAGCTGCCCCCCGGGGATGCCGCTCACGACGCGATCGACCGGGTTCGGGATGACCTTCGTGAGGAGCGTCTCGGCCGCCTGCGTCCCGGTCTCGGCCATCGTGCGCTGCTCGTCGGCGTAGGCGTCGAAGTCCTCGGCCTCGAGCGCCGCGTCGCGCCGCGTGCGCGCCTCGTTCATGCGGTCGTTCAGCGCGCGCATCGTGACCGCGAGGGCCGCGGCGCCGAGCACGTAGAGCACCGCGCCGGCCAGCGCCTCGCGGCGGACGCCGGGCGCGTCGCCGTAGTGGGCGTGCTGCAGCAACGTCTCGGCGTCCTCGAGCGCGTCGAGGGCCTCCTCGAGCTCGGTGAGCCGGAGCGTCTGCGCGTCGAGGGCCGCGTCCACCATCGCGTCCGGGGAGCCGTCTTCGAGCCGCGCCGCCAGGGTCGCGGTCGCCTCGCCGACCCCGTCGAGCGCCACCGCGGAGTCCTCGGCTGCAGCCTCGTAGTCGGCGAGCGCCTGCCGTTCGTCATCGTTCACGGTGACCCCGCCGCCGCAGCTCGCGACGAGGAGCGTGAGCGCCAAGGTCGACCACCGGGGGCCAGAGCGCGTCTCGAAACCCCTCCCGTCGTCCGGCCGACGGGATGGGCCCCATCCGCGGCCGGTCGCTTCATTGGAATGCTCCGGCATTTCCTCGTCGCTCCCGACCACGGCTGGGACCCGTCGCGCTCGGCCATGCTCGGTCCGGGGTTCGAGATGCGCTCTGGACTCGTTCATGCCCCGAGGCTACCGGCGCGTTCTCGGCTCGAAAGAGTACAAGTACTCATTCCGAACCGCCGGAGCTGAACGCTCCGCGTCCGCCGACGAGCCGGCGCCGAGGAGCCGGAGGCGTGGCGGTGCACGGTGGCCCGGGTCGCCGAACGATGACGGACCAGCGGCGCCTGCGGTATGCTCGCGCGCGGTGCCTCCCAGCCCGGAAGAGCGACGCCGATGCACCGCGTGCGGCCAAGACGAGGTGCGCTGCAAGACGCTCACCCGTCACTACACGCGCGACCAGCTCGGCACGTACGACGACGGCAAGTCGTACGACTACGAGTGCATGGCGTGCGGCGCGACCTTCTCGACCGACAGCCTCGGCCGCACGGTCGGCATGGCGGTCGGCGCCGCGATCGCCGGCGGGTTCGGCGTCGTCGTCACCGGGCTCGGCGTCTTCCTCGCGGTCAGCGCCATCCTGGCCGAAGCGCCGATCGGGCTGCTCCCCGCCGCGTGCTCGCTCCTCGCGGGCGTCTTCTTCTTGCTCCTGGGCGTCTACGCCGCGCTGCGGCCCGCGCGCAGCACGCTGGCCGCGATCCGGAACCCGCGGGTCTGACGCCTCTGGCCGTGACGGAGGGCGGGTGACCACTCGGAGTCGCTCGCGAGCCACGTTCGACCGTGTTGGAGAGACCACAGTACCGACATCCCACGAAGGTCTCGGTCCCATCGACCTGGAGTGGCACCGCGAGCCAGGTTGCAGTCCGTGTATCTGACGAGGACCCGCTGAGTCACCCCGAACAGCGGTTGGTTGTCGCCGACTCCAGTTCGGGTCCTGCGCACGGGCCCGAAGCCGTCAGGACTGACGCGCCCAAGCGGCTCGATAACCGCTGGCGTCGTGTGGGAAGGTCGACGGGGAGCGTGGCGTACTGAGGCGACATGGACGTCGACCGGCAAAGAGTGCTCTCGGAATTCATCGCCGCCGAGATGGCGAAGACCCCGAAGACGCTGCGCATCTTCGCCGTGCTCGGCCTTCTGCTCTGCGGTGGTGGCCTCGCGCTGCTCGCGGCGGTGTTCTTCGACGGCGCCGCGACGCTCGACGACGTCGGCCCTCCGCTGGTGCTCTTCGGCATCTTCACCGCCGTCTCGCTCCTCGGGGCGGTCTGGACCACGGCGCGGCTTCGCTCGCTCCCGGATCACCCACTGGTGGTCGCGCTTCGCTCCCGGCCCGAGGACATCGTCCGCCTGATCCCGACGGTCATCGTCGGCCGTGGAGGACGGACCCCGGCGCTCACGTTCGAGCTGCGCTCGGGCAAGAGCCAGCTGGTGATCATGGGGGAGAGGACGCGGGCCGAGCTCATGGCCTGGCTCTCCCGCGAGGGCGCGCATGTCGGCTGACCTCACCCCGTTCGTGGAGTTGGTACGCAAGGCCAAGCGACGCCTGCTCTTCGGGGCGCTCGTGCCGCTCGTCCTCGCGGCGCTGGCGTTCCTGCTCCCCTCGCCCACGGAGACTGTCGGCTACGTGGTGCTCTACTCGTTGGTCGGGTTCTGCGTCTTGCTGGCGGGCCTGCTGGCGTGGGAGGGCCTGAGGAGCCCCGATTCGCACCCCGCGCTGGTCGCGCTGCGCTCGCCCGGTGAGGTCACCTGGCTCTTCCTCGAGCAGAGCCGCGACGCGCACACGCAGAAGACCGGCAAGCCGACGCTCCGGGTCGGGCTCCGGGACGGATCTCGGCTCCCGCTCGAGCTGATCCCCGGGAGAGAGGCCGAGATGGTCGAGCGCGCCCGCGCCGCGGCCCCTCGAGCGACGTACGGCTGGACCCCCGACCTCGAGCTCGCGTACCTGACCGAGCCGGCCTCGCTCCTTCGCTCCTGACTCGGCGGGCACCAGGGACGCGAGGCGTGTCGACACCTTCGGGTATCTCGGCCGCGCTCTCGGCCGGGCGCTCGGTTCCCTCGTTCCCCGGCGCGCGCGTTGGCGTGACCTCAGAGCTGGGCGGGCGTGAGCTCGAACGCCGCCGCGTCCCAGCGCATGGGGCGACGCACGACGTGCTCGGGACGGAGCGGCTCGTCGCCCTGGTCCCCCTGCCGGCGTAGGTGCCCGGCGCGACCTCGACCGACACCACCGTCGCCGCGTCCGGCGCGCCGTCGACCTCGAGAGAGCTCCAGCGCAGCGCTCCTCGTGCTTGGAGGCGCCTCGGCTAGGGGGAGCTCGGCGAGGACGTGTCCGCGAGCGGAGTCGACCCACCCGTGGCGATTCGAGACGCCCCGTGCCGTCTGCCCCTCGCGGCCGCGCCCTTGGCGCGGGCGTTGCTCGGGATCTCGGTGACGCCGTACGGAAAGGAGACCCGTGTGACCCGAACCATTTCGAGTGAGCCGACCGGAGGCGACCGATGAGCGCGCTCTCCGACGAGAGCTGGGGGCCCTATGCGGTCGGGGCGGGGATCGGCCTGCTCGAGATCGTCTCCATGGCCACGCTGAAGCGGCCGCTGGGGGTGTCCTCGGCCTTCGAGAAGCTCGCCGCGGGCGCGACCGAGGTCGTGAGCCCGGAGACGGCGAAGCGCTACCGGGAGGCCGGAGGCGACGAGGCGGAGCTGGGGTGGGAGACCGCCCTGGTGGGCGGCGTCCTCCTCGGCAGTCTCGCTAGCGCCGTGCTGTCCGGAGCGCGGGAGCAGCCGCCCGTGTGGTCCCCGCGGAGATCCACCTCGAGCGGCCTCGGGCGCGCGGCCTCCGCGGTCCTGGGCGGCGCGTCGATGATGTTCGGCGCCCGCATGGCGAAGGGGTGCACCAGCGGCCACGGGATCAGCGGCACGATGCAGCTCGCGGCGTCGAGCTGGGCCTTCACCGCCGTGATGTTCGCCTCGGGGGCGGCCACCGCGCTCTCGCTGTTCGGGAGGAAGAAATGAAGATCGCGTCTCCGATGAAGCTCGCGTCGGGCCTCGGCACGGGGCTGGCGTTCGGCTTCCTGCTTCAGAAAGGTCGGGCGGCGAAGCGGGTCGAGATCGTCGACGCGCTTCGGTTCGACCAGTGGAGGGTCGCCAAGATCATGGGGACCGCCAGCGTGGTCGGCGGGCTCGGCACCTACGCGCTCGGCCGAGCCGGGAGGGTCGAGCCGAAGATCAAGCCGCTCGCGCTCGGCGTCGTGACGGGCGGCGCGCTGTTCGGGGTCGGCCTCGCGGCGCTCGGCTACTGCCCCGGGACCACCGTCACCGCAGCGGGGGAGGGTCAGCGAGACGCCATGCTCGGGATCGCCGGGATGATGGTCGGCGCGCTCGCGTACGTCGCGCTGCTGCCTCGCCTGAAGCCCTTCCTCGAGCGAGGCGACATGGGTGAGGTCACCGTCCCGGAGCTCGCGCGCGCCGGCGTGCGCGCAGCAGAGGACGCGGTCCGTCGACAGCGAGGCTGACTCCCGAGCTTCAGTGCTCTCGGGGCTTCAGCCCGCGCGTGCTCGGGCCCTCGAGGACCTCCCCCTGCGCGTCGTAGCGGGCGCCGTGGCAGGGGCAGTCCCACGAGCCCTCGACCCCGTTCCAGCTCACGACGCACCCCAGGTGAGGGCACACCGCCTCGCGCTGGTGGAGGGCGCCCGAGGCGTCTCGATGCACCGCGACGAACTTGCGCCCGAGCCGCAGCACCGCGCCCTCGCCGGGGCCGACCGACTCGGGGTCGCCTTGCCGGAGGGCGCCGAGCCGGTCGGCGACGAAGCGCTTGGCGACGTCCGCGTTCTCCTTCAGGAAGTCCTTCGTCCCCGCTTTGACGTCGACGCGCCGCGCGTCGAGGAGCCGCGCGTAGGGGTGCTCCTGACCGGTCAAGCGCGCCGCCAGGACCTGCGCGGCGAACGTCCCCCACACCAGGCCGTCGCCGCTGAAGCCGGTCGCGACCCACACGTCGCGCCCGAGCAGGCTCTCGCCGATGAAAGGGAGGCCGTCGATCGGCTCGTAGACCTGAGACGACCAGCGGTGGACGATCTCGCCCACGTCGAAGCGGGCTCGGACCCACCGCTCGAGCCGCGCCTCGGCCTCGGCCGGGTCGTCGTGGCCGGTCTTGTGGTCCGCGCCGCCCGCGATGACGAGGCCGTCGTGCGAGCGGATGTAGTGGTAGGGCTCCTCCGTGTCCCAGTAGAGGGCGGGAGGCGGCGCGCCGGAGGCGAGGCGGAAGGCGAGCGCGTACGAGCGATGAGGCGCGACCTCGGTCTGGAGCGGATCGACGCCGACCGGGGTGTGGGTCGCGAGCACGACGCGGTCCGCGCGCACCTCCGCGCCGCTCGCGAGCTCGATGTGCTCCTTGCCGCGCACGCGGGTGACGGCCGCGTGCTCGTAGAGGCGCGCGCCGGCCTCGCGCGCGGCCGCCGCGAGC